>CAIYZT010000213.1 GCA_903930735.1 uncultured Paracoccaceae bacterium | reverse complement strand
ACCCCTACGAGGCCGAGTTTAACCGGACCTCCACACCAAAACAGACGGGCGTTGGTTTCTACTATCTGGACCATCTGACCCATAACGTGCATCGCGGAAACATGGACAAATGGTTTGAGTTCTACCAATCCCTGTTCAATTTCCACCAGATCCGGTTCTTTGATATTGCTGGAAAATTCACCGGGTTACACAGCCGCGCGCTGACGTCGCCTTGCGGGCGCATCCGGATTCCGATCAACGAGGATCGCGGAGAGACCGGCCAGATCGTCGAATATCTGCGGCGCTATAATGGCGAGGGGATCCAGCATATTGCGGTCGGCGCGGCTGATATCTATGCGGCCACGGACGAGATCGCGCAGCGCGGGCTGACCTTCATGCCCAAACCGCCTGCCGCCTATTACGATCTGTCCAAGACCCGCGTTGTCGGCCATGACGAGCCCTTGGATCGGCTGCAAAAGCATGGGATTCTGATCGACGGCGAGGGTGTCCTGGACGGCGGCGAGACGCGGATCCTGCTGCAGATCTTTAGCAAGACCATGATCGGCCCGATCTTTTTCGAGTTCATCCAGCGCAAGGGTGACGACGGTTTTGGCGAGGGGAACTTCAAAGCCCTGTTCGAATCCATCGAGGCGGATCAGATCGCGCGCGGGGTGATCTGAAGGGCGGGCTCAGGTTCGCGGCATTTCCAAGGTCACGGCGCGGCCCGATTTTTGGTAGGTCAGCACCGAGGTCGCCAAGGCCACGACCTTGCCGCCATCCAGCTTGTCCCCCACTTTGACTTTGACCATCCGGCCGTTGGGCTGGCGAACCAGCGCGTAGCGGCTGCTTTCGGTGCCATAGATGCCGATCAGGGTCAGCTCCGACAGGTTGACCGCGTTCGTCACCGTCGCCTGTTTTGCAACCGAGGCGCTGGTGGGCAGGCTCGGCATTGCCCCGTCATGTTCCGGTTCGGAATCAGCTTCGGCGGCGCTTTGATCGCTGGTATTGGCCGAGGCTTCTTGCAGGCTGGCCGTTTGTTCAAGCTCGGCCGGCCTTGCGGCGGGAATGAGCGAAACCGAGACCGCAAGCGGGCTGACATCTTGCGGCAAAACCTCACCGCCAATCACCAAGGAGGCGGATTGAACGGCCGATTCAATCGCCGCCTGGTCCACATTAGGCGCGGCAAGGGCCACGATTGCGGCGGGGCGCGGCTGGGGGCGCAGGCTGGCAAATCGGCTGTCGCTGCCGGGTGCGAGGGCGGGATCCTGGGCGAAGCCGGTTTGCGATGGCACCTGCAAACTCGCCGGGCGCGGCAGGGCACGCAGGCCCTTTAGGGCGGGATCGGCAAATACTGGCGCTTCGGGTTCTACTGCATCGGTGGCGTCGGTTTCGGTGGCGGCAGGGTCAATCGGGACGGTCGAAGAGTTACCCGAGGCGACCGGCGCTCCTCCGGCCTCTGGCACTGCGGCGGCGGGTAGGCGCGCTGCCGCAGCAGCCACCACCGCAGCAGTGCGAGAGGTCGGAACCAAGGCCGGGCGACCGGCAACAAGCAAAACGCCCTCGGGAGTGGCTATTCCCTCGGGCGTCGGGATGATCTGGCCATCCGCATCGAACTGATAAATCGTTCCAAAGGGCGGAGGAGCCGCCGCCAAGGCCGGTAAGGCATCTGTGCGGGCAGTGGGCGCCCCCAACGCCGAGGGGTCGGTGGGTTGGGGCGCGGTATCTATGCCGGCCAGAAAAATCTCGTCCTGCGGGGTGCCCGTTGGGGTGACCGTGCTTGCCCCGGTCTCCGAGACAAGCCCGGTTTGCGGCGCAGCCTCCGGTGCGGCGACCGGCTCGGTTAGGGCGATATCGGCGGTATCCAAGGGCTCGGCTTCGGTGAAATCCGCCGGATCTTGCATATCGGCAAGCATTTCGTCTTCGGGGGCGGGCAGGTCGGTCAGATCGGACTGCTCGGTCGCGGCGACTTGGGTTGTTGATTCGCCTTGGGTGTCGTTAAAGGCGATAAAGAAGCTTGCCCATGCCGCCACCAAAGCCAGCAAAACCAACAAGATACATGTAAGTATCAGGCCTAGATAGCGCGGTTTGCCGCGCTTGCGGATCGGCTTTGTGCCAAGGCCAATGGGCCGGGTGGCGGGCCGTGCCGGGCTAAGCCCGCTTGGATTTGCGGATAGTTGTGTGCCGGCTGGCAAAGAAGGAAGGGCGGCGCGCGGCTTTTTCGCCCCGCCGATCGAGGGGGAGGCTACGAAGGCGCCAAACCCGCGCAGTCCCTTCGCCGCCTTTGCGCCATTGCCTTTGGCCAAGGCCTGACCCGGCAAGGGCCGTGCCAGCGAAGGACGTTCGGCCGTCAACTTGCCCGGCGCGTGCATGGGACGCTGGGCCGCGCCCGCCGCCCCGATAACCGCCATTCCAGAGCTTTCGAGCGCCAGATTGCGCGGCGGGGCATCGGAAACTGGGGCAGCCGCCGGTGTGCTGTCTGCCGTGGAAATTGACAGCTTGGAGAGCTCTGGGGCCGGACGCGCCGTCAGGGATGCCGCCAATGTGGCCGCCAGATTGGCTTCGGCTGGAGCCGCGATGCTGGGTTCGGCCTTGACCGGCGCTGCGGGCGCAGGATATTGGCGGCGCGAAGTGAAAGCCCGCAACAAGGAAAATCCCAGTGCCGGTTCTGGCTTTGGCTTTGCCGCAGCGGCGGGCGGCGCGGCATCCGCAACCTCGTCGTCCACATCCAAAGCCATCGGCGCCTCTTCGGCTTCAACGACTTGCGCAGGGGCGGGCATGGGTTGGGCCGATGTGACCTGTTCGAAGGGTTCATCGGCGGGCATCGGTGCTGGCGAGGGCAGGTCTTGCGGTCTTTCGGCGGCGATGGGGGCCAGCAAGGGGGCCTGCGCTGGGGCGGCAATCTGAACCGGCGACCAATCTGGCAATGGATCGAGCGCGGCCGCGGCGGATTGAACCGGGGATTTGGCAACAGGTTCGGGCATCGCAGCGGGCGCAGGTGCAGGCGCCGGACGTGCTTCGAGGGCCGGCTCCGGTGCAGGCTCGAAAGCTGGCGGCACGTAGGTTTGGGCAACCGGCTCGGGATCTGGGGGCGGGGGTTGCGGCGCCGCGACCTCTACCGGCTCGGGTGCCACATCGGCAATCAAAGGCGCGGCAATGGGTTCGGGTACCGGCGGCGAGACAGGTTCTGCGGGGCCGGAAACCGCCGCAGTCTTGGCTTCAGGTTCCTGCGCCAGATCCCGGCCCATGATACGCACCGGATCCTGATCGCGGTCCACTTTTTCGCCAGGGGCCAGGATCTGGTCTGCAACCCTTGTCGTGCCAAACCAAGGCTCGCCCTGGAACAGGCCATTATCCGGCACGGCGACAAAGGACAGCGGGTTGAACCGGTGCGTATGGGCGAAACCCTCGGCCTCGTCCAGCGTCTCGCGGGCGATCACGGCGACATTCACCTCGTCGCCCTTGCCCCACCAATCGAACACCAGATCAGCCACCGCATAGGGGGTGCGCCCTTCCAAGGCGACCGCGATTTGTTCGCGGCGTTTGGCGTCATCCGGGCCCGGCGCATTCACCGAGATATAGAGAATCTGGTCATTGGGGATGATCAGCTTGCTCGCCACGCCCCCCGGCGAAAGGCCCAAAGCCGTCGAGCGCAGATAGGACAAAGCCTCGTCCATGTCGGGGCTGCCGAATGAGGTCTGGCCGACCGGCATCCAGCCCCGCGCAGTCCGGTGCAACACAGCGACGGATCCGTCGCGAAAATCCAGGGCAAATGAAGGCTTCATATCGTCCGTCTAACACAGCGAAAAGGGGTGCGGCAGCCCGTCGGGCCACCCACGCACTTCCTAGAGCAGTTTATTGCCGAAAGAAAGAAAAAGGCAAATTTTCCCCAAGGAAAGCGCGGGCAATTGCGTCACAAGGGCACGATAACCCTTAACGATCCCTTTGGAGGTATTCCCAATGCGTTCCCTTGCTCCCCAGACTGCCCGCCTTTCCCGCGCCCTGACCCTGGGTATGCTCCTATCCATGCCTTTGGCTTCGCTGGCTTTGGCGGAGGGCGGCACCATCACCGTCACCGGCGAAGCGACCGTGCAGGCGACCCCGGACATGGCGACGATCATGCTGGGGGTTACGACCGACGGCGAAACCGCTTCGGCGGCGATGACGGCCAATAATACCGCCGTTTCGGCCGTGATCGCACGCCTGACCGAGGCCGGTATCGAAAGCCGGGATCTGCAAACCTCGAACCTGTCGCTGAACCCGAACTGGGTCGGCTATGACACCGGCTCGATGCCGACGATCGCGGGCTATTCGGCGATGAATTTCCTGAATGTGCGGGTTCGCGATCTGGAACAACTGGGCAGCCTGCTGGACGCCTCGATTTCGGACGGAGCCAACACGCTGAACGGCATCACCTTTGAAGTCTCGACCCCCCGTCCGGTGATGGACGAGGCCCGCAAGATGGCGGTGGACGATGCCAAGGCGCGGGCCGAATTGCTGGCCATGGCGGCGGGGATGACCTTGGGCGCGATCCAGTCGATCAGCGACGTTCCGGGCTATTCCAACGCAACCCCGATGTTCCGCGCCGACGCTGCCGCCAGCGGCGCCGTTCCGATTGCTTCTGGCCAGATCGGGATCACGGCCTCGGTCACCGTAACCTATGCTATGGTTGACTGAAAACCGTTAAGATAGGATGAATGCAGAAAGCCAAAGGATTGATTTCCCTTTTCTTTCCATTTTGTCCAGATATGGACAAGGCAACACCGTTGGCTCTGCTCCATGGGCGGTGCGATACCTTGCCCTGCAAGTCCGGCCAAGTTCCGGCGGCCGACGGATCTTGCAATGCCTTGCCCGTTGATTTATCAAGTGAAATGTTGGTTCTGGCGAAACTCTTTCGTTCCCCACGAGTTGCAGCAGTCAAGTCAAGGTCCGCATCCTTCGGGAAACCTCATGTCTGACATTCAGCCGGCGCCCAGCCTGAACAAGGCGACAATCGTCAACACCTTGGCCAAGCGGCTGGGGTTCACGAGTTAACTGGAACTTGCCACTCCCTCGACCGGCCAGCATTTCTCCGAGATCGACCCCAGCGTCCTGCCGAATTCCTGCCGGATGATGTACATCACACCTTACGCCTTTGATGACGGGGTTAGAATTGACTTCCGCTCGCCGGACCAGGATCTTCTTCAACCGATCGAGGCTTTCAAGGCCGCTGGCGGCAAGGCGCAGATTTGTCTGGTCGACGGGTGGCATACCTACGCTACGTCGACCCGCGATCTGAACCGGATGTTCACCATCATTCCGGATGGTGGTGTGATTGTGGTGCATGACTGCCTGCCCCCCAGCCGAGAAAGCGCCTCGCCCCGCTTTCGGCGCGGCGAATGGTGCGGGGTGTCGTACAAGGCCTATCTGGATTTCGTCTTCCAAAAACCCAACTTGGATTACTGCACTGTCGATTGTGACTATGGCTGCGGCATCGTTATTAAAGGACGCTCGATCAGTGATCTGCTGGTTGAAAATGCACTGGCATCGGATATTCCCGCCCGCCCATCTGCTGATCTGATTGCGCGGTGTTTGGCGAACACAACAGACTTTGACGCTGCCTATGACCTGTACGCCGAAAACAAGACCGAACTTACGCGTCTGATCTCGGCCGACAGCTTTGCCAGAATGTTCGCGCCGAAGCCGTGACCCAATAAGACGAGCCGGGCAAGAAACCGGCGTCGTTCTGGTCATTGTTTGCCGTCAACCCCGGTCAGATTGACGGCAAACAGGGTTCAGGCCAAAGCCGCCGTCATCGCCTGATCCAGATCGGCAATGATATCGGCCACATCTTCGATCCCGATGGAAAGCCGCACCACGTTCGGTGCCGCGCCCGCTTTGACCTGCTGTTCTTCGGTCAATTGGCGGTGGGTCGTCGAAGCGGAGTGGATGATCAGACTGCGCGTATCGCCCAGGTTGGCGACATGGCTGAACAATTTTACATTGTCGATCAGCTTGACGCAGGTCTCGTAGCCGCCCTTCATCGCAAAGGTGAACAGCGCGCCGGCACCTTTCGGCACGATCTTCTTGGCGCGTTTGTTGTAGGGGTTCGACTTCAGACCGGCATAGGTGACGAATTCGACGCGCGGATCCTGTTCCAGCCATTGCGCGACCTTGACCGCGTTTTCGACATGGCGCTGCATCCGCAAGCCGAGGGTTTCGATCCCCATCAGCGTATAATGGGCGCCCTGTGGGTTCATCGTCATGCCCAGATCGCGCAGGCCGATGGCGATGGAATGGAAGGTAAAGGCCATACCGCCAAGCGTCGGGTGGAAGGTGAGGCCGTGATAGGCAGGTTCAGGCTGCGACAAGCTGGGGAATTTATCGCTGGCGGACCAGTTGAACTTGCCCGAATCCACCACGATACCGCCGGTGACCGTGCCATTACCGGTCAGATATTTAGTCGCGGAATGGACCACCAAAGTCGCACCCATCTCGATTGGGCGGCACAGATAGGGCGTGGCCGTGGTGTTGTCGACGATCAACGGGATGCCCTTTTTGTCGGCAATCCGCGCCAGCGCCGGGATGTCGGTCACATAACCGCCGGGGTTGGCGATGGTTTCGCAAAAGATCGCGCGGGTGTTGCGATCGCAGGCCTTGGCCACCGCACCCAGATCATCGGTATCCACGAATTTCGCCGACCAGCCAAAGCGTTTGATGGTCTGGCTGAACTGGGTGATCGTGCCGCCATAAAGCCGCGAGGAGGCAACGATATTCTTGCCCGGCCCCATCAGCGGGAACAAAGCCATGATCTGCGCCGCATGGCCCGACGAGCAGCCAATCGCCCCCGCGCCGCCTTCAAGCGCGCAAACCCGCGCGGCCAGCGCCGATACGGTCGGGTTGGTCAGGCGCGAGTAGATATAACCGATTTCCTGCAGATTGAACAATTTGGCCGCGTGATCGGCGTCGCGGAAAACATAGGCCGTGGTCTGATAAATCGGAATCTGCCGCGCGCCGGTGGCCGGATCGGGGGCGGCGCCCGCATGGATGGCCAGCGTGTCAAAGCCCTGTGGTGTGTCGTTCATGAAATCCTCCTTAGATTGCTGCCAGACTAGGGGAAGGATTTGGAGCTGTGAAGGGTCAGAATTTGGCCCCTAGATCAGCCAAAGATCATCGACAACCAGCACCGCATCGTCCTGCAGATTGGCAACCATTACCGCCGCTTTGCTGCCGTTGCCGTCCTTGTCACACCACAAGGTGCCATCCGTGGTCCGAAAGATGAAGCGGTCGTTCGAATCCAGCGCTGCATTGGTGGTCGAGGTCACAAAGGTGACGGCCGAAATGGCTCCGGTTGCGGATCCATGGCCGAAAAGCGAGACTTCGAGATGAATCTTGTCGGTGCCCGTGGTGAAGTCGGTGATGGTCTCCGGGCCACCGGTCTTGGTAGAGAAGATGCAGATATCCGCGCCGCTGCCGCCGGTCATCGTATCCTTGCCCGCCCCGCCGTCGTGCGTGTCCGCCCCGTCGCCGCCCGACAGTTTGTCGGACCCATTGTTGCCCAAGAACAAATTATTCCCCGCATCGCCGCGAAGCACATCGCCCTTTGTTGTGCCCCAGATCGCTTCGATCGAGGTAAAGCTGTCTGCCAACACGCTTGCGCCCCGGTTGGCGGTCGGTACGGCCAGATCCATCGTGACCCCCGAGTTCAGATAGGACAAATCCAAGGCATCAAACCCATTCCCGCCGTCGACATTCTCGGCCGTGATGGCCGGCCGGAACAGATCATCGCCCTCGCCGCCATAGATCGCGGGATGATCGTGCCGCCGCGGTTGTCCAGAACGTCATTTCCGGCGCCCAGATCGACGATCCGGTTCATCATGCCTTGGTTGGTGATCAGGTCCGTCGAATCCCCGCCCAAAATGGCATAATTCGGCGAGGTTATTGTCTCGGTGTTGACGACAACCAGCGTCCCCAGCCCGAACTTGTGCCAGCTCCCGGACACCCGCCCGGTCATGGTACCGGAGTTCGTGACCGTCGAAGGCAAGCGCATCCCAACCCTCTTGCAGGTAGATTTTATGCCAGCCGCGGATGGTATCGTCGTCCAAGTAGAGGAACTTTGCGATCCGAGCACAGCTTTCCCCGTCGTCGAGCAGCAGGATCGCATTTGCCCGGCGGACAATACCGTGGTCCTCGCGCTGGCGACGTACGCAAGCCTCAAGCTCGATACGGTCTGCTGAGGAAAGAAATCTAGGGCAAATCATGGCATTGATGATGTGACCGCCCCCCGACGGCATCAATGTGCCAAGGTGGTTCTGTGAGGATCCACAAAGGAGGACGGTCATGTCGGAGATTACCACTGTCGGGCTCGACCTGGCGAAGAATGT
>CAIYZT010000212.1 GCA_903930735.1 uncultured Paracoccaceae bacterium | reverse complement strand
TGCCCTCAGAGCCGCCGGGAAACCCGCCAAACTCGCCATAACCGCCATCATGCGACGTATCATCACAATCGCAAACGCCCCGCTCAGGGACGGCAGAAAATGGACCAAAACGATGGATTTACCATGACGGATAGCCTAGCGAAGAAATGGGGGCCCGAAGATTCGTCTTCGGGCCCCTTTTCATTCAGATCTCGCCGTTGATCAGCTGGTCCATAGTCATCGAGGGCTGATCGCAGCCCGCTTCTCCCACGATGCGGGCAGGCACGCCGGCGACGGTTTTGCAGGGCGGTACATCGTGCAAAACCACCGATCCGGCGGCGACACGGGTGCAATGGCCGATGGTTATATTACCCAGAATCTTGGCCCCTGCCCCGATCAACACGCCATTGCCGATCTTGGGATGGCGGTCGCCGTCTTCCTTGCCGGTGCCGCCAAGCGTAACGGAATGCAGCATCGAGACATTGTCGCCAACCACTGCCGTCTCGCCAATGACGATGGAATGGGCGTGGTCGATCATGATGCCTTTGCCTATGCGCGCGGCAGGATGGATATCAACGCCGAAGACTTCGGAGACACGCATCTGGACGAAATAGGCCAGATCCTTGCGGCCCGATTTCCAAAGCCAATGCCCGACGCGGAAGGCCTGTACCGCCTGAAAACCCTTGTAAAACAATACAGGCTGCAGAAAACGGTGGCAGGCCGGATCGCGCTCAAAAACCGCCATGATGTCGGCGCGCGCGCTAACCCCAAGCTCGGGATCCTGATCGAAAGCCTCATCGGCAAACTCGCGCAGGATCTGCTCGCTCATCTCGCCCGAGGCGAGTTTCAGTGAAAACCGGTAAGCGAGGGCACGTTCCAGCGTGCGGTGGTGCAGGATCGAGGAATGGATCAGCCCGCCCAGTAATGGCTCACGGGCAACAGCTTCAAAACCTTCATCGCACAGCCGCTGCCAGACAGGATCGACGACGGACATCTGAGGTTTGGTTTCACGCATCGTTTCGACTCCGTTGGACAGAGCCTCAAGATAATACTTGCAGGCGGCTTTGTCCAATGGCCGCCAGACGATTGGCAACTTGCGCGAGAACCAGAAAAAACTCCGCGCCGTCTGGGACGAGCGCGGCAGGCTCGCGTGCTGTCGCCTTCAGCGCTCTGGAGGTCAAGCTCCCATCGCCCCAATCGCTATGGGCGCGGCCAAAGCGGCGCAGGTATTTTGAGGCGGCCTGCGTTTGGACGAGCCATCGGTCCAGAACCGCCGCCCGAAAGGACGGCGGTTGCTGGGCCAATGCCCGGGCCAGATGGATGGCATCGCTCAGCAAAACCCGGCGCATGGTTAGACCGAGACGGAAACAAAAGGCCCCGCGCCGACCCGATCAGAAAGCTGCGCCACCGAAATCGTGACCGGGGAAACCGCGCCATCGGCCGATTGATCGCCGCTGCTATAGGTCCAACCCGGCGCGGTAATCTCGACCTCGCGCAGCACCGTAGCCCCCTGTTTCACCCGCACCAGATAGCGTTCGCGGTCTTCGCCCAAAGGAACCTCGCTTTCGGTCCAAGGATCACCGTCGATCCGGGTGCGGCGGATCCAGCCCAAGGTGACCGGCGCTCCGATCTGACCAGAGGCGGTCAGATGCACCACGGAATAGGGCCGATAGCCGATCCCCGTGAAAGCGAGTTCCTGATGCGAGGTGCGGCTGTCGGAATAGCCGAGCGAGGCCAGACCAGTCCGATAGTGACGCGAAACGCCGCGGGTTGAACTGGCGAGATCCAGTTGCAGCACCGAGGAATCGATCAGCACAACCTGGCTGCCTGACGGCCAAGTTGCGGGCATGATCCCATTGCTGCCCGCCTGTCCGCGCAACCGCATGGTCAGCTCATAGGTTTTCGGGGCTACGAGCGTTGCATCGCGGAACTGAAACACTTCCCAATTGGCGGGCGTGCCATCGCCGATGACCAGCGTATTCGCGCCAGAAAGGGCCGCATTTTGAGCCGCCGATGCCAGGCTGCCCGACGAAAGTTTCACCCGAAGCGGGGCGCCGCGCTCCCATAGTCCGGCACGCTCTTGGGCCAGTACGGATTCGGTAAGGCCAAAGGTGGCGCCACGTTCAGCAAGACCGGTCACCGTGTATCCGGCATCAGAATCAGAGGACCATATAGAAACAGATCCGAGCCAAGGGCTTGATACTGCTGCGAAGTGCGGCGCGTGGGGCAATTCATCGCCGGTGAGCATTGGCAGATCCATAAAGACCGGAAAGACGGCGGTTGGGCTGGAAACAGTGCTGTAAATCGGCGGTTCATCGATTTCATCGCCGGGGGAATAGAGGCCCTGATGAATTCTGGTCGCGCTAAGTAGCTGCATATCTGACGCTTCGAGCCCATCGATGCGGTAGGACTGGCCATTGACCGACATGACATCGCCAACGCCCAACGGCAGGCGCGAGGGCGGCAGTGCGAGGCGCAGGGTATCGCGGGCGGCCCTCGCCTCGCTGAGCCAACGCTCGGCAATGGATTTTGCTTCGGATAAGGTCAGCGTCAGGGGCAGTTCGTTGACGGAAGTGACATCGCTGGTCTCATCAGGAAAGGAGACCTCAACGGTACGCGAGGCGAAATCCCCATCGACCTGCACAAATCCAAGCCGCAGACGGCCTGTGGTTTCGGTGGAACTTTGGCGCGTAAAGTCGATGGTTCCGTCCAGATCGCCGTTAATGGCTACGCTGTCTGCGGCAACGGGAGACGCGCCCCAGGCAGAACGGCCCCGGAATACCAAAGCGCCCTCACGTTCAAAACCGTCAATACCGGCGGTCAGGGTCAGGGGTTGCAAATCCGAACGCGCGGTCCCGAGGTTTGAAATCGAATAACCGCGCACAATGCCGTGCGCCTGATCCAAGTCGACACTCTCGACGCCGCTTTTCTCGCAAATTTCGGCCATGACCGCCGCGGTAAGCTGGTTCGACGACCGCCCGTTCAGCCAATGTCCACGGGAATAATTGACCCCGTCGCTCCACAGCGCGTGATTGGCCGGAAAAGCCGGATAGGGCCGCGCATCCCAAGCCCAGGCATATAGCCGGGCAATATCCAACATCCGCCCGGAATACTGGGTAGAGGTCGGATTGTTGGCCGCCTGCGCCCAGTAATCCATCGTCGCGCGCAGATATTGCGCTTGCATGAGGTCGTCACGGTGCCCATTCGAGGCGCGCGGCAGAGCGGATTCTGAGGATTTTACATCGAGAAAGAGATTGGGCTGATTGCTGCCCTTGTCGATCGCCGCGCAGCCAAATTCAGTGAACCAAAACGGCTTTGACTGCGGGACCCAATCGGTCGCCACGCCTTGCCGGACCCCGTTCAGGCGCTGGAAGTGCTGGTTTTGCCACCAACTCAGAAGGTCTTTGTAGCGGTAGATCCAATGCTCGCCATGCGCGCCATCCACGATCGGCTTGCGCAGTTGGGCCTGAATGCCCTCGGGACTGTCGTAGTACCAATCATAGCCCTCGCCGCCCGCGATGTTCGATTTCAGGTAGTCGATGTTGTAAATCGATCCAAAGGCGGCATCTGCATGAAACTCGCCGTCGCGCCAGTCGGACAAAGGCATGTAGTTGTCGATCCCGATGCAGTTTATCGCCGGATGCGCCCAAAGCTTGTCCAGATGAAAATAGACATTCTTTCCAGTCTGATAGCCAAAGTATTCGGACCAATCCGCCGCATAGGTGATCTTGGTGAGCGGCCCCAGAATTGCGCGCACGTCAGCCGCGAGCGTGCACAAGGCATCAACGGCCGGAAAGCTGTTGGAGGCCCCTCGGATCTGCGTCAGACCGCGCAGCTCCGAGCCGATGCAAAAGGCATCAACGCCGCCCGCCGCCGCGCAAAGATGGGCATAATGCAGGATAAAGCGGCGATAGCCCCAGTCGGTCGGGCCAGTATAGGCCACCGTTGTGCCCGAAACCGCGAATTGATTTGGCTGCGCAGTACCAAAGAATGCCGTCACTTCGGTCGCGGCGGTGGCCGTTCTATCCGGTGTTCCGAGCAGACCGGGAGCGAGCGAAGTCGTAATCCGGCCCCGCCAAGGCAGAACGGGCTGGCTGCCCGAGCCGTCGTAAGGATTGGTAAGCGTGTTACCTTCAAGTTGATCCATCAGGATGAAGGGATAGAACATCACGGTTTTTCCGGCATCGCGAAGGGCCGTAATGCACTCCAGAACCGAAGCATCCGAGGGGCTGCCACCGTAAACCGGCGCGCTGGACAAAAGAGGCACCGTCATAGCCGCCGAACGCGTCAAGCCCGAGACGGTCCAGGGCATCTCAGCGGAATCGCTGGTGGCCTGTTCGACTTTGGGCTGGACGGGGCAGAGACTGCATCTCAGGTCCGAGCCGAACCAGCTGACGACCATCGAAACCTGCTCGACCAGAGGCAGTTCTTCTCCCAACTGGTCGATTGACAGGGCCATGTCGGTGACACCCGCCAAGGTCGAGGTGTTGACATTGCGGGTCACGCCCGGCGCGTCTTCAAAGGTCACGGGCGTGGTTGCCAGCGCATATTCCCCGGTGCCGGGGATCAAGGCGACGGCGCGCAGAGTGGTTGCCGGATCGGCAAAGGGCGCCGCCAAACTGCCCTGCGCAGGACGTACGATTTCAAAGCTGAATTGCGGAACCCGGTTGCCAAAGCGGCCCAGATCAAGATCTTCGATCACAACATAGGCAATACCGCGAAACCCCGGCGCCAAGCCCGCGCCTTCGACCGCTTCGATCTTTGGATCCGGCAACTGGGTCTCGCTGCCCGGGTAAAAGCGAAAGTTCAGGCTGGTCCGGCTAAGCTCGATCCCATCCGCCCAAATCCGGCCCAAAGACCGAGCCTGCCCTTCGCAAAGTGCCAAGGCGAGGCTGACCGAATAGCTGTAAGTGGTGGTCGAACCCGGTGCCGTGCCCTTTCCAGAACCCGAAGTGGAGGCACTTTCCAGGAACCGGCTGGCCCAGATCACCTGACCACCCAGCCGCACCCGCCCCCAGACCCGCGCCACGGCCGCACCCTCGCTCGCCCCCGACACGCGAAAGCGCTCGACCTTGCCCATTTCCACCGGATCGGCGCCGCCGCCGAGGATCCTTTGGTCGATGGCGCGCCCGGCGGTAGCACCAATGGCTCGCCCGATTACAGCCCCGGACAGCCCCAGAACCGAGCCGCCAAAGCCCGAACCAATTGCCGCACCGGCCGCAGAAAGTAGAATGGTTGCCATGGTTTGGCTCCTTAGGGAAAGGAAAATCTTGCGACGACACGGGTTTGCCAGGGCAAGGAAAGCCGGGTCTCGACGACGCCGTGACCCGAATAGGCATGGATAAAGCTGCGCGCTTCACCGAGCGAGGTCTGCACCCCAAGGTGTTTCGCGACCGCGCCGCGCGCCATCCGGAACAGCAGAATATCCCCAACGCGTTCGTCCGCGCGGTCATGCTCGCGCAGCCAACGCCGCGCCGCCCGCCACAGGGCCTCGTCCTTGGCCGGCTCGGCCCAATCGGCGGTATAGGCTGGTATAACCTCGGGCTCGCCGGAATGCAGCGCCCGCCAGATGCCGCGCACAAGACCAAGGCAATCCGCCCCCGCCCCCTTGACTGAGGCCTGATGCAAATAGGGCGTTCCGATCCAGGACCGGGCTTCCAAGATAATCGGGCCGCTGTTCACTGGAACAAACTCCCCCCGTCATTGTTCTGCGATGAGATCGGATAGGACATCAGCCAGTCCTCGCCCGGAATATGCGGAAAGCCGCGGAAGTTAAGAAAATTGCCAAATTTGGACTGGCAAGTGGCAGCCAGCTTGTCACATCCGGCCTGCAACATGATCAGATCACCCACCACAGGCATCTGGCCGAGAGAATCCCACAACTCGACAACCCGATGATCGTCAATCACTTTGTCCAGCTTGATCACCGCGCTCAGCCCTTCGGCTACGCCCGACTGGACCGTCAGCTTGCCGCGCCCAAAACAGCCGGCTACGACCGCCGGCAATGGGTCAAAGACCATGCGCCCAAGGCTGTCATAAGTCAAAAGCGGCAGGCTAACCGAATAGTTGGGCGTTGCCATGTTGAACCGGCACTGACCGTCGCCCAGCACAGCGCCGCAGGCCCGATGATAAGCCCGCCCGCGCGGTTGGTTCAGCCCGTCCGAGAGCGAACGCAACTCGGCGGTAAAGCGGCCATCGCTGTGCGAGACATCACCGATATGGCCCGAAAACTGCAAGACGCGCTCTTCCACCACGCTCCAATTCACCAGCCAGG
>CAIYZT010000211.1 GCA_903930735.1 uncultured Paracoccaceae bacterium | reverse complement strand
GTTGCTACCTTGGCCCGCGGATTTCATCGAGTTTGTCCAGCGCGCGTCGTTCTGGGGTGAGGATGTCGTCAGCCGTTTTGGTCCAGGTGAAGGGCTTTGGCTTTTCGTTGTGCTGCAGCAGGTAGTCGTAGATGGCGGTCTGCGCGCCGCATGATATCGTTGGTGCCACAGCCGTCTGCCGTCGCCAGCACGATCTCGGCTCGCCAGACAACCTTGCGAGGCGTGTTTCGGTCAGTGAGCAGAGCTTGAAGCTGCGCACGGTCAGCGGGGTGCAAATACAAACAAATGTCATCGCGTCTCATCTCCAGACGTGACACACCTGATCAAGAATGGGAATGCTTCGTCAGGTGGGGAACACTAGACAGGGCTAAAGCGTTTTGCGTTTGACTTGAATCGGGCGGGATTCCCCGAGCAGGTTTTGTGTGCTTCAACTCCGGCGGGAGGTGTCACATGGGCAAGTCATATTCGACGGACCTTCGGCGGCGTGTGTCGGACTACGTTGCCACTGGCCATTGCTGTCGGGCGGCGGGGCGAGTGTTTGGGGTCAGCGCAAGCACAGCGGTGCGCGCGGTGACCGAGGTTCGCGCCAAAGGGCGCGTGACCCCGAAACGTCAGGGCCGAGCGCCGCGCACGGTCGGCAAACTTGCCCCCCATATTCTGTTTCTGGTCGAGGTCGTTCAGGCCGAGCCGGACATCACGCTGCGGGAACTTTCGGGTGCTCTGAGCGGGGCATATGGTGTGACGGCCGAGCTGTTTTCGATCCACCGGGCGCTGGCCCGGGTCGGGCTGTCATATAAAAAGGCCTGATCGTGCAGGAACGCGGGCGGGTTGACCTGCGCCATATCCGGCACGAGTGACTCACGCGCCGCCAACCCCGGCTGCGTGCTGAGCTGCATCGTCTTGTGTCCATTGGTGAAACAGCGGTGAAGGCTAACATGACCCGCCTGCGCGGATGTAGCAATAGCGGCGAGCGCTTGTTCGGCATCGCCCCGTTCGGGAAATGGCAGACCCAGAGCGGGTCTGACCTCGGATGCGCTGATCATACATTGGGTGATCAAGGGCGCGATGGATCGCACCGCGTTCGACGTCTAAATCGAAACCCAGTTGCCACCATCCTTGAGCCTGGGACCGTCTTCATCCTCGACAACCTGGTCACCCACAAAAGCCTCAAATCCGCGGCCCTGCTGAACCGGGCAAAAGTGATGGTTCCTGTTCCTGCCGGCCTATTTACGAGGCCTGGACCCAATCGAAATGGCCTTCTCCAAGCTCAAGGCCCATCTTAGACGCCTCGAAGCCAGAATCTGCAACCAACTCATGCAGGCCTGCGGTGATATCTGCGGCCCCTACGAGCCCGACGAGTGCTGGAATTCTTTCAAGTTGCCGGATATGCGTCATGTTAAATGCAAAACGCTTTAACATCATAAGAATGGGCGTTGAGTTCTTCCTTTGTTTTCAAAAACCCATACAGCGTCCCACCTGCGGACACTTCATCCCGGCGGGTTTGCCTGCACCCCGGTCAGCGCCACATAGGCCCCAGTCAGATCCTTGGCCCCGCTCTGCGCGATCAGCGCTGCGGGCGTTCCCTCGCAGGTTACTTTGCCGCGTATCAGCAGAACGATCCGGTCGGCCTCGGCCACCTCATCGACCAGATGTGTCGCCCACAGGATCGACATGTCCTGGGTCTGCACAATGTTGCGCAAGTTGCGCACCAGCGCCAGCCGCGCCGTGGCATCCAGTCCCGCTGAAGGCTCGTCCAGCAGCAACAGGCGCGGCTTGGACATCAACGCCCGGGCAATCTCGACCCGCCGCTGATTGCCGCCCGACAGCTTGCGCACCTGACGGTCCATCATGTCGCCGATATCCATCAGCGCCGCGACCTCTTCGATCCGCTGCTTCAGCGTCCGCCCAAAGTAGCCGAACATGCCGCCATGAAACCTGAGGTTCGCCTTGACCGACACATCAAGATCAAGCGACCGCGACTGAAACACCACGCCCAAGGCCGACAAGATGGCACTGGGGTCCTCGCGGTAGGTCCTGCCGAACAGTTCGACCTTGCCGCTGTCTGCCGCAAAAAGCCCGGCGCAAATCTGGAACAGCGTCGATTTCCCCGCCCCGTTCGGACCCAAAAGCCCGACCAGCTCGCCCGGCCCGATTCGCAGATCGACCCCGCGCAATGCCTCATGCTTGCCATAGGATTTGGTGACACTTTCAATGTCCAACAGGGCTTCACCAGACATCACGGCACCTCTTTCTGGGCGGCCAATATGGCCGCAACCGAGCGGTCGATTCCCGCCTCGCCCAATTGAAAATCAGCCGTGATCCGGGCAGGGCGCCCCGCCAGAATGACCACCCGGTCCGCCAACCGCGCGGCATCCTCTGGGTCATGGGACACCACGATCACTGTGGGATGTTTCGCCTTGAAGATGTCCCGAAACAGGGTCTGCAAGTCCAGAACCACGGCCCGGTCCAGCGACACGAAGGGTTCGTCCAATAAGAGCAGGCCCGACCCCGCCGCGAGTGCCCGCGCCAGACCGAGGCGGCGCTGCATCCCGCCTGACAACTGGCGCGGATAAGACGCCCTCAGCCCCTCAAGGCCGACATTGCGCAACAGGGCGTCAACCTCGGCCTGTGGGATGTCCGGACTGACCGCGCGAATATTTGCCGCCGCATCCAGCCAAGGCAGCAGCCGCGCGTCCTGAAACACGAAACCGGGCGGCGGTGCCTGATCGGCGAGCAGATCGCCCACCTTGATATGCCCTTCATACGCCCGCTCCAACCCGCCGATCATGCGCAGAAGCGTGGTCTTTCCCACCCCCGACGGCCCGATCAGCGCCACCACCTCACCCGGCGCCACGTCCAGTGTTAGGGGGCCGAACAGGGGCACCGAAGCATACGCAAACTGCATATGGGTCAGGGCGATGCTTACGGCCGGTCCTGTCGCCACCTGGCCACCCTCCTTTCGATCGGACGCAACACACCATGTTCGAACAGCATTACCATCGAGACAAAGACGGTCGTGTAGGACAATATCCCAGCCATGTCGAAATACTGAAAGTAGATGCTCACCCGAAACCCCACACCGCCATCAGAGCCCAGCACCTCGAAGACCAGAACGATCTTCCAGATCAGCGCCAATCCCGTCCGGGCGGCCGCCATCATGAATGGCATCAACTGCGGTAGGTAGATCAGCCTGATCCGCCGCCCCAAGGGCATGCGGAACGCCCTGGCCAGCTCGTCATATTCTGGCAGGAAGCTGCGGACCCCTTCTCGGATCGTCGTGGTAACGAGCGGCGTCTTGTTGATGACCACCGCAACGATCAGGGCAAATTCGCTAAGGCCCAGCCAGATATAGCAGATGATTGCAATCACGATGGCCGGCAGGTTCAGCCCCACCGTGACCCAAGGCCCAAAGAGGCGATCCGCCGTCCTTACCCGCCCCAGCACGAAGCCCAAAAAACACCCCAGTGTCATAGCCATCACAAAACCGATTGCAGCCCGCGCCAGTGTCTGACCAAAATCCGCGATCAGGCGGCCATTCAGGGTCAGATCAACCACATGACCCGCCACCGCAATCGGCGAGGGTAGGAAACGCGAGACGGCTATCATCGCCGCCCCTTGCCACAAAAGCAACAGCAACGGCAGCGACAGCCATTCCAGCCGCCGATCCGCGGGACGCTCAGGGGGTGCCGCCAGTTCGGTAACGTGCTGGCTCATCACCTATTCCCCAAGTTGTTACTTGCTGTAGCCCGCCCAGAAGGTGCCCGCAGCCAGATCCGGCTTGTCGCCGATCACCTCACTTCCACCATACTTTGCAATCAGGGCAAAGCTTTGTGTAGCCGCCATAATGTCGGCCTCGCCGTAGGTCGTCACGATCCCGGCCCGGTAGGCATCACGCAGGGCCAGAAACAGCGCATCGTCCTCGGCGGCCTTGCCCATGCTGGGGCGGATGGTGTCCCAGATGGCGTCGTCATTCAAGAGCTTGTCCTTGGTGGCGAACGAGGCATCGAGAAAGCGCATGATTTCTTTATTCTTGGCCCGCGCTACCTTTTCGCTGAAAACCCAGCCCAGAAGTGGCGGCTGTTTGGAAACGCCAAGTTCCGACAGCATGTCCTTGACGGAAATCAGCTGTTCCATTCCGGCCAGTTTGGCGCGGGCATTGAAGTGCCAAAAGTTCAGCGCCGCCTGCGCCTGACCGCCGGTCAGCATCTCGTTAACAAGGGGCGGCGCCCCGAATTCGGCGTTGATCAGATCGGGCAATACCTTGCCGGTCTTGGCGTTGAAATATGCCTGCAGCACGATATAGCTTTTGTCCACCGGCCCGCCAGCCACGGCCAGTGTCTGGCCCTCCAGATCGGCCACGGACTTGACTGGCCCATCAGGGTCAACCATTAGCCCGCCCACGGCCAGCGAATGCGGCACGATGGTGAAATCCGCGCCCTGATTGCGCTGAACGGACACCCAGACAAAATCGGACAGGATGGCATCGACCTCGCCCGCCTGCAGCGCCACCTGGCCTGCACGGCTGTCGGTTACGTCGCGGACCTCGACCTTGATGAGGTGGTATTCATCCAGCCCTGCCGCCCGCATCGCGGCAATTTCCCAGGACGCCGTGCCTCCTTCTTGCAAGGCCAGCGTTATCGTCAGCGCCTCCGGTCCGAAGCCAGAAGTTGCAAACCAGGCTGTGCCCAGAAGGCCTGTCAAAACTACCCGTCGCGTAAGCTGCATGATGACCACCCTTTTTTCTGTCACTGCGGTTGGAAAAAGACCTAACACGCGCTGTTATTCAACCTTCCAAT
This sequence comes from uncultured Paracoccaceae bacterium, assembly GCA_903930735.1. GTDB lineage: Bacteria > Pseudomonadota > Alphaproteobacteria > Rhodobacterales > Rhodobacteraceae > CAIYZT01. The sequence goes on along the minus strand of CAIYZT010000211.1, from coordinate 5,323 downwards.
ACAGAACATCGCAGATCGCGAATTGACGGACCAGGCTAATCAGCGGAAACTCGACGCAACCGTTCGCATCCCATGTAACCTCTCGCAGGAGTTTTCGATGTATCGCAAGACCGCCCTTGCAGCTTTTGCCGCTGCTATGACGGCGTTTCCGCTCTTGGCCGAAGGAAATCTCGCATCCAAACCGATCAACTTGCCAGACCTGATGCTGAAGGGTGACCTGTCAATCTCGGAGACCGAGTATGTGCTGGAAACTGGCAAATACTACCGCATCAACATCAGTTCCGACGGCAAGGAAGAGTTCGCTTGGATGTCGCCTGAATTTTTCCGCAATTCCTGGGTGGACCAGATCGTGGTGGAAGACCTGGAATTGAAGACTTTCGGTATATACAGTCTCGAATTCGATGCTGAAGGCACATTCGTGGTGACCTTCGTGCCGATCCGGCCCGGTCGTTATGATTTCTGGGTGGATGGGTATGAGAACAGGGGCATGAAAGGTGCCTTCATGGTGAATTGACATGCGCTTGATTCTTGCCGCAGCCCTAATCGCCCTTTCTGCCCCAGTCTTCGCCAAAGAAACCGGCCTGATCTTTGTCAGCCTGGAACGCGGCAACGAGATTGTCGTACTGAACCCCGACCTGAGCGAGCACAAGCGCATTGAAACCTCGCGCCGCCCGCGTGACATGCATTTCAACGCAGCCCATGACCTTTTGTATGTGGCCTGTGGCGATGACGATTCCATCGACGTGATCGACGTGGCCACGCTGGAGGTGATCGACAGCATTCCGACCGGCCCGAGCCCGGAGGTCTTTACCTTCTCGCCAGACGAAAAGTTGATTTACGTCTCTAACGAGGAGGATTCGACCCTCGAAATTATCGACGTCGCCTCCAAGATCGTCACGGCGCGGGTCCCCACAGGGGCCGAACCCGAAGGGGTGATCAACGCCATCGACGGCAAGACCGTCTTTGTCACCTCGGAAGTAGCTGACATGATTCATGTCGTCGATATCGCCACCGCCCGCGTGACCAAGAACATCATCGTCGGCACCCGCCCCCGCCGGTTCATTGTCACTCCCGATGGGGCAGAATTGTGGGTATCGGACGAGCTGTCGTCCGAAGTTCACATGATCAACATCGCCACAATGGAGGTGAAAGAGGTTCTCAGGTTCCTACCCCCCGGATTCAGGCCTGAGGATGTGACGCCGGTCGGCATGACCATCACCAAGGATGGCGCCATGGTAATCATCAGCCTGGGCCGCGCCAACCATATCGTCTTTGTAGACACCAAATCGCGCAAGGTTCTGGCCTATACCTTGGTTGGCAGCCGCGCTTGGGATGTGGCCCTGTCGCGCGATGAAAAGACGGTTTACGTGGCCAACGGCATGTCCGATGACATCACCGTGGTCGATGTCGCCAGCATGACGGCGGTTCAGTCGGTTCAGGTCGGACGCACGCCGCACTCGATCCGGGTGGACGACTGAGATGCGCGCCCTTTTGGCTCTGCTGTTTGTCATCCTTGCCAGCGCCACCAGCGCCAAAGACCTTCGGATCGGCTACCTTTCGCTGGTGGATGATCCGCGCTATCAGAAGGACTGGGGCTATGCCCGCCTGATCGTCCCGCCGCCGATCAAGACGGTCGAGGGTTTTCTAATGGCCATGGCGGACATGCAATTCGTCGCCGATGCTGTTAACTTGACGCTAGTTCTGGACGCCCGCGAATCTGGTCCGGACGGGCTGGCCGCTTCGGTGCAGGCCATGGTTGCCGATGGGGCCGCCGTCATCGTGCTGGACCTGCCCGCCTCCTTGGTGGATGTCGCAGCCCAGACGATCGAAGGGCTGCCGGTCACCCTGATCAACGCCACCGCCCCCGAAGACCGGCTGCGCTCGGCCTGCTATCCCACCATGCTGCACTCCGGCCCATCCTTGCGGATGGTGATGGACAGCTATGTGCAATACCTGCGTGCAATGAACTGGATGAAGGTGCTGGTTCTGGTGGGCGAGGACCCGTCCGATCAGGGCCTGGCCGACGCTTTTGCCAATTCCGCCGAACGGTTGCGCCTAGAAATCGTTGGCACTCGCCCCTTCACCCTTGCCGCTAACCCCGAGGCGCGTGAGGGCAACAACGTCAAGCTTCTGACCTCTGATGTCGACTACGACGTGGTCTTTGTCGCCGATACCCGTGGCGAGTTTGGCCGCTTCATTCCCTATGCCACCCAACTGCCCCGCCCGGTGATCGGCTCGGTCGGGCTGACAGCCCTTGCTTGGCACTGGGCGATGGAGCGTGATGGTGCCACGCAGGTCAGTTCCCGCTTTGACAAGATGACAAAGGGGCGCAAGATGTCGTCGGCGGACTGGTCCGTCTGGGTCGCGGTGAAATCGGTGATATCGGCTTATACCAAGGTTCCGAACGGCGATCAGGCGGCGGTGTTTGACTATCTCAAGTCACCGAAATTCCGGCTGGACGGCTCCAAAGGTGTCACGCTGAACTATCGGCCCTGGGACGGGCAATTGCGGATGCCCATCCTTCTGTCCACCGCTGACGCCGTCATCGCCATCGCGCCGATCGAAGGCTATCTGCATCCCGACACCTCGCTGGACACGCTGGGCACCGATCAGGCGGAATTTGCGTGCGATTGACGCCCTTTCAACTGCTTCTTGGCCTCTGGGTGATCATCGAACGCGAGATTGCCAAGTTTGCACGGCAACGCGAGCGGCTGTTTTCTTCGTTGGTGCGCCCGCTTCTGTGGCTGATCGTCTTTGCAAGCGGGCTGCACGACCTTCTGGGCGTGTCGATCATCCCGCCCTACCGAACCTATACGCCTTATCAGGAATACATCCTGCCCGGCCTGATCGGAATGGTGGTGCTGTTCCAGTCCATGCAATCCGCCTTGTCGCTGGTCTATGACCGCGAGGTGGGCGTGATGCGCGTCATGCTGGTAACGCCACTGCCCCGCCCGTTCCTGCTCTTTGCCAAGATCCTCGCCGCCACCGTTCTGGCGCTGTTGCAGGCGGCCCTGTTCCTGGCCATCGCCGCAGCCTTCGGCATCATGCTGCCGCTAAAAACCCTGATCTTCGTGGTGCCCGCCGTCATCCTGGCCGGGCTAATGCTGGGCTCGATCGGCCTTGTCGTCTCGGTCTATACCAAGCAGATCGAGAATTTCGCCGGCATGATGAACTTCGTCATCTTCCCGATGTTTTTCTTGTCATCAGCCCTTTACCCGCTGTGGAAACTGCGTGAGGCCGGAGTGCAGGTTATCTTCACGATCGCCAACTGGAACCCCTTCAGCCATTCTATCGAGCTGATCCGCTTCGCAGCCTACGGCCAGTTTAACCTAACTTCGTTTCTCGTCGTGGCCGGCACTGGCATCGTGGCCTTTGCCCTGGCCGTGCGCGGCTACAATCCACTGGTCGGCGCATTCGGTCAGGTCAAGCGGGACTGAACCGCCGCGGCTTGCGCCCCAGCGTCAGCCGCGCCAGCACGGCCAGCAGCATGACCAGGATCGAAGCGACAAAGACCACCATCAACGCCCCGCCGACCATCCAGCGCGCTGCCGGCATCGCCTGCAAATCCGCTCCCTGCCAGGACCCGCGGCCATAAAGCCAGACCCGGCCGACAGTGCCGCCAGCATCGCCCAGCAGCAACTGCTTGCCAATCCCGGCCCCGGCGTCCACCGCCGCCTGGCCAAGCCAGACCGTCAGCACCCGTGTCTCATCTGCAGCCATCTCGCCCAGATTGACAGCCGTAAGCCCGGTTGACGTCGTCTCGACAGCGGCAATGCCCGTCTCGGCCTCGACCAAAACCACGCCCGGCATGGTCAGGGCCACGTCCTTGCGCACCAAATCGTTGCTGGTCACCACAACCCGCGCTGACATCCGGAAATCACCGACCGACAGAACATTGGCCAGCGGCTCAATGTTGGCGATCATGTCGCGTACGACGACAGAGTTGACGAGGCGTGGAATGGCAACCTCGATCACCTTTTTCTGGCCCTCAGGGCCCATCGCCAGCCGCAGGGCAATGTCGTCCGTGGCACGCGTGGTCAGTTCCGCGACCAGGAAATCCGCGACGACCTGCGGCTCCAGCCCGAACCCCTTTGGGAGCGGATAGTCGGCGAAATGCACCTCTGCCGAAAGCTGCGGCGAAATCAGCGCGCGTAGCGTGCCCGTCATCGCCAGCAACCCGGCCAGCGTGATTGCCGCCGCCAGCCCCGCCCCTAACATCATTAGCCGCATCGTCTATCTCCGCATGATTCCCGTAAAAAGGTTACAGCCAAAGCCGCGCGAAATTGCATTCGACTTTCCAATCCTGAACATAGAATTTGCGCCCGATCGGAGCCTATTCCACATAGAACTGCTTGGGCAGCAGATAGAGGAACTGGGTCTTCGGATCGACCTCGATCTTCATGATCAGCGCCATCCATTCCGACCAACTCCCTTCCACCGGACTGGTAAGAAACGATGCCTTGGTCGCCTCTGGATCGATCCAGCGCGCCTCGGACCAGCGGTCGGCCGCAACGATCCAGGCGTCAGAGCGGGTGTAGAGCCGGCAATCCAGAGCCTCGTTGCGCTCACGCGGCTTCTCCCATTCGAGCCGGGCGAAGCCGCGCTTGGTGCGCACGGTGACCAGCTCTTCGGCCACCATTTGCTTCAACCAGTCGCTTTCCACCCAATCCGGCAGATGCACCGTACCGGGCGGATACTGCACGCCCTCAGCCAATTCCTCCTTCGTCGGGCGCGGCAGACCTGCTATCGCTATGGTCCAAAGTTGCGGGCTGAGAACGAAGAGATCGCCGACCTGCTGGTCGGATTGACGGAAGCCAGAAAAACTTAAGGGTTTGGGCTATGTTTTTTTGCACCTTCGCAATGTCCAAGGCCGTTTATGGAACCACAAAAGGGTTTACCGGATCTACTGTGAACTGGAACTGAACCTTCGCATCAAGCCCCGCAAGCGGTTGAAGCGGGACAAACCCGACGCATTGGCGGTGCCCGAGGCCCCCAATCTGACCTGGTCCATGGACTTCATGGCTGATCGCCTCGGCGATGGTCGTGCGTTTCGGCTACTAGACGGTAGCCACTTCAAACCGGAGTACCAAATGGACCGCGTGTTTAGATCGACAGACGACGACACACTGATCGGATTGGTAAAAAGTGCGAAGGGCCGTCTTGTGTTTATCGCACCTGCCCTGGCGTTGATGATGTGACCGCCCCCCGACGGCATCAATGTGCCAAGGTGGTTCTGTGAGGATCCACAAAGGAGGACGGTCATGTCGGAGATTACCACTGTCGGGCTCGACCTGGCGAAGAATGTGTTTCAGGTGCATGGGGC
>CAIYZT010000210.1 GCA_903930735.1 uncultured Paracoccaceae bacterium | reverse complement strand
GCCCCATGCACCTGAAACACATTCTTCGCCAGGTCGAGCCCGACAGTGGTAATCTCCGACATGACCGTCCTCCTTTGTGGATCCTCACAGAACCACCTTGGCACATTGATGCCGTCGGGGGGCGGTCACATCATCAACGCCCATGACGGCCTCCAACGGTTTGGGCACGCAGGCCGTCATAGCGTTCGACATTGGCTTTGGGCTCAAGGCGCAGGATCAAGGCTTGCGGCGTGTCGATATCAGGCCCACCGGTTACCTTGCCCCGTCGTTTGGCTTTCTCGCTGCCGATCAAATCGCCAGTCACGGGCAAACGCCGCGACCCTATTGTAGGAGCCGACAAAGCCAAGCACCACCAGATCGGCATGCAACTGCTTCAATGTTCGTCGCTGCTTACGCGACTTGCCCGCTTCCGCCTTTAGCCATCCCGTCAATTTATCAGCAAAGGGATCCAGCTTGCTCTGCCGATCTGGCGTCGTGAACTGCGGCTCAATCGTGCCCGCGTTCAAATGCTTTGTGATTGTGTTGCGCGACAAACCAGTCCGGCGCGAAATCTCGCGGATCGATAGCTTCTCCCGCAAAGACATGCGTCGGATGATATTCAAAAGTCCCATGTGTATCACTCCATTACCCCCATGGCGCTGCGCGCTGAGGGAAGGGTCACATGGCTCAATTCTCAGTGGGAATTATCCGTTAAACCGGCTCACTTCTAAGTGGAAATCAACAAGCACAGTTTCGAGATGCGCCTGCATCGCGGTCACGAAATCCGGGGGCACGGTTCTGTCCGAGGGGGGGCGTTTGGGCGTTGACCACACCGGATCGGGGAAATGGGTATCGTCCGGGAAGCGCGGGACGATGTGCCAATGGACATGCGGCATGGCTGTGCCCATGCTTGCGAGGTTGACCTTGGCGGGCAAGAGCAATTTGCGCAGCCCGGATTCGACCGCAAACACCGTACGCATCAGGCGGTTTCGCTCGGGCTCGCTGAGGTCGGTCAATTCCAGCTCATGGGCGTACCAGATGACGCGGCACCAGCCCACAAATGGTGAGTCGTCGATATACATTACCCGGGTGACGCCGTCACTCCAGATGACCTGATCGGTTGCATTGCGGCAGTAGGGGCAATCGCTCATGTTGGTTCTTTCTGCAACTCTGGTGCCGCGCTACGGCGGACCGAAATGACGTCATCTGTGGCATTGCTGACCATCCGAAGAGAAAGCTCACGCGCCAATTCCGGCTTGCCCGCGACAATGGCGTCCATCAGCGCTTTGTGCTCGGCGACAGCGCGCGAACGATGCGTGCCGCTCGCGGTCATCTTGAACATCTCTTTCAGGGCAATGCTGAAAAGCTGCGCGATCGGCCAGAAGAATTCGTTATGGGTCGCCAGATAAATCGCCCTGTGGAACCTCAGATCGGCCTCGACCCATTGTCCGAGGTCTTTGCCTGCGGTCTGCATGGCATCAAAGGCTTCGGTGATCCGTGCATGATCTTCGGGGCCTGCGTACTGCGCTGCAATGGCTGCTGCCGCTGGTTCGGTGGCATAGCGCAACTGGAAGATCTTGCGCAGATAGGTTTCGGTATCGGCGACTGCCAACTGCCAGCGCAGGACATCTACATCAAGATGGTTCCAGTTCTCGGCATTGCGGACCCGGGTTCCGACCTTTGACTTCGATTCCAGCATGCCCTTAGCCACAAGGCCCCGGATTGCTTCGCGCATGGATGTGCGGCTGACGCCCAGAGTTTCGCAAAGCTTGGCCTCGGACGGAAGCAGTTCACCCTCCTTGAAGTCGCCACGCACAATTGCAAGACCAAGCTGGTCGCCCAGTTGCAGATGCATCTTGCGGATCATCGGTTGGAAGTCTGCGATTTGGTTCAGGTTCACGTCCGCTCCTTGATCAGTTGCGCGAGTTTGGCCTTGCGACGGCGGTCATGGTCAGGATTTCAATCGCCCCGCTCTAGGGCAGAACAGGAAATGGTGCAAGCGGGCCGTCATCCACGCGATCCCAGGCCCATGGCAAAGCTCATGACGGCTTCCTGCGTAGCGTTGGCAGCAGGCAACTCGCCTGCTATCCGACCTTGGTGCATGACGAGGATGCGGTCACTGACGGACAGCACCTCGGGCATGTCCGAAGAAATCATCAGGATCGCCATACCTCCCGCTGCAAGGTCGCGCAGCAGCATGTGCAATTCCGCCTTTGCTCCGATGTCGACACCGCGTGTAGGTTCGTCGACGATCAGGATCTTGGGCTTGGTTGCCAGCCACTTTGCAATCACCACGCGCTGTTGATTGCCACCGCTGAGATACATGACGTTCTGATCGACGCCCGGCGTGCGGATGGCCAGATCCTGAACGTAACGCTCGGCCAGTTGGCGTTCCCGGCGGGCGCCGATCACACCAAAGCGCGACAGAAAGCCGAGTTGCGGCATTCCGATATTGGCCATGACCGATTGTGCCAACACCAGTCCCTGCTCCTTGCGATCCTCTGGCACCAGACCGATGCCAGCAGCAATGGCCTGACGCGGCGTTCGGCTGTTGACGGGTGCGCCGTCTATACGAATTTTGCCGCTGTCGGGCACGATGTCGCCAAAAAGTGCCCGCGCCAGTTCTGTCCGGCCCGCGCCCACCAGCCCGGACAGCCCCAGAATCTCGCCACGATGCAGATCGAAGCTGATATCCTTCAGCAAACCCCGTTTGGACAGACCGCGAACCTCCAGTACGACCTGCCCGGGCTCTGTCTGCGGCCTTGGTGCCACTGCTGCGATGTTGCGACCAACGATCATCCGCACCAACTCGTCCAGCGTGATATCGGCCACGTCCCGCGTGGCAACAAATCTGCCGTCGCGCAACACGGTGACGCGGTCGCAAAGATCAAAGATCTCTTCCATGCGGTGCGAAATATAGATGATGCCGACCCCCTGATCGCGCAGGCGGCGGATCATCTGCATTAGCAGGTCGGATTCGCGCCGTGTCAGCGAGGAGGTAGGCTCGTCAAAGATTATGAACCGGGCGCGGGTCGATACCGCACGGGCGATGGCGACAACCTGACGCTCGGCAATCGACAAGCGCCCGACAATTGCGTGGGGGTCGAGCACCACACCCAATTCTTCCAGCACCTTTCGTGCCGCAACATGCATCTGACGCCGGTCGATCAGGCCAAAGCGGTTCAGGGGCTGCCGCCCCAGATAGATGTTCTCGGCGATGCTGAGATAGGGCTCAAGCGACAGTTCCTGATGCACGGGACTTATGCCCAGCTTCCCGGCCACGACCGGGCTGCCGATGGTCACGGGCGCGCCGTCGATCAGGATCTGGCCGCTGTCGGGCGGCTGGGCGCCGCATAGAATTTTGATGAGGGTCGACTTTCCGGCGCCGTTTTCACCCATCAATGCGTGAACTTCCCCGGCGCGCAGGTCAAACTGCACGTCGCTCAGGGCTTGAACGCCCGGAAAGCCCTTGGAGATTCCGGTCAGTTGAAGAGGCGGCGCGCTCATGATGGCGGGGTTTCGCTTGTTCGAGGATAGACAAGCGGCGGGTGCGTGCGGCCATTGCCCTGAGCTGCTGTGCAACGGGCAACATAGTCTTCGTAGGTTACCAGTTGCAGAGCTTCGACGATTTCGGCGATCTCCAGCGTCGGGTCTCGGCTTTCGATGGAAAACATGTGCTCTTGCCCAAAGGTTTCGACCCGCACCCGACTGCCATAGCGGGTCTGAACAGCGACGATCTTTTCACCCTGGCCATCCGTATGAAACCACCCCTTGTGCAGGTCGATGTCCCAGGTGGTCATGCGGCCCCAGCGGCTGGTCTCGGTCAGGATGCGGCCGGTGCGGTCGATGATCTTGGCCTGATAGGATTGCACCGAACTGACCACGGTCAGCTTGTGCAGCCAGGCATAGGCTTGTAGGGGAAACCCGCCCTCATAGGCCGAAATCCAGCACACGATTTCGGCCCCCTGATCCGCCATATCTTGCCAGAGGTCAGCCCAGTTGAGATCGAAACAGATGGCTAGCCCGATACGACCAATCGAGGTCTGGAACACCGCTGCACCCGATCCGGGTGTGATGCCACCGTCAATCTCGCCTTCTGTCGGGTGTTTCTTGGAGTAAGAGCCGACCAGCTTGCCGGTCGGATCAATCAAAAGGGCATGATTCTCGACCCTTTCGCCGCTCCGCACGAACATACCGGCCACGACATGAATACCGTGCCGTCGCGCCCGTTCGGACAGGGCCCGAAACGAGGGGCCGTCAATCGGTTCGGCCAGTTCGGGGATGCGAGAGGCGGGAAGACCAGCGGCCATGAAGGTCTCTGGCAGGCAGACCAGATGCGCGCCCGTTGCGGCGGCGGCATCGATCAGCGCCAGCCCGCGCGCGAAAGTCGCCTTTGGATCGGGATGGGTCAGGTTATATGGCGGTGCGAAATCTTCCAGTGTCGCTATGGATGTGGTGGCGATGCGGACGATCTTGGTCATGATGGGCCTCACGGTCTTGCCGGTAACGTCATTCAATGATGCGGGCATTGTCGAGTTCACGCCGCCGCAGCCGCGTCGCCAGCGCATCGATCACAACGATAGCAATCAGGATCAGCGCGCGCACTGCGATCTGTGTGTAGGTCGGTACACCAAGCAGGTTCATGCCGTTGTTTAGGATACCCAGTGCCAGCACGCCGAAAAAGGCCGCGATGATGCTGCCCTTGCCGCCGAACAGGCTGGCACCACCGATCAGCGCCGCCGAAATCGACATCAGCGGCGCATCGATACCCAGTTGCACCGACGCAGAGTTCAGGCGCGAGGCGACAAGCACTCCTGACAAGGCGGCCATCACACCGCTGATGATGAACGCCAGCATCAGCCCTTTGTTGACTGAAACGCCGCCCAGAAAGGCCGCGTCATTGTTGCCGCCGATGGCGTACAGATTGCGGCCCTGCCGCGTGTGCCCCAGCAGCGCATAAAGGGCCGCCAGTACCGCCAGAACCACCAGAAACGACACCGGTACCGGCCCGATCTGCCCGTCACCCCAGAAGGTGAACGCCGGATCTGTTCCGACCAACGATGCTTGCCCGGTATAGGTCAGCAACAAACCGCGCACGAGGCTCATGGTGCCCAGTGTTGCGACAAAGGCCACGATCTTGCCGCGCGTGACCAGCAATCCGTTCAAGACCCCGATCCCCAAACCAAAGGTGAGCGCCCCCATAACGGCAAAGGGTGTGCCGAACGACTGCAGCCCGATGGCAAGGGATGCGGCCATGGCCATGGTGGAGCCAACCGATATGTCAATGCCGCCTGCGATCAGCACGACCATCTGGCCAAAGACCATCGGCGCATCCAGCGAGATCTGTCTCGCGATGTTTTCAAAGTTGGATCCGGTGGCAAAGGTGCCTGGCGTCGTCGAGCCGAAAGCGATCACCAGCCCAAAGACCAGTAGGGCCGCGCTGTGATGTTCCAGGATTGCCGAAAGTCGCTTCATCCGATCAACTCCGCCGCAGGGCGCTGTCGGCCAAGACGACAGCAAGGAAAACCAGCCCCTTGGCGATCTGCTGCGCCTCCGAGGGTACATTGAGCAGCACGAGCAGATTGTTCATCACACCCAGCACGACCACGCCAACGATCGTACGCAAGGTGCCGCCGCGCCCGCCAAACAGGCTGGTGCCGCCCAGAACGGCGGCAATGATGGAATCGAACTCCATGCCGAATCCGGCACTGGCGACGGTGCTGGTGGTGCGCGACGTCATGATGATGCCAGTCAAAGCGGCGAGCGTGCTGCACAGCACAAAAGCCGACATCTTGGTGATCTGGATGCGCAATCCCGACAACCCGCCCGCCACTTCATTCAGGCCGGAGACATAGATCGTGCGCCCCAGAATGGTCCGGCGCAGCGCGAACTCCAGTATCAGGGCCAAGGCGATAAAAAGAATCACCGAGTAGTGCAGAAACCCGAACAACTGGCCACGACCAAGCACGGTAAACTCCGGAATGGTCGCGGAAAGGGTTTTGGATTCGGTCAGCGACAGGGCAAGTGAATAGACCAGAAGGTTCACGCCCAGCGTCACAAGGAACGGGTTGGCACCAGTCGCCAGTACAAGCGCACCGTTGCACAGGCCAACCAGAACTCCGGACCCAAGCCCAAAGGCGATCGAGGCATAAAGACCAAATCCGTTGATCTGGGCCAACACAGTGACGATGCCAGCAAGGCCGACCACACCCGCAACCGACATATCGAAACGCGCCGTCAGCAGCAGGACAGTCTGGCCCAGCGCCACGATGCCCAAAAGCGATACGGCCCACAGGATGTTCAGAATATTGCGCGGCGTCAGGAACACGTCTGACAGAAAGCTGCCCGCGATAACCAGCACGATCAGCAGCAAAACCGCCGTGTGGTTGCGTAACGGTTCAGACCAGTGACGTTTGCGCCCCCCGCTCTTGGCGGGAGGCACCGGGTTTGGATGACCGTGGGTCTGACCGGAAGGTTCTGATTCTTGCGTTTTCATAACCCACCTGCAGGATCCCGTAGCGGCTCAGCTTACCAGCACTGGCTTTCCCACTGCGCAACCGTGTCAGGGGTTACCGGAGCGGTCGGTGCAAGAATGGTCTTCGAGATCAGGCGGCCTTGGTTGAGGTCATAGGCTGCACGCACCGTGTAGACACCGACAAGATAGCTTAACTGCAACGCGGTGCCATACATTTCACCGCTCTTGATGGCGGCGCAGGCTTCCTTGTTGCCGTTGACGCCGAACACCTTGACTTCGGCTTCCCGGCCTTGGGCCTTGATGGCTTCCAAAGCGCCCAGCGCCATCGGATCGTCATGGCCAAAGACCGCGTCGATCTGCGGGAACCGGGTCAGGATGTCCTGCATCACGGTCAGCGCCTTGTCCTTGCTCCAATCGGCAGGCTGCACGGCAATCAATTCGATCGTAGCACCGGAGTCCTTGAAGGCCGCTTCCATGCCTGCGGTCCGGTTGACCGTGTCGGTCTGTCCAGTCTTGCCAGTCACGACTGCAACCTTGCCAGTACCATTCAGCGCTTTCACGATCATCAGGCCCACCGCATAGCCTTGATCGAACGACTGGCTGCCGATGAAGGCTTCGGTGAAGGCCTTGCCTTCAGGAGTGGTGTCGGCATTCTGCATGATCACATAGATTCCGGCCTCTTTCGCCTTGGTGATGGCTGGAACCACTGCCGCCGGATCGACCGCGTTGACCACGATGACATTGGCCTTGCGCGAAATGCAGTCTTCGATCATCGCGACCTGCTTTACCGGGTCGAAGGCCGGGTCAAGGAACGTGATTTCGGCGCCGAAGTTCGCCGCCTCATCCGTCATACCCTTTGCAACTGCCGTGATGGACGGGTGATCGGCGTTGTTGTGTACCATGCAAATGGTTGGGCCCTGCGCAAAAGCGGGTGCGGAGAGAGATGCGAAAGCGGCGCACAAGACCAAACGAACACTAAGTTGTTTCATAGACATTTCCGTTTCCTCCTAGTTGAGAGCGAAGTTCACACAGATCAGGGGTTCAACCGCATCAGAGATGCCCTGCCGAGATATTGAGACGTTTCGGGCGCTAAACACGCCTCTGTACGGCACGCAAATCTTGTAGTACTATATGTTCAGCACGACATCGATTTTTTGTCAATGGTCGTTAACTTGGACGTACTGTGGAACAGGCCTTTCGATTCGTCGCTCGAAGGAGAGACGGCCTTGAAAGGCCAGGACTGTATCGGGTCGGGCCAAGGTGGGGGGCATGCGATGACTGAGCAACCGGATGAGATTTTTCGGCTCTCCGCGCTGGAACTGCGCGACAGGGTCCGCAAGCGCGAAGTGTCGGCACCGGATTTGGCCCGGGCCTACCTTGACCGGATCGCCACGGCGGACAGCGACATAGGCGCCTTCTGTACGGTTGATCCGGAATTCACGCTCGCAGCGGCCGATGCAGCCCAGCGCCGCATCGATGCGGGTGAAGACCTGCCCCTTGCCGGCGTGCCCTATGCGTTGAAAGATCTGACCGACACGGCTGGCATGCTGACCACCTATGGCTCTCGGATGCGGCGCAACAACGTGCCGACACTCGACGCAGCCGTGGCGCGGCGGATGCGTGAAGCGGGCGGCATCCTGCTGGGCAAGACCAACACACCCGAATTCGGCAACCGGGCGACCACGGCATTCGGGCTTTTCCCACCCACCCGCAATCCCTGGAAACTTGACAAGATCGCTGGCGGCTCGAGCGGCGGGTCCGGTGCCGCCGTTGCTGCCTGCATGGCGCCGATTGCCGAAGGCTCGGATGGCGGCGGTTCGATCCGTGTGCCCGCCAGTTGCTGCGGTGTCGTCGGCATCAAGCCGTCTCGCGGGCGCGTGTCCAGTGCGCCCTATTTCAACCCCCGTGGCGGGCTGATCACGCACGGCCCGATTGCCCGTACTGTCGCCGACGCCGCGCTGGTTCTGGATGTCATGGCGGGCTACGAGTCCGGCGACACCTATTATGCGCCGCCGCCGTCGCAGTCGTTCCTGTCATCCGCCCAGAAAGACCCCAAGCGGCTGCGGATCGGCATGTTGACAACCAGCGACAAATGGATCGACCCCGAAGTGGTCGCGGCGGTCGAACAGACCGGTGCGCTGCTGCAATCCTTGGGCCATACGGTGGGCGAAGCGAAGGTTGATCTGACCGGGCTTGGACCGATCTTCCGCATCATGTGTCATTCCGAAAGTGCGGCAAACGACCTTGGCGATCCGGCAGAGTTCAGCGATCCCTTTTCGGCCTGGTGCGCCGAGCGCGGCAAACGCTGGTCAGCGGTCGACTACATAAAGGCAACGGAAGAGCTGTTCGGTCGGGGCCGCGCGATCATCAACCAAATGGCGGAATGGGATTGCATCATCCTGCCGACCGTGGCCCAGATCCCGCCTGATCTGGAAACGTTCCTCGCCGACACCGAACGCGCGTCCGATGACGATCTGGCCTATATCCCCTTCACCTATCCGTTCAACATTTCCGGCCAGCCCGCCCTGTCGTTGCCGCTGGGTTGGTCAAAAGCGGGCCTGCCGATCGGGGTGCAATTCGTCGGCCACCCCTATGGCGAAGGGCTGATCATTTCGCTTGCGGCAGAGGTTGAACGGGCGGCCGCTTGGGCGGCAAGATACCCGGCGCATCCGGTGGAAGGGGCCTGATCAGCCATGCATGCCCAATAGGGGGCTTGCACCACGATCGGGAATCGGGCGTTTTTCCCGAATGTTCCGAAGCATTCATTTCTGTCTAAGCCTGTTGGTCGCAGGAACAGGTTCAGATACGGCTCAGGCCTAACGCAAAAAGGGGAACGATTTTGTACGATGTTTCAGGCAAGCTTGCAGTGATCACCGGCGGTACGCGGGGAATCGGGCTGGAAATCGCGCGCCACCTTCTGGACGCCGGCGCAAAGGTAGTGGTGAACGGGCGCAGTTCGAGCCCCGAGGCCGAAAGTCTGCAGGCCGAATTCGGGCGTGACCGGGTTTCTATTGCTCTGGCCGATGTGTCGAACCCCATTGAGGCGGCCGCTCTAGTCGAAGATGCAGCCAAGACATCCGGTCGGCTCGACATCCTGATCCATTCCGCCGGTGGACCGGTTTCGGGCACAGTCCTGACCCTGACGGCCGAGGCGTGGATGGACTCGTTTTCCCTGCATGTCCATCCGGTCTTTCACCTCTTCCGCGCGGCTCATCCATGGCTTGCCAAGGAAGGCGGGGCCGTTCTGCTGGTGTCATCCGTGGCGGGCCTGCGCGGCTGCCCAAATTCCGTGGCCTACCAGACGGTGAAAGGCGCGCTGATCCCCTTGGCCAAGGCGCTGGCCTTTGACAATGCAGCCGCCGGAATCCGCGTAAATGTCATCGCACCGGGCATCATCCGTACCCGTTTCCACGCGCAGATGACCGAAGCGGCAAAGGCCCACAACATCACCAACCGCATCCCGTTGCGCCGCGAAGGCAGCGTCACCGACGTCGCCGAAGCGGCGCTATCGATGATCCGCAACGAGTTCATCACCGGGGAAATCCTGACGGTTGACGGCGGAATGTCCATGCGGGTGACCGCGTAACCTGAACACGATCAGCCAGATTTCTGCGCGCCAGATCTCGACTACCTGGACCAAACCAATCGACGACGGAAAATGACATGAAGATTACTGCGCTCAAGACCTATCTGGTTGCGCCTCGCTGGCTGTTCTTGAAAGTGGAAACGGACGAGGGCATCTCTGGCTGGGGCGAACCTGTCCTTGAAGGCCATGCCGAAACGCTTGCGGCCAAGATCGCAGAACTGGCCGATATGGTCATCGGCCGAGATCCCCGGCATGTCGAAGACCTCTGGCAGATGCTTTATCGCAACGGGTGCTATCGAGGCGGCCCAGTACTGATGAGTGCGATTTCCGGGCTTGATACCGCCCTGTGGGACATAAAGGGTCGCGCCCTTGGGGTACCGGTGTACGAGTTGCTGGGCGGACCTGTGCGCCATACCGTCAGAAGCTATTGCTGGATTGGTGGGGACCGGCCGACCAACCTGATCGACGGCGCGATCAAGATGCGAGATCAGGGGTTTGACGCGGTGAAGTTCAACATTTGCGAAGAATTGCAGATCGTCGATACCTACGCGAAGGTCGACGGCATAATCAAGCGGATGTTCGAATTGCGCCAAGCGGTTGGCTCCAGCATGGATCTGGCATTCGATTTCCATGGGCGTGTCCACTTGCCAATGGCGCGGGTGTTGCTGAAAGAGTTGGAGCCCCTGCGCCCGATCTTTGTTGAGGATGCCGTGGTATCTGCAATGTTGGAAAGCTTGGCCGATCTGGCCCGCGCCACTTCCATTCCGCTCTGTATCGGCGAAAGACTCCATTCTCGTTATGACTTCAAACGGGTGTTTGAGTTGCGCGCGGCTCAGGTCATCAATCCGGACCCGGCACATGTCGGAGGCATTTCGGAAACCGTGCGGATCGGGCATTGGGCGGAAGCCTATGACGTGGCGCTGGCACCGCATTGCCCGCTGGGGCCGATTGCGCTGGCAGCCTGCCTGCAGGTTAACGCCGTTTGCCACAACGCCTTCATCCAGGAGCAAAGCCTGGGCATTCACTACAATCAGGGAGGCGAGCTGACGGATTATACGCTTCCTGGTCACGGCTTTACGCTGGCGAACGGCCAACTGCAAATCCCCACTGGGCCCGGCCTTGGCATCGAGGTCGATGAAGCGCGCGTGATTGAGGCGGCACGTGGCGGACATAAGTGGCGCGCGCCGGTCTGGCGCCACAAGGATGGGTCGATTGCGGAATGGTAGGGACACAGGGTCGGCAGGATGCGACGCGATGACCGCCCCGCCGGTGATGATCGGGGTCGATTGGGGCACATCAAACTTCCGGGCCTGGCTGATGGACGCGAAAGCGCGGTCGATTGATGCGGTGACCAGCCCCGAGGGGCTTTTGAAAGTGCCGGGCCGCGACTTTTCGGCGGCACTAAACCGGGCTTGTGGGTCATGGCTCGATCGCTGACCCTCACTTCCGGTTTTGATGTGTGGCATGGTCGGAAGTCGGCAAGGTTGGCGAGAGGCCGCATATCTGAAAGGAGATTCCAGCGCGGGCGATCTGGCTGTAGGCACACTGGCCATTACACCAAGCTTGTGGGACGTGAGGATCGTTCCCGGCTTGCAAAGCACGTCTTATGACGGATCGGCGTTGTTGCAGAACTCTGACTGTCGAGGCTGTCGTTTCCGGTTTCCAAGATGTGGCAGCGATGGGTGAGGCGGTCGAGCAAGGCGGTGGTCATTTTGGCATCACCGAATACTGTGGCCCATTCGCTGAAGCTTAGGTTTGTGGTGATCACGACGCTGGTGCGCTCGTAGAGTTTGCTCAACAGATGGAAGAGCAATGCGCCGCCTGAGGCGCTGAACGGCAGATATCCGAGCTCATCCAAGATCACGAGATCGAGCTTGGTAAGACCTTCGGCCAATTGGCCCGTCTTTCCCTTGGCCTTTTCTTGTTCAAGCGCGTTGACCAGTTCGATTGTCGAGAAGAAGCGGACCTTGCGACGATGATGTTCGACAGCCTGCACGCCAAGAGCTGTGGCGGCATGGGTTTTGCCGGTTCCTGGCCCGCCGATCAGCACGACGTTTTGCGCCCCATCCATGAACTCGCATTTGTGCAATTGGCGTAAGGTTGCCTCGTTGATCTCGCTAGAGGCAAAGTCAAAGCCTGAGAGGTCTTTGTATGCCGGCAAGCGTGCAGCCTTCATATGATAGGCGATGGATCGCACCTCGCGCTCAGCCAGTTCAGCTTTGAGCAATTGGGACAGGATCGGCACAGCGGCCTCAAAGGCGGGCGCGCCCTGTTCCATCAGGTCGGTTGCAGCCTG
>CAIYZT010000209.1 GCA_903930735.1 uncultured Paracoccaceae bacterium | reverse complement strand
GTACAAGCACCTCAACGGCGAGGAACGTGGCGTGATTTTGGCGGAGCATCGGCGCGGGGCGAGTCTTCAAGCGATCGGCTTGTTGCTGGGACGCAGCGCCTCCACGATCGGTCGGGAACTGTTTCGGGGCCGTCCGGAGGGTGAGCCCGCCCAGCCCTACTGCGCGCAGCTTGGCGGTGCAGGGTATCGGGCGCGCCGCACGCTCTGCGGGCGGCGGCGAATGCTTTTCCCCGGCGGCTGGCTGCATGGCTTTGTGCGCGGCAAACTGATTCACAAGCGCTGGTCTCCCGAGCAGATTGCGCGCAAACTGCAGGCCATGCACCCCGAGGATCCGACCCGGCTGATCAGCCACGAGACGATCTATGCCGCGATCTACGCGCAGCCGAGAGGTGGGCTGAAGGCCGAGATGATCGCGGCGCTGCGCCAGCACAAACCATCCCGCGGACTTCGGCGCACCACGCTGCCCGGTGGCTCTATCGCCCCGGAATCATTGCGGATAATCC
Organism: uncultured Paracoccaceae bacterium; assembly: GCA_903930735.1. Lineage (GTDB taxonomy): Bacteria > Pseudomonadota > Alphaproteobacteria > Rhodobacterales > Rhodobacteraceae > CAIYZT01. The sequence continues at coordinate 2,624 of CAIYZT010000209.1, read as the reverse complement.
ATCGCCCCGAGGAAATCGACGGCCGCCTTGTGCCGGGGCACTGGCCTCTCGGCGATTGCAGGGCAATCGCCTGTCGGCTGACAGGAAGGTGACCTGATCAAGGGCGCCTTCAACCGCTCGTCGGTGGGCACGCTGGTCGAGCGCGAGACCCGCTATCATTCTCAGCAAGAACCGCGGCTGCACCGCTGACGCGGCGCTGGAAGGCTTTACGCGACAGATGAAACGGCTGACCGAATGCCGCCTTCAGCCAGTAGCCGAACGCCTCCACATCGATGGGGATCACCACCTCGCCGTCGGCCGTTACCGCGTCCTTGATCGGGGCCAAGGGATCGCGGCCATAGCCCAGCAGCTCGGATTCCAGCAGCGGCTGCTCGGACCCGAGCGTTGCCCGCGCGAAGGGCATCAATCGGAATCCACTGACCGGTGGGGTCCCGTAAATCGTCTCATACGCAAGCGCCATCTGCGCCCGCGCGCCTTGCGCACGTGCCATGGGAGTCTCCTTTTATTTTTCGGGGATTGGTTAGGTCTTGGGTGCAGCGTTCTAAGCGCCTATGCATTCAGCAGTAGACAGCTTCGGGTAGGGTGATGATGGAAGATGCAACGACCGGATTTCTAGGTGTTATCCTTGCACTGTTTGCCCTATACCTCGTCGTCTGGTTCTATATTCTTCTGCCCGCCCGCATGGCTGAGAGCCGTGGTCGCAGCGTGATCGGCTGGGTTTTGCTGAGCCTGATGTTTTCGCTGATACTTGCGTGCCTTCTGCTCTGGCTCTTGGGCAACGAGCCGAACCGTGGTGGTGCACGCTTGTAATCCTCCGACGTTACGCGAGAGGGTCTGCGGTGGAATAATGCAGCACAACGGTGATCACTGCCGCCTTCAGACTTGCCGCGCCTTCGACCGGAAAATCGACAGAGGCCGGGGCTTCCGCCTCGACCCAGTCACAAAGCGCTCCAAGGGTGCGGTCGGTGGCGAGCACGGTGCCGATGGTCGCAATCAGTGCATCGAAAGCCGTTGCACGATCATTTGCGCCCTGGATGATCACCTCCAACTCCGCCCGATGCTGATAGTGATAGCGCAGGGGCGATAGCGTGACCTCCGGTTCGCCCGGCTGGCCGTCCCGCAGGATGATCAGGCCAGACGCCGGGATGCGCTCGGGCAGGACTTCGTCCCGCAAGACCGTAGCGGTGAGGGTTTGCAGCCGCGCGTGCAGCGCGGCAAGGATGGTTTCGCGGGTGGTGGGCATGGTAGCACCAAAGTTTCGGGGCGGTTCGAAACGCCTGCAGGCAATTTCTGCCGATGCGTTCTTGAATAGGTAATGCGTTTGCCTTACCTTGATCTAGCGACGTGAAGGAGAATCACATGCTTGCCGAACTCAAGGTCGAGTCCACGCTGACAGACAAGTATCAGACGACAATGCCCGGGGTCGTGCGCAAGGCGCTTGGCCTGAAGAAGCGTGACCGCATCTCCTACACCATCCTGCCCCAAGGCGATGTTCTTCTTAGCCGCGTCATGGAGGCCGCAGAAGACCCAGCCATTGGTGCGTTTCTGTCGTTTCTGGCGCACGACATCAGCCATAATCCCGGCCATATCCGGGCGCTAGATGCCTCGCTGCGGGCCAAGCTGTGCGAACTGGTCGATGGTGTCGAACTTGATCTTGATGCGGCCCTGTCGCCCGAAGATGAATGACCGACGGTTCCGTTGTGCCGTTGGTTGTGAACGGATGGACCTTGTTCGCGCATCCGCTGTTTTTGGGTCAGGTAGCGGAGTTGGTCGAAAAGGTTGCGTCCCTCAAGGCTGCCAACCCGGCCGGTTATCGCAGCAAGAACGCCACCAAGCGCCTTGCCGCGATCAACAAGCTGGTTTTTGAAGAGATCCCTTCCGACCCCAACGACCCGAAGTTCCGGCAAGGCAACACGCTGGGCGACGAGCAGCGGCATTGGTTTCCGGCGAAGTTCTTTCAGCAGTACCGGCTGTTTTTCCGCTTCCACGCCGAAAGCCACGTGATCATTTTTGCATGGGTGAATGACGATACGACGCTGCGCGCTTATGACAGCCGCACGGACGCCTATCGGGTGTTTAAGGGCATGCTGGAGGATGGAAACCCGCCCAGCGACTGGAAGGCACTGCGTGCCAGCGTGCAGAAGACCCGCGGCCAGCTTGCCGAGCTTATGGAACAGAAGTAACGCGAGACCAAGTCACAGCGTCCTCTCGACCCAGTTCGCTACGATCAACCCCGGCACGCCATCCACCGCCCGCTCCGCATCCCGCGCCAGATCCAGCCGCTTGCGCAACTTGAGCATGCCCATCGGCTGCTGGGTTGTTTCTGGAACAGCTTGGATCGTGTGATCTACGGCAAGGCGGCGGAACAGGGTTGCCGAGTGAACCGATGGTGTTTCGCCAATGCTGGCAGCCACAACGACTATTACCATCTGCACTTTGTGGCGCTTGCTGAAATCGACATGGATGAATTTTGCTGCTTAGCCAGGCTCTGATGATGTGACCGCCCCCCGACGGCATCAATGTGCCAAGGTGGTTCTGTGAGGATCCACAAAGGAGGACGGTCATGTCGGAGATTACCACTGTCGGGCTCGACCTGGCGAAGAATGTGTTTCAGGTGCATGGGG
>CAIYZT010000208.1 GCA_903930735.1 uncultured Paracoccaceae bacterium | reverse complement strand
GAGGCGACCTGAGCATGGATTTCCATGCCGATGACCAATTCCCAATCGTGCTGGGAGCCAGCAATCACGCGGGGCTTTGGCGCCCCATAGGTCAGGTCCAGCATCATGGTCTCCTCTCGGGTGTCTTACCCTTCTTAGGCAGGGCGCCGGGGGGCTTCAAGGGGCGGCGAACGGCGGAAACTCGCCCAAGGCGGGTAGGTGCGGCGCAGGAACTTGGTTTTTGGGTCGAATTTGGGGCAAGAGGCCCCGGCCCGGCACGTCGGTAGGGTGTTTCACCTTAGGTTTCATGTTCAAGCCCTGCAAAAGCCATGCCGCGTTGATCCTGATCTTGGTATCGGGATGCGTCGGGCCCAAGTTGCCGGACCTGTCTTTGGTCACAGCGCTGATGTCCCCTTCCCTGCCCGCGATGCGCTGGGACGCGCGCGAGGAAGCTGCGGAATGGACAAAATCGACCTTGGCTGTCCTGGAGGCCAAGGACGCGCTACTGGCCGCTACGGTTCCCGCAGATATCACGCAATGGTGCCCCGGGTACGAGGAGGCCAGCCTGGCCGATCGACGCGCCTTTTGGGCGGGCCTGCTTTCGGCCATCGCCAAGTATGAAAGCGGTTGGAACCCCGATGCCATTGGCGGCGGTGGGCGTTATGTTGGTTTGATGCAGATTTCGCAAAAGTCGGCGCGGCAACATGGCTGCGAGGCTGACGACAGCGCGGAGTTAAAGGACGGCGCGGCCAATCTTTCCTGTGCGGTCACGATCATCGCCGAACAGGTCGGGCGCGACGCCCTTGTCGCCGGGGAGGGCAACCGCGGCGTGGCGCGCGACTGGGGGCCGATGCAGAGTCAGGAAAAGCGGTCCGAGATGGCGGCCTGGACTGCTTCGCAGGAATACTGTCGATAAATTCGGTACAAAGGGGGGGCCTTCTGCCCCCCAGCGCGCGGCAAGCGCGCGCCCCCCCCGAGGATACTTAGACCACATTGAAGGGCAAAGTCCGTTTACCAGATCTTTACCAATCTGAGGTTCATTGGGCGGGCGGTACAGGGGGGGACCCCGATGACCGCCCACGTTGAAGGCACCGCGCCTCCCCCTCCCAACGGAGGCCCGAGGCGCGGTTGCTGACCTCCGCCCGCTCCCTTCAATGTGGCCCAAATATCCATCTTGGGCACAAGTTCAGCAAACCACGCACAAAAGCTCGTCCCTAACCGGCGGCAATCCTCGAGGCCATCTCGGACAGATCGCGGCTGAGCCCAGGCGTCGCCAGAATTCGAGCCAGAGCCGCCTTGGCCAGCGCCTGCCGCTGCGCATCATAGCGCGGCCAGGTTTCAAAGGCGGTCGACATGCGGGCGGCGGTTTGGGGGTTCGCCGGGTCCAGCTTGATCAGCCAATCGGCGAGCAGCGCATAGCCTGACCCAGAGGCGTGATGGAAACCGGCGTGATTGCCAGACATCGGACCGATCACGGCGCGGAACCGGTTCGGGTTTTTCCAGTCGAAATCGGGGCGGGCTGTGAGACGGTTCACGGTGGCGACAAGGTCCTGAGGGGCGGCCAGCATAACCTGGATCCCGAACCACTTATCCATCACCAGACGGTCCGATTTCCAGCGCGCCTCGAAGGCAGCAAGTTCGGTTTCGGCCTTTCCTTCGTTCAGCAGGCACCCGAGCGCGGACAGGCTTTCGGTCATGTTATCGGCCGAGGCAAAGACGCGGGCGGCGGCCTGTCCCTGATCGAGCTTGCTCAGATAGCTCAGCGCCGCGCCGCGCAGGGCACGCCGGCCAGCATCGCCAGCATCGGGGGAAAACGGCGCGGTGCTGTCTGATGCTGTCAGCACGGACTGGAGGGGGCCCGCGCCAAGGGCCTGACCCACGGCGAGACCGAGTGCTTTGGTTTGCGTATAGATCCTTTCGGGATCAGGTACTTGACTCGCATTGTGCAAGGTGGCGGCCATGTCATCGGCGCTCGGCAAACTTAGGGCCATCGCGCGAAACGCCGGGTCGAGATCCGCGTCAAAAGCCATGCGTACCATACCGTCCAGGAAATCCGGCGAGGGCGCGGCGGCTTCGGTGATCATCCGTCCCAGCACATCCTTGGCCAGGGCGCGCCCCGCCTCGAAGCGGTTGAAGGGATCGGTGTCATGGGCCATCAGGAACGCGCGCTCGGCCTGACTGGATGCATGGTCCAGCACCACAGGGGCGCTGAAACCGCGCAGAATTGAGGCGATGGGTCTGCTGGCGAGGCCGTTGAAGCGGAAGGATTGGCGCGGCTCGGTCAGCTCCAGCACCTGTGTCGCGCGTACTTCGTCGCCGTTGGGGTTCAAAAGGCCGACGGAGACGGGGATCACCTTGGGCCCCTTGACCGGCTGGCCGGGGGTGGGCGGGTTGGTCTGGGTCAGGGTCAGGATATAGTCGCCGCCCTGCGCTGCTGGCTCCCATGCCTCTTCGACGCCAAGGCGCGGGGTACCGGCCTCAGTGTACCAGCGTTTGAACTGGGTCAGATCGCGGCCCGTGGCATCGGTGAAGACGCTCAGCCAGTCTTCGATCGTGGCCGCATTGCCGTCGTGGCGGTCGAAATAGAGATCGAGCGAAGACTTATAGCCGGCATCGCCAACCAGAAGTTTCAGCATCCCGATCACCTCGGCACCTTTTTCGTAAACGGTCGCGGTGTAGAAATTGTTGATTTCAACAAAGCTTTCCGGGCGCGGCGGATGCGCCAAGGGCCCGCCATCCTCGCGGAACTGGCGGGCGCGCAGGGCCATCACATCTTCGATCCGCTTGACGGCGTGGCTGCGCATGTCGCCGGTGAATTGCTGATCGCGGAAGACGGTCAGCCCCTCTTTCAGGCACAGCTGGAACCAGTCGCGGCAGGTGATGCGGTTGCCGGTCCAATTGTGGAAATACTCGTGCGCAATCACGCCCTCGATGCGGTTGTAATCATTATCCGTGGCGGTTTGGGGCGAGGCGAGCACCAGCTTGGCGTTGAAGATGTTCAGGCCCTTGTTCTCCATCGCGCCCATGTTGAAATCATCGACAGCGACGATGTTGAACAGGTCCAGATCGTACTCGCGCCCATAAACCTCTTCGTCCCAGCGCATGGAGCGGATCAGGCTGTCCATGGCGTAATCGCAGCGGTCCTCATCGCCCTTGCGCACCCAGATCGCCAGATCGACCGGGCGGCCCGAGGCGGTGGTGAACTTATCGCGGACGGCCAGCAGATCGCCCGCCACCAGCGCAAAGAGATAGGCCGGTTTGGGCCAGGGATCATCCCAAGTGGCCCAGCCGGGGCCAGAGCCTGTGGGATTGCCGTTTGACAGCAGCACCGGCAGATCGGATTCGATGCGCACCGAAAAGCGGGCCATGACATCGGGGCGGTCGGGGTAATAGGTGATCTTGCGAAAGCCCTCGGCCTCGCATTGGGTGCAATAAAGGCCGTTGGACATATAGAGGCCTTCGAGGGCGGTGTTGCCCTCGGGCGCGATTTCGACCTCGGTGGTCAGGGTAAAGGCGGCGGAGGGCAGATCGGCGGCGTTGATCGTCAGCCCCAGGTCGGTGACCAAGGGGGTGATCGTTTGACCGTCAAGCGCGCAGGATATCAGCGCCAGGTTTTCGCCATGGAGGAACAGATCATGCCCCTTGCCCGGCGCTGGCGCGGCGCGCTCGGGATTGGGGGCAAATCGGATCTCGGCCAGCACGCGCGTCGTCCGCGGAGCAAGGCGAAAGACCAGCGCCACGGAATGGATGATAAAGGGATAGGGCTGGTAGTCGGCAAGGTAGATCGTGCGCGGATCAGCGGTCATGGCGGGTCTCCTGTTTCAGGCAGACTTTCGCATCGGCGCAGGGGGCGCAAGCCCTGCTGTGCGCGGTGGGGCCGTGCAGAGCCTAACTGCGAGAGCGCCCGCGTGGTCCGCCGACAAGACGTTTGGGAGCCAGCCCTGTTCGTGGGCGGGCTCCCTCAGGGGCAATGACCGAGTGATTTGCCGCCGACTTTTTCCGACTACATCAGGCTTTGCGCATATTCTTCCAGCTGCGTGGCCACGGTACCCCAGCCCCCTGAAAAGCCCATCTGTTCGTGCTGCGCCGCAGTCTCGCGGCTGCGGTGGCGGGCGATGGCGGTGTAGCGGGTCATACCGGAGCCGAGATCTTCGAAGGTGAGAATGGCGGTCATGAAGGGTTCCGGATTGGGCTTCCAGCCTTCGGTGTAAGTATCGGTAAAGACTAGCTTTTCGTTTGGGATCAGCTCCAGATAGACGCCCTTGTTTTCCATGAGGGTTCCGTCGATATCAAAGGTCGTATTGCAGGCCCCGCCCACGCGCAGGTCGAGATGGCAGGCGGCGACCCGGTGAGGCTTGGGCACGAACCAGTGAACGAGGTGCTCGGGCGTGGTCCAGCATTTGTACAAAAGGGCAGGCGGCGCCTTCATATCGCGGGTCACGATCAGGTCTAGTTCAGGGTCGAAATCGTGGGGTTTCATGGGGACTCGCTCTTCATCAGGGTTGCAACATAGGCCTCGAGCCGATCCGTCCTTTGCTCCCAAAGCGCGCGCTGCTGCACCATCCAGTCCAGAGTTGCCACCAGCGCCACAGGATTGTTCCGGCAGGTCCGGGTGCGGCCGGTCTTTTCGCTGTGGACCAGATCGGCCCGCTCCAGCACCGACAGATGGCGCATCACGGTGGGCAAGGCAAAGCCGGTGGGCAGGGCAAGCTCGGACACCGCCAGCGGGCCCTGCGCCAGTCGCGCGAGCATTGCGCGCCGCGTGGGATCGCAGAGGGCTTGAAAAATCAGGTTGAGGTCCGGTTCATGTTTAGTCATATCGCTAAGTAATTCTCCCAAGGGCTTGCGTCAAGATTTAGTTAGCGCGCAGGCTAAACTTGTCCAGTATTGCGGTTTACCAAAAACTTCTTCGTCGAACCGAACGGCAATCGCGCGCGCACAAAACTTGATTGCCGCGCCCAAGCCCCCTATGCGATTGAGGGATATGCGGATGAAGAATTGTGAGGGTGCCATGGCGTCAAGGGTCGAGATCGAGGGTCTGAAGGTTGATGCGGGCCTTGCCGCCTTTATTGCCGAGCGGGCGCTGCCGGGAACCGGGGTTTCGAGCGGTCAATTCTGGCGCGGCTTTGCGGAATTGGTGCGCGATCTTGCCCCCAGGAACCGGGCCCTTTTGGCGCGACGGGACGAATTGCAAGCCCAGATCGACGCCTGGCACATCGCCCATCGCGGCACGCCGCATGATTTTGTCGCCTACAAGAGTTTTCTCGGCCAAATCGGATACTTGCAAGACGAAGGCCTGGATTTTCAGATCGATACCGCAAATGTCGACCCCGAGATCGCCGAAGTTCCGGGGGCCCAATTGGTGGTGCCCGTAACCAACGCGCGCTATGCGCTGAACGCGGCCAATGCGCGCTGGGGCAGTCTTTACGATTGCCTTTATGGCACCGATGCCATGGGCACGATGCCGCCGCAGGGCGGGTACGAGCGCGGGCGCGGTGCGCGAGTTGTGGCGCGGGCGCGGGTCTTTCTTGACGATGCCTTTCCGATTATGGGCACCTCGCATGCCGATGTGCGGCGCTATGTGGTCAAGGATGGGGCGCTTTTGGTCGATGATCTGCCGCTGATCGATCCGGGCAAATTCGTCGGCTACCGAGGAAATCCCAAGGCACCCGACGCGGTTTTGCTGCGCAATAATGGGCTGCATGTGGAATTGGTCTTTGACCGCGCCCATTTCATCGGCGCGCGCGATCAGGCACTGCTTGCCGATGTCCTGTTGGAATCCGCTTTGTCGGCGATCCTCGACTTCGAGGATTCGGTGGCCTGCGTTGACGGGGAGGACAAGACCCAAGCCTATGAAAACTGGCTGGGCCTGATGAAGGGCGATCTGAGCGCGCAGATGGACAAGGGCGGCAAATGGGTGACCCGCCGGCTGAGCCCGGACCGCGATTACACCGCGCCCGATGGCGCAAGCCTGACGCTGAAGGGCCGTGCGCTGCTGTGGGTGCGCAATGTCGGGCATCTGATGACCAATCCGGCGATCTTGCTGCCCGATGGCTCGGAAATCCCCGAAGGGCTGATGGATGCGATGATCACCGCGATGATCGCCATGCATGATCTGGCCAAAACCGGGGGCCCACGCAATTCCACGATGGGATCCATCTATGTGGTCAAACCCAAGATGCATGGCCCCGAAGAGGTCGCTTTTACCGACGAGATTTTCACGCGGGTTGAGGCGGTGCTGGGCCTGCCGCGCTATACGGTCAAGCTGGGGATCATGGACGAGGAGCGGCGCACCTCGGTCAACCTAAAGGCCTGTATCCGCGCGGCGCGGCACCGCACGGCGTTCATCAACACCGGATTTCTGGACCGGACCGGGGATGAGATCCATACCTCGATGGAGGCGGGCCCCTTTAGTCGCAAGGATTTCATCAAGCGCAAGGGCTGGATCGGCGCTTATGAGACGCTGAATGTGGATATCGGCCTTGAATGCGGGCTGTCTGGGCGCGCGCAGATCGGCAAGGGAATGTGGG
>CAIYZT010000207.1 GCA_903930735.1 uncultured Paracoccaceae bacterium | reverse complement strand
GATCTCGGCACCTCGACCGGGACCGGCTCGACCAATCTTGCCACCGGCGCCACGCTGAGTGGCAGCACCAAGACCTTGAACATCGGCACGGCCGGGGTGTCAGGGTCGACGACCAACGTGACCATCGGATCGGCGGTGGCTGGGGCGTTGGGCACACTGACGATCAACAGCCCTACGGTGACCTTCGCCAGCAGCGTCTCTGCCATCGCCATGGCGGCGGCCAACGTCTCGGCTCTGTACCTCGGTCTGGGCGGCGCAACCGCCAATGCCACGAACCGCCTGTCAATCAATGCCCCGGCCAGCCTTTTCAACAACGCGGGGGCTGGACATCAGGTGAAGGTCAACAAGGCTGCGGCCACTGACACCGGCTCCTTCCTGTTCCAGACCGGGTTTTCTGGACGGGCGGAGTTTGGCCTGGTCGGGTCGGACGATTTCCAGATCAAGGTCTCGGTGGATGGCGCGACCTGGTTCAACGCGCTGCAACTGGAACGGACCTCCGGCCGGGTCCGCGCCATGGTGGCGCTGCAACTGAACCCGAATCCTGGCGACCCAGGCACCGTGGCGGACGGTGACCTCTGGTACAATTCCTCGACGGGCAAGTTCCGGGGGCGGCAAGCAGGCACATCACTCGATCTGATCGGCGGAGGTGGTTCGGGGGCCAGTTCTGCTTACGGCGTCTTGCAAGCCAACTACACCCTGACCAGCGCCACCACGGCCCAGAAGCTGTTCAACTGGTCGACGAACGGCGCGCTGTCCCTTGCGGCGGGCACCTATCGCTTCTCTTGTTCGCTCCTGCTGACCTCGATGTCGACCACGAGCGGTTCTGCCAAGTTCGACCTGAAGGGTGCGGGGTCAGCCATCTTCGGCAAGATGTCGATGCAAGATTTCGGTTCGCGCGGCACCGTCGCCGTTGGCGGCACCACCGCCACCTCGGGCACCGCCTCCGACGTCCCGACCAGTGGTGGCGCACTGGCATCAGTAGCAACCTCTGCGGCGCTGCGCGCGTCAATTCACGGTACCTTCGAGATCACCACTTCCGGGACGATCATCCCCTCCATCGCCCTCGATGTTGCGGCTGCGGCTGTCGTCAACGCGGGCAGCTATTTCGAATGCATTTACCTCGGACCTGCCGCCGCGCTGGGCGGCAGCTGGTCGTAACGCGGCCACTCCGGCCTCTCTTCCTTATCCCGAACCGAAAGGAGCCCTTCGTGGCAAATCAGAACGATTTCTGGTCATGGATCATGACCGATCAGGCGAAAACCGCCCTTGCTGGGGCCGCAGGCGGCATCGTGCGCTGGGTAACCCTGCGCGAACGCTGGCAGGACGGAGTAGCCTCGATTGCGGGCCACCCAGAACTCCCGGATTCGTATTGCTTCAGCTGTCAGTGCCACGGAGAGAAGCCGGTCGCATGACCTTCTCGTTCACTTCGATCAAAGGAAGATAGTCCGGCCTTCGGCAGCGGAGCGCTGAGCCGCTGCCAGAATGTCGGTGACCACCAGATTGTTCTCGATACTCGCCAGATCGAGTCTGTCGAGGTTGACTGAACCGCGAAGCACGGCAGCGAGATATGCAAAAGGGTTGTGGAGTGGCTTTCGCAGTTCGGGAAGGACAACGCGTTGCCGACCCGGCGAACCGACCGTAGCAAGTTCGACTGTGTGCTTGTCCAGCGCGGCAACAAACCCGTTTGCGCCGTATATTTCCATATCCTTGCGTGCAAAGGGCCAATTCCATGATGCTTGGATAACGGCTTCGGCATCGCCGTAGTCGAGTACGATCAGTGCGTCATCTTCTACATCATAAATCTCGGGCTTGAAACAATGTGTCTGCGCCATGACGCTGCGAGGGTGCCGCCCGCCCATCAGCCGGGTCATCAGGTTGGCGCCGTAGCATCCGAAGTCCGTCAACGCGCCCCCGCCGCTCTGGGCCCGATCCATAAGCCAAGACAGAAAGGCGGCACGGCAACCGGTTTCTACAGGGCCGCCATGGCCATCGCGCACCAGAACTTTTCGGATCGGGCCGAACGCGCGATCTTCTACCGCCTTGTCGATGGCAAAAAATGTGCTGGGATACCAAGAGGTTTCGTAATTGGTTAAGACGTGGATGCGGTTGCGACGCGCCAGTTCAGCCATCTGCCGGGCGTGGGCGGGGCTGATCGCGAAGGGCTTTTCGACCATGACGTGGATGCCGCGTGGCCCGCAGGCCCGAACGACGGCGAGATGGTCGGAAATCGGGCCAAAAGCGGCGACCACATCGGGTGCGGTCTGCACCAGCATCTGCTCCAGCTCACCATACAACCCTAATGGAGAAATGTCCCAGGTGTTGCCAAAGGCGGCGAGCAGGTCCGGATCAGGATCACATGCCCCCACGATGGAGAAGTCTGCTGGGGCAAGCTGATCGAGGATGTCAATGTGGTCGTGCGATACTCCCGCCAACGCCAATCGCAGGGGGCCATTTTCGTCGGTATGCAATTTCACCTCCGAGTGTTGCTGGGGACATTTATGAAGGGAGGATTTCCCGCTCATGCCCAAGGGCTTCCTGTGAGTTACACCCATTGTTTGGATGGATGCCCTGTTGGCCAGTCAATTCACGAGTGGCGCTCACGTCGAATCCATTGATTGCGATATATCCCCTGCTGCTCTGCTGGATCAAACCGCAAACAAGTGAGAAAATTCCGGGTCAAAGCGCAAAGAGATTTGCGAGCCGATGGCAAACTTCGCGTCGCGAGCCAAGGCGACAATGAGCGGCTTGCCGTCAGTCGTCATCGCCTCGATAATAGTTTCCGCGCCCAGCCGTTCGGTCAGAACGATCTTTCCGTGCAGCACGCCCGCACCCGACTCTGCGTCGGGTGACAGGTATTGCGGGCGCACGCCGAGTCTCGCTTTGCCGCCAGCGACGATGCCGGAATGGCGGATGGTGAGAGTGACGGTGTCAAGCGCAGCGTTTCGGACGGTAGCCTGGTCGCCCGATACATCCACGACGTCGACATCGAGGAAATTCATCGAGGGTGAGCCGAGGAAGCCCGCGACGAACAGGTTTTCGGGGCGATGATAGAGGTCCATCGGGCTGCCGATCTGCTGAACGAGGCCGTCTTTCAGCACGACGATCTTGTCGGCCAGCGTCATCGCCTCAACCTGATCATGGGTAACATAGACCATGGTGGCGCCGAGTTGCTGGTGCAGTTTGCCGATCTCCATCCGCATGTCCATCCTGAGGGCGGCGTCGAGGTTGGAAAGGGGTTCATCGAACAGGAATACCTTGGGTTTGCGGACGATGGCGCGGCCGATGGCGACGCGCTGACGCTGGCCACCGGACAGTTGGCTCGGGCGGCGGTCGAGAAGGTGTTCCATCTGCAGGATGCGGGCGGCTTCGGCGACCTTGGCGTCTTTTTCCTCTTTCGAAGCGCCGGAAATCGTCAGACCGAAGGCGACGTTTTCGCGGACGGTCATGTGGGGGAAAATGGCGTAGGACTGGAACACCATGGCGACGCCGCGGTCCTTGGGCGGCAGGTCGTTGACGACGCGGTCGCCGATGGTCAGGGTGCCATCGGTGATGTCTTCAAGCCCGGCGATCATGCGCAGAAGGGTGGACTTGCCGCAGCCCGAGGGGCCGACAAACACGACGAATTCGCCGTCGTCGATGGTGATGTCGACGCCCTTGATGACTTGGGCGGACCCGTAGGATTTCTTGAGGCCCTTGAGGGTGATGGCGGCCATGTCAGTCCACCTTTTGCACCGTCAACAGGCCGGTCGGGCCTTGGGTGACGGGTTCGGGGTCCATGCAGTAGCCACCGAATTTGTCGCGGCCGCCGTCGGCAAAACCCATGATCACAAGGCCCTTGTCGGTTTCGACGATGCGGGCGGCATAGCGGCGGCAGGGTTCACCGCCGTCAAGGAAGGGAGCCGCCGGGATGCGCCACGGGCCACGGGGATGGTCGGCCATCAGGTAGTGCGTGCCGGTGACAGGGGTTTGCGGGTTCACCGCACGGATATGGTCGGACCATTGCGGGGCGGCGGTGCAGAACAGGCAATACCAGTGCGCGCCATAACGGAAGACCTGCGGCACCTCCAGTTGGCCATAGCCGCCGGTAAAGACCGGGGGGCGGAGGGTCCAGGTTTTCAGGTCGGGCGAGGTGGCAAAACCGATGCAGCCGCCGGCGTTGGCTTCAGGGATGCCGGGGGCGCGGGCGGTGAAATACATCAGCCAGCCGGTGCTGTCGGGGTCGCGCATGACCCACGGATCGCGCATGGCGCGGTCGTGCCAGTGGCCGATCATGTGGTCTTTCTCGTAGGTGTCGGCATTGGGGCCGGTGAGGTCGAGGGCGAGGCCGTCGCCCACCCGGGTCCAGTTGTGCAGGTCGGTCGAGGTGGCATGGCCGACGCGCTGGTAGAGCGATTTCTCAGAGAGGCAGGTGCCGGTGTAGAAAAGGTGCCAAAGGCCCGCGTCATCGCGCACGACGGAGCCGGTCCAGGTGGTGCTGTCGTCCCACGCCGGGGATTTGGCCGGGCCGAAGGTGGTGCCAAGGTCGGTCCAGTTGGTCAGATCGGTCGAGGTGGCATGGCGCTGGGTGGCGCGCAGGTGGCGCGCGTCGGGGTCGATCAGGGATTTCGGCGCCTGAAGGAAGAAGCCGTGCCAGGTGTCGCCATCGCGGGCGTACCAGCTGTCCCAGAGCCAAGTGTCTTTGAGTGCGAAGACCATGATGTTTGCCTTTGTTGAAACCGCGACCGGGGGCCAGCCCCCGGACCCCCGGGATATTTGTGAGCATCTGAATGGGGCGGGGCGGTCAGCCCTTGACCCCGGTGGAGGCGATGGAGGCGATGAAGGCCTTTTGCAGGTAGAGGTAGAAGGCGAGGACAGGGATGGTGATGAGGCTGAGGTAGGCCATAACTTCGCCCCAGGCGATGTTGAGCTGGAAGAAGTATTGCAGGCCGACCATGACGGGGCGGTAGCCCTCTTCCTGCACGACCATCAGGGGCCAGAGGTACTGGTTGTACATGGCGAGGAATTTCAGGATGGCGGCTGTGGCGAGGACGGGGCCGGAGAGCGGCATGACGATCTTGACGTAGATCTGCCACCATGTGGCACCTTCGACCCGGGCAGCCTCGATCAGTTCATGGGGCAGGTCTTTGAAATACTGGGCGAAGAGATAGATCGTGAGGCCGTCGGCGATGAAGGGGACGATCTGGACCTGATAGGAGTTGAGCCAGCCGTAGGTCAGCCCGTCAAGCCCGATCCAAGGCAGTTTGGAGGCGAGAAGGAGGAGCGGGATGGCGATGGTCTCGAACGGCACGATCAGGGTGGCGAGGATGATCGTGAAGGCCAGTTTGCGGCCGCGCCATTCCATGAAGGTGAAGGCGAAGCCGGCGGTCGAGCAGAGAAACAGCGACAAAAGAACGGTGACGCCGGTGACCATGACCGAGTTGAAGATGAAGAGGCCGACCGGGGCGCGTTCGAAGGCGGCGAAGTAGTTGTCGAAGCTGAGGTCTCCGACCGGCAGGAAGGCGCGCAGGTTGCCCGAGTCCTGCAACAGCTGCAGGTCGGGTTTGAACGAGGACACGATCATGAACACCAGCGGAAAGCAGAAAATGAGCGCGATCAGGACCAGCACGATGTAGCGCACGGTGAGGCGCAGGCCACGGTTGTCGGCGGAGGTGATGGCCATCACTTGGCCTCCTTGTCACGGGTGAGGTAGCGCTGGACCAGCGAGACCGAGAGCACGATAAGGAACAGGATCACCGAGATGGCCGAGCCGCCCGAGATGTCCTGCTTGCCATAGCCGCGCTGGATGGCCTGGAACACGATGGTCTGGGTGCTGTCGATCGGGCCGCCCTTGGTCATCACGTTGATTTGGGCAAAGAGGCCGAATGCCTGCATGGTGATCACGATCAGCACCAGAACGGCGGTGTTCCTGAGGCCCGGCCAGGTGATGTAGCGAAAGACCTGCCATTTCGACGCACCCTCGATTGCCGCGGCCTCGTACAGGGTGGGCGAGATGGTTTGCAGGCCCGAGAGCCAGATCACCATGTGAAAGCCGACGGCCTGCCAGATTGACATGCCGATGATGGCGCCAAGGGCGGTGTTGGTGTTGCCAAGCCAGTCGACAGGTTGAAACGCGCCAAAGGTTAGGCCGGACAGGATGTTGTTCAGAAGGCCGGAATTGCCGTCGTAGATGATCTTCCACAGGATGGACACGACGACGATCGAGACGACGACGGGCATGAAATAGATGGTGCGAAACACGTTGATGCCGCGCAGTTTCTGGTTGATCAGCAGGGCAAGGCCCAGGGCCAGGCCGCCTTGCAGCGGGGCCACG
Organism: uncultured Paracoccaceae bacterium; assembly: GCA_903930735.1. Classification (GTDB taxonomy): domain Bacteria; phylum Pseudomonadota; class Alphaproteobacteria; order Rhodobacterales; family Rhodobacteraceae; genus CAIYZT01. The sequence goes on along the minus strand of CAIYZT010000207.1, from coordinate 3,874 downwards.
ATGATCACGAAGAGGAAGGTGTTGACGACCGCCTTCATGAACACGACGTCGCTGGCCAGCACAAAGGTGCGGGCATCTCCGCCCGAGGAAAAGCTGAACCATTCGCGCTTGCCGTCATATTGCGGATAGTCGGGGTTGTTGCGGGTATAGCTGCGCAGGCTGGGGTATTCGGGTTCGCCATCCTTCATCTGGACAGCACCACTGGCGTCCTTGAGAGGGTCCAGCGTCAACAGGCCCAGGCCCAGAAGCTGTTCGTAATTGGTCAGGCCGACGAATTCGGTGGGGTTGGGCGAGATCAGCCGCTGGTTGGTGAAGCTGAAGGCCACGGCAAAGACAAAGGGCAGCAGAACAAAGGCCACCATCAGCCCGAAGGCGGGCCCGGCCATCAACCAGCCGGAGCGGTGCGAGACGGTGAATTTTGAGGCCATGATGCAGGTCCTTTGCGGGGAAATCAGGGGGCGGCTGACCGCCCCCAAAAGTTGCTCGGGAGGAGCTTAGTGCCCGTAGCCGCCGTTCTTCTCGATGTCGGCGTCGATCTCGTCGGTGGCTGCGTCCAGCGTGGCTTCGACGTCGGCACCGTTGGCGATGTCCGCCAGGGCCTTTTCGAAGATCTTGGCCGCGACCGGGTAGCCGGGGGTGACGGGGCGCAAAAGGCCCTGACGCTGGGACAGGTCATAGAACACAGCAAGCGGGCCACCAGCCTTGTAGTTGTCGGTCAACTCGGCTGCCGCAGCGGTTGCCGGGATCAGGCCAAGCCCCTTGGAGAAGCGGGCGAGGTTGCTGGGTTGAAGCGCGAAGTTGATGAAGGCGTTGGCGCCGTCAGCATGCTTGGAGGTGGCCGAGATCGACAGCTGCCAGCTGGCGGCACCGATCTTGGAGCCGGTACCAAAGTTCGGGGCGGGCATGAACACCACGTCATCATAGGCGTCCAGTGCGCCCAGAGCCGCCCAGTTGCCGTTCCACGAGAAGGCATACTTGCCCGACGCAAAGCCCGAGTCGCGGTCAGCGCCGTCTTGCGTGGCCTGAGCGTAGCCGCCCTTGAAGAGGCCCTGCCACCAATTGCCAAAGGCCATCCCGGCCTCACCGTTCAAGGCTCCTTCGGCGGTCTTGTAGGTGGTACGGTCGACCATGTCGCCGCCAAAGCTTTGCAGGAAGGGCGAGAAGGCATAGGGGTACCATTCGCCGGTCCAGGCCATGCCAAGGTCCAGCGCATATTCGAACTTGCCCGAGTTCTTGGCGGCGTCGAGAGCGGCCTGGAATTCCTCGCCGGTCCACGGCTCGTCAAGGGTCGGCTTGCGCAGTTTCAGCTCGTCCAGATAAGCTTGGCGGGTGACCAGTGACACGGCCGCATCCCACATGCCGATGCCATAAAGCTTGCCATCCCAGACGCCTTTCGGCCCGGGCAGATAGTCCTTGATCAGGCTTTCGTCGATGGCCAGAGGTTGGAGATAGCCGGCCCAGGCCCAGTTCGGCAGGATCGGGCCGTCGATGTCGATGATATCGGGCAGAGTTCCTGCAAGGGCACCGGCCACGATCGAGTCGTTATAAGCGCCTTGCGGGAAGGTCGTGATCACGACTTTCCAGTCGGATTGGCTGGCATTGAATTCGGCCAGCATCTCGTTGACCAGTACCATCTCGGTTTCGTTGCCGGCACCGTGATACCACATGGTCAGTTCTGTCTGGGCAAGGGCAGCGCCTGCAAAGAGCGTGCTGGCCAGCATCGCCCCTGCAATGGTCTTGTGAAGTGTCATTGTCGTTCCTCCGCTTGGGTTCAGTCATTTCAGGTTTGAGGCGCTCAAGTCCTTGACCGATGCGCGCCAGCACACCGGGCCCGCAACGCGCTCGACTGCGGGGTCATTCTGGGGTTCGCCCGAGATCAGGGCCAGAAGGCGCTGCCCTGCGCGCTCGCCCATGGCCCGGTAGGGCAGGTCCACCGTGGTCAACGGCGGGTAAAGCTGTTCGGAAATGACGCGGTAGTCGTCATAGCCCGCGACCGAGATCTGGTCGGGCAGTTTCAGCCGGCGCGAGCGCAGGATGCCGTAGACTTCCAGCGCCATCTTGTCGGTGCCGCAGCACAGCACGGTCGGCGGGTCGGGCAGGCGCAGCATGCGGTCGATGGTGGCGATCAGGAGGCGCGTCTCAGCCTCGCGGTCGGGCAGGTCGCAGGCGGCGAGCAGGGCGGGGTCAGGGGCGATGCCGGCCGCTGTCAGGGCATCGTGATAGCCTTCGGTCCGCAGTCGGCTCGCCTCGACATCGACGCGCAGGGCGAGATAGGCGATGCGGCGGTGGCCGGACGCGATGATGCGGGACACCAGATCGCGCTGGCCGCGCCGGTCGTCGGGCAGGATCGCCGGGGTGCCGAGGTCGTCGTAGCAGTTGGCAAGAACAAGGGCGACATCGGCGGGCACGCGGGGAAGGGCGACCTTCTGGTGGTATTCGGCCACATAGATCAGCCCTTCGACGCGGTGCCGCAGGAAGGTGTCGATCAGGGGGGCGGTGTTTGCGACCAGGCCGCCGGTGTCGGCGATCATCAGGGTCATGCCCGAGGGGGCGAGCGCCTTCTGGATGCCCTGCACGATGAACAGTTCGGGCAGGCCGGCAGGGTGGGTCGGCTCGGGCGACATCGAGATGGCACCGGTGATCAGGCCGATCAGACCGGATTTGTTGGAGCGCATCATCCGGGCGGCGTTGGAGGGGACATAGCCAAGATCGCGCATCGCCTTTTCGACCGCCTCGCGGGTGGCAGAACTGACCGGGCCGTCGCTGTTCAACACCCGGCTCACGGTTTTGGCCGAGACGCCCGCATTGCGGGCGACATCATAAATTGTGGCCAATTCTGGCACTCCCCCTAGCATACCAGTGTTATGACACCGGTGACATGCTATCGGTGACATAGACGAGACGGCCGGCAGGAGTCAATAACAACATTTTGCGGAAAGCCGCTTCGATTGGGTGGACCGTTGTTGCGAGGAACAACGATTGTTGATTTGCACCCAGAAGTGACCCACTTGGGCACGTAATTTCCATTGAGAATTGACCCATGTGACCCTTTCCCCAAGGCAGTTTGCCGCGGGGGGGGCAATGGAGTGATCAACATGGAACTTTTGAACGTGATCCGGCGTATGTCGCTGCGCCTGAGGCTGCCGATCCGAGAGATCGCACGACGAACCGGGTTGTCGCGTAATACTGTCAAGAAGCATCTGAATGCGGGCACGATCGAGCCGAAGTTCGCCATTTCGGATCGCCCGAACAAGCTTGATCCTTTTGCCGAGAAGCTCGCTGGCTGGCTTAAGTCCGAGGCCGGCAAGTCGCGCAAGCAACGCCGGACGCTGAAGCAGTTGCATGCCGATCTTGTGGCCCTCGGGTTCACGGGGTCCTACAGTCGGGTTGCGGCTTTTGCCCGAGATTGGCGAGCGGATCGGCAACGAGAGCAACAAACGACGGGGCGCGGCACTTTCGTCCCCCTGGCTTTTCGTCCGGGGGAGGCATTTCAGTTTGATTGGAGCGAGGATTTCGCCCTTCTCGGCCATCTCACGCTTGGAATGGATCAGAGCCATGGTGCGGACGATAAAGAACTGTTCAATTCTACTCTTCGATGTTATATTATAACGCATGTCACGCACGCTCGGAAACCGCCTCGCACGACTTGAGCGCAACCGCCCGGTGCCGCACCCTCAAGGCCGGGGAATTGATATCACGGAGCTTGGCGAACCCGCCATGGCAATATGGCAGCGCCACGCTGGGGACATCGGCACGATGAACAATGATGAGCTGATAACTTTAATGGAAGCTTTGGAAAGGTTTCATAATGAGCGGAAATAGCGGCCGTGATACGGCGGGTCGGTTCGCGTCAGGCAACCCCGGCAAGAGACGT
>CAIYZT010000206.1 GCA_903930735.1 uncultured Paracoccaceae bacterium | reverse complement strand
GCCAGAACGGCTGGCGGGCGCGGCGCGGGGCCCCGACCTTAGCCCGCTGATCATCAGTCGCCCGTTTGCAACTGGCGAGGCCGACTGGAGCGGTCGTCCAGTCCCGCTGCCCCCTCGGAGGCGTGACGCGCCAGCCATTTGTGCACCGTCACGACCGAAACCCCAAGCCCGACCGCAATCTGACCAGGCGTCTCGCCGCCCTGCCTCCGGGCGACAATCAACGCTCGCATCTTTGGCGTGGTTTTGGCATTCTTGTGAATGTTCACGAGCTGTCTGCTGAAGATTGTGCTGCGTCGCAAACACCACCATCACCAGTTTCAGCCCGTGAACAACCTATTGAGACGTTACAGCTAGGGCGTGTTGCCCTTGTTCGGGTTCACCCGAAAAAAAGCAATCGCAAGTTTCCCAGTCTGTACCGGTCTTGGATTGCCTTCAATCTGAATCAGATTGATGGCAATCCGCTCCAGCCGCGGCCTATAGCCCCGCGTGCCGCCCCATGCGCCCGCCGCGCCGTTTCGGATCGCTGGGGGCGAAGAGCGCCTGCGTCATCAAAAGGCTCATCGGATGATCTTCGCGGCCAATGGCATACTGCGCGATCAGCGCCCGCAGCGCCTCTATCGGATTTATCCCGACCTTCAGGCTCAGCGCCCAATCGATAAAGATCGACTTGCACTCGGCCTCGCTGATCCCCTCCATCGCATAGCTTTCGCGCACTAGCCCCTTGGGGTCGGCCTCGCTCAGATCCATCACGCGTCTCCCCATGTTCCGGCCTCCATCTGCACCGCGATCACCGCAACTGCCTCTTGCGCGGCTTGCGCCAATACCTGCGCCAGTTGCTCGGCGCTCTGCTGCCCGGTCTCGCGCAGCACAAAGGCCCAGCCGCCTTGCCCCATGCTGGCAAGGTCAAGTCCTTTGTGGGACAACAGCCGCAGCGCCGATTGCAGCCGCCAGCACAGCCTGTAGGCATTCAAGAGCGCGGTCTGATCTGATTGCGACCCCTCAGGGTTTTCCGCGCCGCCAAACGACTTACCACCCGCCGCGATCTGCCATTCGACCGTCCTTGCCGGACTGAAGGCCAGGAGCGCGGCCATCTGCGCACAAAGCTCCACATCCATCAGCTTGCCCGCGCCAAACTTGGCCTCCCAAGGCCCGACCCCCGGCTTGGCCGCCTGCAGCCGCGCGCGCATCTCGGCAGTATCGCGGCGGATCTTGGCCGGATCCTGCGCCTTTTCCGCCAATATCGCGCGCCGCAGCGCCTCGACCTTGGCGGACAGATCGGGCGGGCCGGCCATCACCCGCGCCCGCGTCAAAGCCAGATGTTCCCAAGTCCAGGCCTCACCACGCTGATAATCGCTGAAACTGCTCAGCGAGGTCGCCACCGCCCCCTGCCGCCCCGACGGGCGCAGGCGCACATCCACCTCATAGAGCCGACCTTGCGAGGTCTGCACAGACAGGGCCGTGACCATCGCCTGCGTCAGCCGCGCGTAATAGGTGCGGGCGGGCAGCGGCCGGACGCCTTCGGAGATCTCGGCGCTACCCGGATCATAAATCAGGATCAGATCCAGATCCGACCCCGCATTCAGCCGCCCCGCCCCCAGCGAGCCCATGCCAAGCAGGACCGCCCCCCGCCCCGGCGGAACCCCATGTTTTACTGCAAACTCGGCACTGACCACCGGCCAGAGCGCGGCAATCACGGCCTCGGCCAGATCGGCATAGTGCTTGCCCGCCTCAAAGCCGTCGATCAAGCCGCGCAGATGATGCACCCCGATGCGAAAATGCAGCTCTTTCATCCAAGCGCGGGCAAGGTCTAGCTGGCGCTCATAATCGCCCGCCTCCGCCAGCTTTTGGCCCAGGTCCCGCGTCAACGCCTGAACCCCGGGCCAAGGCGCAAAGAACGAGCCGCCGATAACCGCGTCCAGCACCTGGGCATTGCGCGAGAGGTACCGCGCCAGCGCGGGCGCCGTACCCGCAATGTCGATGATCAGATCGACAAGCGCCGGGTTCGCCTCGAAAAGCGAAAATATCTGCACGCCTGAGGGAAGGCCGGAAAGGAAGCCGTCCAGCGCCACAAGCGCTTCTTGCGGGTTGGCCGACTGGCTCAGGCGGTTCAAAAGCTGCGGGCGCAGGCGCTGAAAAATCTGCACGGCCCGGTCCGAGCGCAGGCAAGGATAGCTGGCCCAGCCCGCGACGATCCTCTTGGAATCCTCGGATAGCTCCGGCCCCTCACCCGCCGCATCAGGGGCGAAGAACCCATCGGTCAGCCGATCGGTGCGCTGCAGCCGGTCCAAGAGCCCGGCGCGGAAATCGGTCTCCGGCTGGCCGCAAAAGGCCGCGATGCGGGCAATACCCAAGGCCGTGGTTGGCAATTCATGGGTCTGTTCATCACCCACCATCTGGATCCGGTGCTCCAGCATACGGTGCTGGATGTAGTGATCCGACATCTCCGCCGCCACCTCCGGCGCGACCCAACCCTTGGCCGCCAGCGCCGCCAAAGCCTCAAGCGTGCCGCGCCCGCGCAGGGTCAGATCCCGGCCCCCGGCGATCAGTTGGCGGGTCTGGGTGAAAAACTCGATCTCGCGTATGCCGCCCTGCCCCAGCTTCAGATCATGCCCCTCGACCGCCAAAGCCCGGTTCAGCCCCCGATGCTCGCGGATGCGCAGGCGCATGTCATGGGCGTCCTGGATAGCGGCGAAATCGAGATGTTTGCGCCAGACGAAGGGGGTCAAGGTTTTCAAAAACCGATTGCCCGCCGCGATATCGCCGCCGCAGGGCCGCGCCTTGATATAGGCCGCCCGCTCCCAAGTGCGGCCCTGCGCCTCATAATAGGCCTCGGCAGCGGCCATCGACAGGCAGACCGGCATGACCCCGGCATCGGGGCGCAGGCGCAGATCGGTGCGGAAAACATAGCCTTCGGCGGTAATATCGGACAAAAGCGCAGTCATCTTGCGGGTGACGCGGATAAAGGCGGCGCGGGCATCTTGCCAATCGGCACCGTAGCGGTCCTGATCAAAGAGGCAGATCAGATCGATATCCGACGAATAATTCAGTTCCCCGGCGCCCATCTTGCCCATCGCCAGCACGACCATCCCCGCCGCCGAGCCAATGTCATCCAGCCCCGCGCCGGGCAGTTTTCCGCGCCGGATCTCCTCGGCCACCAGCGTTTTCATCGACAGATCCACGGCCCGATCCGCCAGCGACGTCAGCGCGCCAGTCACCTGCATCACCCCCCAAACCCCGCCCAGATCGCACAGCGCGGTCAGCAGCGCCGCGCGGCGCTTGGCTTGGCGCAGCGCGACTGAAAGCTGGTCCAGCGGCATGCCGGCCAGCGCGCCAAGAAGCCGATCAAAACTCTCCTCGGGCGGGGCTTCAAGGGCGGGCAAGAGCCAGTCCCGCTCGCGCAGGATCAAGGATTTCAGATAGGGCGAGCAACCCGCCGCCCCCTGAATCAGGGCCGCAACCTGCGGCTCCAGCACAGGCAACTGCGCCAGCACATCCGTGCCCGATGCGCTGTCAAAGGCGATGGGATGGCTGGTGATGCGCGCGAAAAGGCTTTGGCTCATCCGGCGATGATGGTGCCGGGCACCGGCGCGGTCAATCCGCGAAGCTGCGCCGCCGGCTTAGCGTTTTTTGCCTTCGAGGAAGGGCACTTCGAACACTTTGCGG
>CAIYZT010000205.1 GCA_903930735.1 uncultured Paracoccaceae bacterium | reverse complement strand
GTCGGCCCCGAGGACGAGGATGAAGGCGCGACAATGCGCGGCATCGTGCGCCTGTTCGGAAAGATAGCTACTTTGGTTGGCGTCGTCGGGCCCTTGCTTGCGGTTATCGGCTATAACTCGGCGGCGGCGGCGATGATTCAGCCCGCCGCGATTTCCTTTGGTCTGATGGGGCTGCTGGTCCTGATCCAGCAGCTTTTGTTCGATCTTTGGGCGCTGTTCACCCGTCAAAAGCCCGGCGAGACCACGGCCCTGATCCCGGTCCTGCTCAGCTTTGCGCTGGTGCTCAGCGCGCTGCCGGGCTTTGCCTTGATCTGGGGCGCCGATACCGCCGATCTGACCGAGCTGTGGTCGCGGTTCCAAGGCGGCTTTACCCTCGGCGGGACCCGGATATCGCCGACGGATTTCCTGCTGTTTCTGGTGATTTTCGCGATCGGTTTCATGGCGACGAGGATGCTGCAGGGGGTGCTGAAAAGCCAGATCCTGCCGCGCATCGGCATGGATCAGGGCGGGCGCAACGCCATTGCGGCTGGAACCGGATATGTCGGGATCTTTCTGGCCGCGCTGATCGCGATCAATGCCGCGGGGATCGATCTTTCGGGGCTGGCGATCGTTGCAGGGGCCTTGTCGGTCGGCATCGGTTTTGGTCTGCAGGCGATCGTGTCGAATTTCGTCTCGGGCATCATCCTGCTCATCGAACGCCCGGTTTCCGAAGGCGACTGGATCGAAGTTGGCACGGTTCAGGGCATCGTGAAGTCGATCTCCGTGCGCTCGACGCGGATCCAGACCTTTGATCGCTCGGATGTGATCGTTCCGAACCAGGATCTGATCACCGGGCGCGTGACCAATTGGACGCGGTTCAGTCTGACAGGCCGGATCGTGGTGCCGGTGACGGTGGCCTTTACCTCTGACAGCAGGCAGGTCGCGCGGATTTTGGAGCAGATCGCCCATGCCCTGCCTCAGGCGCTGCAGCACCCAGCGCCGCAAGTGGCCCTGATGGGGTTCACCGCCGATGTGATGACCTTTGAGTTGCGGGTGATTTTGAAGGATATCAATATGATGGTTCAGGCGCGCAGCGATATCAACCACGAGATACTTCGCCGTTTCCGCGGCGAAGGCATCGCCTTTACCAATGCCCACCGCGACCATTTGGCCAAACTTGCCGAAGCGGAGGAAGAGGAGCGGGATCTGACCCTGCGCGAGGCAGAGGTCGCCGCATGGATCGCAGAGGCCGATCCGGCCCCCAAAGCAGCCCTCAAAGGACCCGGTGCGCATGCCGACTGAACTCCTCTTTCGCGCCGATGCCTACCTCGCGGAAACCGAGGTCGTGGTGCTGGCCCATACCCCCGAAGGCGGCATCGTGACCGATGTTTCGGTCTTTTACCCCACGGGCGGTGGCCAGCCGGGGGATTCGGGCTGGCTCGATTGGGCAGGCGGGCGCCTTGCCATCGCCACCGCGGTCAAGGTCGAGGGCGGCTTGATCGCCCTCGTCCCTGCTGAACCCGCGCCCCTGCCCCCCATTGGCACCAGGGCCCTGCAGCGGCTCGACTGGACCCGGCGCCACCGCCTGATGCGCATGCATACCGCCCTGCACCTGCTGTCCGTCGTGGTGCCCCTGCCGGTGACCGGCGGGCAGATCGGCACCGAGCGCGGCAGGCTGGATTTCGACATGCCCGAGCCGCCCGCCGATCTGGCTGTCATTGAGGCCCGTCTGAACAAGCTGATCGAGCGGGATCTGCCCGTGACCGACCTCTGGATCACCGATGCCGAGCTGTTAGAGAATCCCGGGCTGGTCAAAACCATGTCGGTTCGCCCGCCCATGGGGCAAGGCAGGGTGCGTCTGGTGCGCATCGGAACTGAAAGCGAGCAGATCGACCTGCAGCCCTGCGGCGGAACACATGTGGCCCGCAGCGCCGAAATTGGCCAGATCCTGCTGGGCAAGATTGAAAACAAAGGCAAACAGAACCGCAGGATAACCTTGCATCTGGCCTGAGATATACTCCGAGTCCTGCGGCAGCCGAATTTGATGGCTTGACGGCTGGGCTTGGAACGATTCAGCTATGGCCATGATCC
>CAIYZT010000204.1 GCA_903930735.1 uncultured Paracoccaceae bacterium | reverse complement strand
GGCAAGATAGGCAGCAAATGAATGGCCATCGGCCGCCTTGAGTTCAATGAATTGGCCCAATTTAAGCTCCTCTTGGTTATTGGTCGGCCAAGCATATCAGTGGCGAAATAGGTGCGCCATCCCTAGAGTCCTTGCAGGCCACGGATATGGGCGCGCACAACAAAATTCGTCAAACGTCGAGAAATACTCTAATATCCGATGGTTTCCGCGGGCCACTCACCTTGCTGACTAGGAGCGAAATCCGTTTCGGGCGAGAAGCAGTCTGGGTTCTTGCCGCCCAGGCAGGACTCACGCTCACAGCTTCGGTTGTGCTGGCGCTTGTTTCCGGATGGGCTGCGGGCGGGTGGGTTCTGTTGGGAGGGTTGGTTTGTGTGGGACCGTCTGCTCTGCAGGCGGCACGGCTGTGCAAGGCGTCCAAACCGGGAGGCAACTTCGGTGCCGCTCTCCTCCTAGGTGAACTTGTCAAGGTTGGTTTTATTGGCGGCCTGTTCGCGATCATTTTTGCGAACGCGGGTAATGTTAATCCGCTGGCCCTGCTGATCGGCTTCATCGCCGCAGTGCAGGGCTATTTTTTGGCGTTGTTATTTAAGTAGACGAGAAGATGGCCGCAAGCACAGAGGCACCGAACGCGTCGGAATACATCGTTCACCACCTGACGCACCTGACCAACAAGGCGCAAAAGTCGGTCATCGATCTGACCGTGGTTAACTTTGACACCCTGTTCTGGTCTGTTCTGATGGGCGCCATAGGGTGCTTCGTTATGTGGCGAGTGGCCAGAGCCGCCACAGCTGGGGTACCCGGCCGCTTCCAGGCGCTGGTCGAGCTGCTGGTTGAGTTTGTCAACGACCAGTCGAAGAACATCGTGAACAACGAGGAATCACGCAAGTTCGTCGCTCCTCTTGCCATGACGGTGTTTGTCTGGGTTGCGCTGATGAACTCCCTTGATTTCCTGCCCGTTGACCTTCCGGCCATGATTCTCGGGGTGACCGGGTTGGATCATGTCATCCATGCCCATCGCATCGTGCCCACCGCCGACCTGAACGGCACGATCGGAATGTCACTTGGCGTTCTCGTCCTGATGCTTTACTACAACATCAAGATCAAGCATCTCGGGGGCTTCGTGCACGAGCTTTTCTGCGCGCCCTTCGGATCCCATCCCTTGCTGTGGCCGTTCAACCTGCTGCTTAACCTGATCGAATTTGCAGCCAAGTCTGTTTCGCTCGGTATGCGACTGTTCGGCAACATGTATGCGGGCGAACTCATATTCATGCTGATAGCGCTTCTCGGGGCAACCGCCACCTGGTGGGGGTTTGGCATGCATATGGTGGTCGGCACAATCTGGGCCATCTTCCACATCCTGATTGTGCTTTTGCAGGCTTTCATCTTCATGATGCTGACACTGGTTTACATCGGTCAGGCGCATGAAGGTCACTGATTTCATTCACTTCATCATTTCGTAAAAAGGAGTTGTCATGACGAACGTTGCTCTCGTTGCTCTTGCCTGTGGCCTGATCATCGGCTTGGGGGCCATCGGCGCCTGTATCGGTATCGGCATCATGGGTGGCAAGTACATCGAAGCCTCCGCACGCCAGCCCGAGTTGATGAACGCCCTGCAGACGAAGATGTTTCTGCTGGCCGGCCTGATCGACGCTGCGTTCCTGATCGGTGTTGGTATTGCCATGATGTTTGCCTTCGCAAACCCCTTCGCTGGCTGAGCAATGCCCGTGATCGCGCGTGCACACCCGAGGGTGATATGCCGTGATGACTGATTTGTCCGCTATGTCCGGAGAATAGAACCGTGAATCTGAACGCAACGTTTATTGCGCAGATGGTCGTGTTCTTCATTCTGGGCTGGTTCACGATGAAATTCGTGTGGCCACCCCTGATGAAGGCACTCGACGATCGTGCAAAGAAGATCGCCGAAGGCCTGGAAGCGGCCGAAGCGGGCAAACTCGCATTGGAGAGTTCCTCGAGGCAGGCCGGTGATGAAATCACCAAGGCCCGCAGCCGTGCCGCCGAAATCATCGCGCAAGCCGAAAAGCGCTCGGTGCAAATGATCGAGGAAGCCAAGCTGGCCGCCCGTGATGAAGGTGGCCGCGAAAAGGCGGCCGCTAAGGCGGAAATCGAGCAGGAAACTGCCCGTGCCCGGGAAGCACTGCGTGACCAGGTTGCTGCGCTGGCTGTTGCCGGGGCGGAGAAGATCCTGCGCCGCGAAGTCAATCCGGCTGCCCATACCGAGCTGCTGTCGCAGCTGAAGAAAGAGATCTGACCCGCCATGGCCGAGCTCTCCACCATCGCCCGACCGTACGCCGAAGCGGTGTTTGCGCTGGCAGACAGCGCTGGCGCGCTCAACCAGTGGTCTGACGCCCTGTCCCGT
>CAIYZT010000203.1 GCA_903930735.1 uncultured Paracoccaceae bacterium | reverse complement strand
CGAGGTAATTGCCCAAGGTCAGCCCGCCCGAGGGCTGGATTCCCGAAAAGATACGGGGCTTGAAGGCGGCGTTCACTGGGATCTGAGGCGTTTGGACCGGCTCGGACATGGGAGACTCCATCTGGATATTCGCGGCTTTGTCGCTTATCGCTCGGGGGGGCTCGCGTCAATGTAAGAGGATGGCATGCAGGACGATGAAAGGCGCGAGGCGGTATCGCCGCTGAACGATATTCCGCCGGTGATCTGGGCGCTTGTGGCGCCGATGGCCCTGCTGGAGATTTATCTGAGCGTCTCTGAGGCTTTGGGCATGAACATCGGCCTGCGCCAGGCGCTGTGGCTGCAGCTTGCCTTTTTTCCCGAGGCGCTGCGGGCGGGGTTGGAGCAGGGCTATGTCGCGCCGCACGATTGGCTGCGGATGATCAGTTATCCGCTGATCCATGGCAGCTTCAGCCATGTGCTGTTTGTGGCCGTAATCACGCTGGCGATGGGTAAATTCATCGGCGAAGTGTTCCGCTGGTGGGCGGTTCTGGCCGTGGTTCTGGCGGCAACCGCTGCGGGGGCGTTGGTCTCGGCGCTGCTGCCTTTCGTAAAGTTGGGCGTTTTTGGGGGTTATCCGCCGGTTTACGGGCTGATCGGGGCCTTTACCTATGTGCTCTGGGTCGGGGCGAGGGTGACCGGCGCCAACCCCGCGCGGGCGTTTTCGATGATCGCGTTTCTGCTGGGCGCGCAGTTGATGTTTGGCTTGGCCTTTGGCGGTGGGACGGATTGGGTGGCGGATATCGCAGGCTTTGTGGCGGGGTTCGCGGTGTCGGTGGCGGTCAGTCCGGCGGGCTGGGCAAAGCTGGCGGCGATGCTGCGGGGCCGCTGACGTTCGCGCAATTCGCCCAACTGACTGGGTTTGCTGATAGTCCCTTGCTCAAACAGCGTACCGCCTTTTCGGCAACGAACCGTTAGACGCTCCATTGGAGCGTTTACCGGTTCGAAGTAGGGGCCCCTATGCCTGATCCGTTTACCGGCGGCGCAGTTGGCTGCGGAACTCGGTCAGGCTGAAGGCGCCGATCAGGGTTCCGGCGACGAAATAAGTGACAACGCCGAGGCCGATCAGCCCGGCAAGCGCGAGATAGCGCCAATAATCCACGCTGAACCAGGGCGCAAAGGCCCAATGGGCGAGATAGACCACGCCGCCCATCACCAAAGAGGCTGCGAGGATCCGGGGAATGCGGCGGCGCGATTGTGCGTCCAGCCGCGCCTCTTCCCCCATCGCCCGGCTGCCGCGCCAGAGTTGCCACACCATGACCCAAGCCGCGACCGTGGTGGCAAGCGCGGCGGCGGCAAAGCCCATCAGCGGCATCAGGCCCACGGCAAAGCCAGCGTTCAGCACCATCGACCAAAGCGCATAGCGAAACGGGCTGCGCGTATCTTCGCGGGCGTAGAACAAAGGTTGCAGGACTTTATGCAGCACAAAAGCTGGCAAGCCCGCACCGTAGATCGCCAGCACCAGCGCGGTATTCACCGAATCCTGCGCTCCAAAAGCGCCGCGTTGGTAGAGGACCTGCACCAAGGGCCGGGCGATGGCCATCAAGGCTACAGCGCAGGGCAAGGTCAGGGCGAGCGCAAACTCGGCCCCCCGGTTCAGGCTGTCCTGCCCGCCTTGGCTGTCGCCCGCGCGCAAGCGGCGCGACAGGTCGGGCAGCAGAACCGTGCCGATCGCGATACCGACCACGCCCAAAGGCAGTTGATAAAGCCGGTCCGCATAGACCAGCCAGGAGACCGCGCCCTCGGTGTAGCTCGCGACCTGTCGGCCAACGAGCAGATTGATCTGCACCACCCCGCCCGCCAGCACTGCAGGGCCCGCGATCAGGGCCAGACGCTTCAGATCGGGGGTCAGGCGCGGCCACCGGGGAGTGAATCGAAAGCCCAGCCGATGCGCCGCGACCCAGGTAAAGGCCAGTTGCGCGATTCCGGTCAGGGGGGTGGTCCAGGCGAGGGTCATCCCCATGTCCCAGCCCATGCGGACCGCGATCAGCATGGCGGCGATGAAGATCAGGTTCAAAAGGACCGGCACGAACCCGGCCTCGGTGAACTTGCCGTGGGCGTTCAGCACGCCCGAGAGCAGGGCCACGAGCGAGATAAAGAGGATATAGACAAAGGTGATCCGGCCAAAAGCCACGGCCATGTCAAAGCGGGCATCCCCGGCGAAACCCGACGCCATGGCCCAGACCAGCCAAGGCATGGCAAGCGTGCCGATCACCGAAAACACGATCAGGATCGCGGCCAGCCCGTTAAAGGCGTCGCGGGCAAAGCCGCTGGCATCCTCGCCGCCTTCGAGCTTTTTGGCGAACATCGGCACGAAGGCCATGTTGAAGGCGCCCTCGGCGAAAAAGCGGCGGAACATGTTGGGCAGGGAAAAGGCGACGTTGAAGGCATCGGCCACCGGGCCTGCGCCGAGATAGGCGGCCATCATGATATCGCGCACGAAGCCTGCGCCGCGCGACAGAAGGGTCCAGCCGCCGACGGTCACGATGGAGCGCATCAGGGAAATCTGTCTCATCGGGGCCTCATGAGGTGCCAAGAGGGGGGGCGCGTGCCCCCCAAGCGGGTTTTGGGCAAACCCGCTTTCCCCCTCGGGATATTTGAACCACATTGAAGGGCGGAAGGCGGAGGGAGAGTCGGGGCGGGCATGGTCATCCTTGGGCGAGCGCGCGCTCGGTGCCTTCGACAATGGCTTGGCGAAGCTTTTTCTCCAAGGTTTCTTGCCGGTTTTTTGCGTGGAGTTTCAAGCCGAACATGTCTTTGACATAAAAGGTGTCCACGACCTGCGCGCCATAGGTGGCGATCACTGCCGAGGCGATCTGCATGTTGTTTACTGCGAGGGTGCGGGTCAGGTCGAACAAAAGGCCGGGGCGGTCGCGGGTGTCGACCTCGATGATCGTGTAGATTTCCGAGCCTTCGTTATCGATGGTGATATGGGTCGGGAAACGGAACTCGCGCTCGCGTTTCTTGACCTTGTCGCGCCCGGCAAGCGCCTCGCGGGCCACGACCTCGCCTTTGAGGGTCTTGTCGATCATCTGGGTCAGGCGCGGCAGGCGGTCGATGTCATAGGGCTTGCCCTCGGCATCCTGAACCCAGAACACCGGGGTCGCGTAGCCGTCTTTGGAGGTATAGGTTTTCGCGTCGACCACATTGGCACCGACGAGAGCCAAAGCGCCCGCCAGACGCGAAAAGATGCCGGGATGATCGGCCATGGCAAAGCAGGCGCGGGTGGCGTCGCGGGCGGGTTCGGGGTGCAGGTCGATCCGGATCACGTCATTGGGCAAATCGCGCAACTGGCGGGCAAAGATTTCTTGGGTATCGGTGGTCAGGCCCTGCCAATAGGGGGCGTAATGGCGCTGCAATTCGTGTTTGATCTGATCGGCCGACCAATCCGTCAGCCGGGCGGCGAGGGAGGATTTCGCCTCGTCCTCGCGCGCCTCGCGGGTGACGGATTCAAGGCCGCCTTGCAGCGCATCGGTGGTCAGGCTGTGCAACTGGCGCAGCAGCATGGCTTTCCAGTTGTTCCAGGTATTGGGGCCGACGCCGCGGATATCGCAGACGGTCATCACCGTCAGAAGATCAAGCCGTTTGCGGGTGGTGACCGCACGGGCGAAGTCGCGGGCGGTTCGCGGATCGCCGATATCGCGTTTCTGCGCCATGTCGGACATCAAGAGGTGATAGCGCACCAGCCATTCGACGGTTTCGGATTCCTCCTCATTCAGGCCCAAACGGGGCGCGACCTTGCGCGCGATCTGGGCGCCAAGGATCGAGTGGTCCTCGGGGCGGCCCTTGCCGATGTCATGCACCAAGAGGGCGACGTAAATCACGCGCCGGTTGATCCCCTGTTTGAGGATCGAGGAGGAGAGCGGCAGATCTTCGACCAACTCTCCCCGTTCAAGCTGTGCGAGGACCGAGATGGTCTGGATGATATGCTCGTCCACCGTATAGGAATGGTAGACATTGAACTGCATCATGGCGACGACGGGTTCAAATTCCGGGATAAAGGCGGACAGAACCCCAAGCTCGTTCATTCGGCGCAGGGCGCGCACCGGGTTGCCGTGGCTGAGCAGCAGGTCCAGAAAAATGCGCTGCGCTTCGGGGTCGTCGCGCATCTCGTCGTCGATCAGGGCCAAATTGGCGGCGATGAGGCGCATGATATTGGGGTGTAGAAGATAGCCCGAGCGCAGGGCTTCTTCGAAAACGCGCAGCAGGTTCAGCTTGTCCGACAGAAAGCTGGCAGTGTTTTCGACATCGATCCGGCTTTGGACCAGCTTGTAGCCGGCGCGCACCTTTTTGCGGCGGAAAAGGCCGGCAAGGCGGGCCTCGGGTTTGACGTGGCGGGCCTCTAGCTCGGTCAGAAAGATGCGGGTCAACTCGCCAACGCGCGTGGCGTGGCGGAAATAGTCCTGCATGAAATGTTCGACCGCCCGGCGGCCCAGCCCATCTGCATAGCCCATGCGCGCGGCCACCTCGACCTGCATGTCAAAAGTCAGCTGGTCGGCGGGGCGCCCGGCGATATAGTGCAGATGGCAGCGCACGGCCCAAAGGAAGTTTTCGGCACGGGCGAACATGCCGAATTCCTCGGCTGAGAGCAGCCCTGCCCCGACAAGGCCTGAGGGGTCCTGGACGCGGTGCAGATATTTGCCAATCCAATAAAGGGTTTGCAGATCGCGCAGCCCCCCCTTGCCCTCTTTCACATTCGGCTCCAGCACATAGCGCTGCCCGCCTTGCCGCTTGTGGCGCTGGGCGCGTTCGGCCAGCTTGGCCTCGATAAACTCGCGGCCCGTTGATTTGAACAGATCGCCCCAGAGCCGGTCGGCAAGACTGCGGGCAAGGGGGGCATCGCCGCTGACAAAGCGGTGCTCCAGAAGGGCGGTGCGGATGGTGATATCTTCGCGGCCGAGGGTCAGGCAGTCCTTGAGGCTGCGGGCCGAATGGCCGACCTTCAGTTTCAGATCCCAAAGCAGGTACAGCAGCGATTCCACCAGCTTTTCGGCGGGGGGAGAGATTTTGTTGGAGGTCAGGAACAAAAGGTCCACGTCGGACTGCGGTGCCATCTCGGCGCGCCCATAGCCGCCGACCGCCAGCAGGGCCAAGGGTTCCGGCAGGGCAGCGGCGGCGGCGGGTTCGAGGCAGGTGCGGGTCACGGTCCAGGCGGCGCCAACCAGAAGGTCGGTCAGATCGGACTGGGAATGGATCAGCGGCTCTGCATCCAGCGGAGCGGCAGCGAAGGCTTTCGCAAGGTGGGCATTGGCCTGTAGCTTGGCCGCGAGCAGCCCGCCCCCGACAAGGGCGCGCAGATCCTTTGGATCGGAGCCATCGGGGGCGGTTTTGACCGCCTTAGTCAGATCAGCGACGAGGGCCGCCGCGTCAAACAGCGCGGTTTTTGGAACCAGCACCCGGCGGGCCGGATTGGGGGCGGGGAAAGTATCGGCCATGCGGCGCTCTGCCCCCCTTCGTGCCAGGATACCCTTAGAACCCGGCGCCGCCAAAAGCGCGCGGAGCGGGGCTGACAATGACCATCTGCGCGTTTTGGATCTCGGCGACGGCCAGCCCGCGTTCGTTGGTGCCATCAGGCAGCAGGCGGAAAATTCCGTTGACGCCCACAAATCCCGCGCCTTGCGACAGGGCTGCGCTGGAAAGACCGCCCTCGCCGCCGCGTTTCATGAGCGCACCAACAGCGGCGATGCCGTCATAGGCCAGCCCGGCAATCGGATGCGGTGGCTCGCCGTAGGCGGTGGCGTAGCGCGACTGGAATTGCTGGAACAGCGCCGGGTCGGGCAGCGCGAACCAGCCGCTCTGAACACCGGGCAGCGACAAGGTCGCCTGCGGAATATCCCAGCGAGTAAGGCCGATATAGCGCGTCGTGGCCGGATCAAGGCCAGCTTCGGACAAGAGCTGCGTGATCAGGGGCAGCGCGCCCGATGTATCAGCGGTCAGGAAAATGGCATTCGCGCCCGAAGACTTGGCGCTGGCGACGATCCCCGGGACGGCCGAAACCACCCCGTTTTGCGAAAACTCATAGCTGCCGTTGGCCGCAAGCACGCCGCCCGCCGCCGCAATTCCGCGCTCGATCGCCACGCGCGCCAGATCGCCGGCAGGATTCTTGTCTTGAACGATCATGATACGGCCCTGACCCTGACCCACCGCATAACTCGACAGCCGTTTGGCGGTGTTCAGAAACGTGGGCCCGAGGATAAAGACATTATTGCCCGCAATATCGGGGTTGTTCGAGAAGGACAGGACATTGATGCCGGACCCCGAAACCGCGACCCCCGCCGCATTAGCCTCTTGGGCGAAAACCGGACCAAGGATGATCTGCGCGCCTTCAGAAACAGCCAGCGTGGCCATGGCTGCGGCCTGCGCGGGCTGTCCAGCGGTATTATAGACTTTCAACGTGATCGAATTGCCGCCAAGATCCGCAATCGCCAGCCGCGCCGCGTTCTCCAACCCCTTGGCCAAGAGCTCATCTCCCGCCTGACCCGATCCGCCCGGCACCAAAAGCGCCACCGTGACATTTTCGCCCAAACCCGGACCTGTGACCGAGGGCGCGCCACTGACGCAGGCGGCGAGCAAGAGGCTGCACAGAACGAGCATCGCTGAAGTCAGCGACTTGCGGGCCCCGGACAAAACGGACAACATGGAACTTCCTCACCAATAGGGGCGCTGAGGGCGCAGCGGTATCATTAAGCTGACCCTAAGCGGATCGCCTGAAAAAGTAAACTTTGCAAGGGGCCCTGTGCGCCAATGACCGACAGTTTGTTAACACCGGCCAAAGCGCTGGCGCCGGGGCTCTATTTGGTCTCTACGCCGATTGGCGCGGCGCGGGACATTACGCTCAGGGCGCTGGATATTCTGGGCGCGGCCGATGTTCTGGCGGCCGAAGACACCCGCACTTTGAGACACCTGATGGAAATTCATGGGGTTGCGCTGAACGGGCGACAAGTGGTGCCCTACCACGACCACAATGGCGAGCGGGCTTTACCGCGTCTTTTGGCCGATCTGCGGGCGGGCAAGACGGTGGCCTATGCCTCCGAAGCCGGCACGCCGCTGATTTCCGATCCGGGATTCGAGTTAACCCGCGCCGCCCGGGACGAGGGCCTGCCGGTTTTCGCGGCCCCCGGGGCCAGCGCCGTCCTTTATGCCTTGACGGTCGCCGGCCTGCCCACGGACCGGTTCCTGTTCGCCGGATTTCCGCCCGCCGCAAAAGCCGCGCGAACGGCCTTTTTGCAGGAGCTTGCGCCCATTCAGGCAACGCTCGTTCTTTTTGAAAGCCCGAACAGGATTAACCAAATCTTCGATGATTTGGTGCAGACTCATGGGGAAATGCGCCAAGCTGCCCTATGCCGGGAGTTGACCAAGCGATTCGAAGAGGTCTCACGCGGCACTTTGGGTGAGCTGCGCAGCAGCTTTGCGGGCCGAACGGTTAAGGGTGAAGTGGTTTTGGTGATCGACAGGCGGGCCGAAGTTCGGGCCAGCGCAGAAACGGTGGAGCAGGCATTGGATCATGCGATGGCGCATATGACGGTCAAGGATGCGGCGGCGGCGGTGGCCGAAGCTTACGGAATGCCGCGCCGGGAAGTCTATCAATTGGCCTTGAAGAGGGGGAATGCATGATGGGGGTTCGGCAGATCAAGGGGGCAGTTTCCTATCATTCGGGTCTAGCCGCCGAAGAGAGCGTTGCGACTGTTTATGCGCGCGCGGGGCTCGAGGTGGTGGAGCGCCGTTGGCGCGGGTCCGAAGGCGAAATCGATTTGATCGCCCGCGACGGGGATGGATTCGTTTTTATCGAGGTCAAGAAAAGCCGGACCCACGCCGAAGCTGCGCAACAATTGTCCCGGCGGCAAATTTCCCGAATTTTTGATGCAGCAACCGAGTATGTTGGATTGGCGCCTTTGGGTCTGATGACGCAAATGCGATTCGATGTGGCGCTTGTCGATGCCGTCGGCCGGGTTGAGGTGCTGGAAAACGCGATGGCGGCATGAAGG
>CAIYZT010000202.1 GCA_903930735.1 uncultured Paracoccaceae bacterium | reverse complement strand
GCTCGCATAGCGATCTGAAAGATCAAAGAAACCCATCTGTGCCATCGTCAAACCCCAAGCAAACGACCGTCCATGGCATCATACCGCCAACGCAGGGTCAGAGCAATTTTTCGAGGTGCCCTTAAGTCGACCCTGCCTCCATGGCTCGCCAAGGCAAGATCAGAAGCTTTTTGAAGCAGGCCGGACGCCTCCCGTTCAACCTGCACCACGTCACGGACAATACTGTACTCATCCTCGATGACTGCAGAATCGTTGGCATCCTTCATGGTTTGGACATCCAGCCCCCAAACATGAAGCGCTTTATACATCAGACGGTTCCTGGGGTCGCTACGCGCATGAAGCCATCTTGCGGGGCCTGTCGCGCTCAATGTCTTCCTTATCTCTGCAAGAAAATGAAGCAAGTCCCCTCACTTCCCCTTCCACACCGGATCGCGCTTCTCGGCAAAGGCCCTCGCCCCCTCCAGCTGATCCTCGCTTGAATACAGCCGGTCCACAGTCACGAGCTGCCGCTTGGTGATCCGGTTCAGCGCATCCTGGAACCGCATATCCTCGGCCTCGCGCACCACTTCCTTGATGGCGGCATAGACCAGCGGCGGGCCGGATTCGAGCAGCCGCGCCAGATCCCAGGCCTTGGGCAACAGATCGGCCGACGTCGTGATCTCCTTCACGATCCCCCAGCGATGCGCCTCTGTCGCGTCAAACCAGCGGCCGGTCAGCAGCAGGTCCATCGCCACATGATATGGGATCCGTTTGGGCAGCTTGATGCTGGCCGCATCGGCCACGGTGCCCGACCGAATCTCGGGCAGAGCAAAGGTCGCATTGGCCGAGCACAGGATCAGATCAGCGCTCAGCGCCAGTTCAAGCCCGCCGCCGCAGCAGATGCCGTTGATCGCCGCAATCACCGGCTTGTTCAGGTTCGGCAATTCCTGCAGGCCGCCAAAACCGCCGACGCCATAATCGCCGTCCACCGCATCGCCTGATGCCGCCGCCTTCAGATCCCAGCCGGGGCAAAAGAATTTCTCGCCCTCGGCCCGCAGGATACAGACCCGCAAACTGTCATCATCGCGAAAGGCGCGAAAGGCCAGGCCCATGATCCGGCTGGTGGCCAGATCGATCGCATTGGCCTTGCCGCGCGACAGGGTCACTTCCAAAATGGCCCCCTCGCGGCGGGTCAGGATCGGGCCTTCGGTCAGCATCTGCATGTCCATCTGTCACACCTTCCGGATCAAAGCGTCCACCGCAACCGCCCCTTGGGGCCGCACGAGGATCGGGTTTATCTCAATTTCTTCAAGGCTTTGGTCGGCGAGCATCGCCGCACCTAGCGCCACCGCGATCTTGGCCACCGCTGCCATATCGGCGCGGGCCCGCCCGCGATAACCGTCGAGCAAGGGCCAAAGCCGCAGGCGGCGCATCGCGTCCAGCACCTGGGATTCGCTCGCGGGCAGAACCAGCGTGACCGTATCGGCCAGAACCTCCGCCGTGACGCCGCCCATGCCGAGCGTCAGCGTCACCCCATAAACCGGGTCGCGCTGCAGGCCCAGAAGGATCTCCGCCACAGCGCCCATGACCATCTCTTCGAGCAGATATCCCGAGGCTCCCGCCATCTCGACCTGACCCTCCAGCGACGTCAGGCCTAGCCGCACTGCCCCCGCCTCGGTCTTGTGGGCAAAGCCGAGGCCCTTCAGCGCAAAGGGAGCGGTCAGCCCAAAGGTATCCAGATCGGACAGGTTTTTAGCCGTCATCGCGCGCGGCACGGGCACACCCACCTCGGCGAGCAATGCCTTGCCCTCGGCCTCGGTCAGCATCCGGGTTTCGCGGGGGGGCAGGGCCGCAGCCGGCCGCCAACCCGGCGTTCCGGGCAACGTCTGTGCCGCCTTGATCGCCGCCAGCGCCGTCTCCAGCCCCAAAAGCGCGCAAACGCCCTGATCCATCATCGCCCCCACCCGCGCCTCGCCGAAATTCTCGGCGATAAGCGCGACCGGCAGGGCAATCTTGCCCGTCGCCTTTTGCGCGGCGACGATCGCGTCAAAGGCGGGCTGGTAAGAGGAAGGATCGCAGCGGTCGACCCGCGGGCTGTCGATGATATAGATCCCCGCGTCATAAGGCTCCAGCATGGCGCTGAAAACCTCGGTGGTCTTGGGCCCATCACCCCAGATAAAGGTGTGATAGTCCAGAGGGTTGGCAATCGTCGGAATGGAGCCAAGGACGTTGAAAAGCCGGTCATGCGTGGCCTGCGGCACTGGCGGAAAGTCGATGCCAAAGGGCGCGGCCAGATCGGCCACCAGCCCCGCCTCGCCGCCCGAACAGGACAGGCTGCAGATGCGCGTGCCGATTTGGGGCCCGTGCAAGTGGAAAATCTTCAAGGTCTCGATTAGCTCCGAAGGCGTGTTGACCTCGGCCACCCCGATCTGGCGCAGAAAAGCTGACGAGGCCGCCCCGCCCCCGGCCAGACTGGCCGTATGGCTGGCCGCCGCCGTACGCGAGGATTCGGTCTTGCCCGATTTGATCGCCACCACTCCCTTGCCCGCCGCCCGCGCCTTGTCCGCTAGCGCCGCAAAAGCCCGGGCATCGTCGATCCCCTCGATATAGAGCCCCAGCGCCGTAACGCGCGGATCATCCAGCAGCGCCCCAGCCAGATCAGCCAGCCCCACCACGGCCGCGTTGCCGAGACAAGCCACATAGGCCACCGGCAGTCCGCGCTGCTGCATGCCCATGTTGATCACGATATTCGAGGACTGGCTGACAAGCGCCACCCCAGAGTCCACCCGGATCCCACCATGCTGATCGGGCCACAATAGCGCTCCGTCGAGGTAATTGATCACCCCATAGCAATTGGGGCCAAGGATCGGCATATCCCCCGCCGCCGCAATCAGCCGCGCCTGCAACTCTGGCTCCCCTGCCTCGGTCCAGCCGCTGGCAAAACAGATCGCCCCGCCCGCGCCCATGGCCGCCAGTTCCGCTACCACATCAACCGTGGCAAGCCTGTTGACGCCGATAAAGGTCGCATCCGGAGCTTCCGGCAGATCGGCGAGCGAAGCATAGGCCTTCAACCCGCCGATCTCGGTCTTGGTCGGATGCACGGGCCAGACCGGCCCCACAAAACCCATCTTGCGGCATTGCTCGATCACGTTCAAAGCCCAGCCCGCGCCAAGAACGGCGATGGACTTGGGACGCAAGAGCCGGTTGAGGTCCTTCATTTAAGACCCCCAGTCTTGTTGAGGCCGCCGGGGGCGCTGCCCCCTGACCCCTGGGATATTTTTAGACAGAAAATTGAAACACCCCGTCCCGGTGACCAGAACGAGGTGCCATTTCCCGCCACGGTCATCGGCGTCCCCACCGGTACCGTGGCACGAGTTTTGCCGAAAGTGGTTAACATGAAGTTAGCAAAAACCAGGTGTCTCGTCATTTTCTGTCCCAAATATCCTCGGGGGGTGAGCGCTTCCCGCGCGAGGGGGGCAGAAGGCCCCCATGATTTTTCGAAGGAAAATCGCTCTTCACGCCCCATGTGGCCGCAATAACTCGCGGCTGATGATATGGCGCTGGATCTCGGAAGTTCCTTCCCAGATCCGCTCCACCCGAGCGTCACGCCAGATCCGTTCTAAGGGCAGTTCGTCCATCAATCCCATCCCGCCATGAATCTGGATCGCCTCATCGGCAATCATCGCCAATACCTCGGTCGCCTTCAGCTTGGCCATCGACATATCGGCCTCGCTTATCGTGCCCGCGTCATACTTCCACGCCGCCTCGCGGGTCAAAAGCTCCGCCGCCTTCAGCTCCATCGCCATGTCGGCCAGCTTGAAACTGATGCCCTGAAACTTGCCAATCTGCTGGCCAAACTGCTTGCGATCCGCCGCATAGGCGATCGACAGGTTCAGTGCCCGCTCCGCCCGCCCAAGGCACGTCGAAGCCACCTGCAGCCGCGTCGCGCCCAGCCATTTTCCGGCCACTTCAAAGCCCTTATGAACTTCGCCCAGCACCTGCCGCTTGTTCAACCGGCAATCGTCAAACTCCAGGATGCTGTTGTTATAGCCGCGGTGCGAGACGTTGCGGTATCCCTCGCGTACCGAAAACCCCTTGGTTCCCTTGTCCACCAGAAAGGCCGTGATCAGCTTTTTGGTCCCGCGCGCAGTTTCCTCTTCGCCGGTCGCCACCCAGACGATGGCGAAATCGGCCACATCTGCATGACTGATGAAATGCTTGGTGCCGTTCAGCACGAAATCATCGCCCTCCGCCCGCGCAAAGGCCTTCATGCCCCGCAGGTCCGACCCCGCGCCCGGTTCGGTCATGGCCTGGCAATCATGCCGCTCGCCGCGCACGCAAGGCATCAGATATTGCTCGCGCTGATCGCCGACGCAGGCGAGCAGAATGTTCGATGGGCGTGAAACACAGGTCCAGTGCAGGGCGTAATTCGCCTTGCCCAGCTCCTTTTCGTACAAAAGCCAAGTCATCGTATCCAGACCCGCGCCGCCCACCTCTTCGGGCATATTGGCGGCATAGAGCCCCGCCGCGATCGCCTTTGCAGAGATCTCTTTGCGCAGCTCCTCGCGCAGCACCCCCGTGCGCTCTACCTCGGCTTCATGCGGATAAAGCTCCGCCTCGACAAAACCGCGCGTCGCATCGACGATCATCTGCTGTTCTTCGCTTAATCCGAAATGCATCATGCCCTCATGGGTCTGGATTGATGGTAAAGCCGTCGACGGTCAGCGCCTGACCAGAGATCATACGCGCGCCGTCCGAGGCAAGGAAAACCGAAAGCGCGGCCACGTCATCGGGGTCGCTCAGCCGTTTCAAGGCAGTGCCCGAGGCATAGCCCGCGCGGACCGCGTCCGGGCTCATCCCCTTGGCCGCCGCCTCCGCGTCGATCACGCGGTCGATGCGGGGCCCGTTCACCGAACCGGGACAGATCGCATTGGCGCGGATCCCCTGGGCCCCCAACTCCATCGCCACCGTCTTCATCAGCCCGATCACGCCCCATTTCGCCGCCACATAAGGCGCACGGTACGGCACGCCGAATTGCCCAGCGGTGGATGAGGTAAAGATCATGCAGCCGGATTTGGCCGCCACCATCAAGGGCGCCGCATATTTGGCCGCCAGCATCGCGCCGTCCAGATTGACCCGGATACAACGGTGCCATTCATCCAAGGGCATCTCGGCGATCCCCGCCGTCGGCCCCTTGATCCCTGCATTGGCGCACAGCACATCGAGCCCGCCCCATTCTGCCGCGATCTGCGCAAACAGATCCCGCATCGCCGCCTCATCCGAGGCATCGCAGACTGAGGCCCTGATCCCCGCAGGCACCGCCCCAACCGCGTCGCCGTCCACATCCGTCACCCAAACCCGGTAGCCCGCAGCGGCAAAGGCCCGTGCCGTCACCAGCCCGATGCCATTCGCCCCTGCGGTGATCAGAACGCGTTTCATTTCTTTTGGCCAACCGCACGGCCTGCGCCCTCGGGCAAGGCCAGGCCCGCGTGACCGGCCGCAATCGCCTGCAAATTCGCCCAAACTGCCGGAGAGGCAGCGCAGGTCTTGCCGCTGGCCATATCGACATGCAGGCACAGCTGTTCGATCGTGGCGACGCAAGTATCGCCCTTCATGATGCGCACGAAAGACCGGAAACGCTTTTCATCGGCGCTGATGATCTGCATCGTGCCGGTCAGCCGGTCACCTAGCTTGGCCTCGCCCAGATGGCGGATATGGGTTTCGGCGCTGTAGAACGACTGCCCGGCCGCCACATAATCCATCCCCGCCCCGATCAGGCGCAAAAAGGCGTCCACTGTTTCGGAATTGGCAAAGTAATAGCGGCTTTCGGTCATATGGCCGTTGTAATCGATCCAGCCGGGCAGGACTTGGCAATGGGCCATGACCAGAGGTTCGGATTTCGGCCCCTGATCGGTCTGCGCATGGAATTCCGCCGCCCGCGCCGCATCATGGGCGCGCAAGACCTTGCCCGCGCCCCAATCCCGCTCTTTAAGCGCCCGCAGAAAGCCGACGAGATTCTGATCGCGGATCCGCTCCAACTCGCGGATGCTATAGGCGCCGGATTGGGCGTCAGACTGGTTGGCCACGAGATCAACCAACTCATCGTTGAACTCTGGCACATCCATCAGCTTGGTCCAAGGCCATTTCAGCGCCGGGCCGAACTGCGCCATGAAATGCCGCATCCCCGCTTCGCCGCCCGCCACGCGGTAGGTCTCGAACAGGCCCATCTGGCCCCAGCGCAGGCCAAAGCCCATGCGGATCGCGTCGTCGATTTCCGAGGTCGTCGCCACCCCGTCCTTGAGCATCCACAG
>CAIYZT010000201.1 GCA_903930735.1 uncultured Paracoccaceae bacterium | reverse complement strand
GCCGGGCCTCCGGAAAATGAGCGCCCGGCGCGAACCCATGCGCCTGATGCGCAGCCTGACCGGCGTTTTCGTGACGCTCTGGCTGGTGCTGCCGCTGGTCCCGCTCGCGATCTGGTCCTTTGCGCGCGGTTGGCGTTTTCCCGATATCCTGCCGCAGGAATGGACGCTGAACGCCTGGAGCTACGCCCTGTCGGACCGCTCCGGCCTGCCCGCCGCTTTGGGGTCCAGCCTTGCCGTCGCCGCGATCGTCACGCTGATCAGCCTTCTCATCGGCCTGCCTGCGGGCCGCGCCTTGGGCCTGCACCAGTTCCGCGGCAAACGCACCGCCGAGATGATCATCCTCGCGCCGATCATCGTGCCCGGCATTGCCGTTGCCCTTGGCCTGCATAGCGTGTTCCTGCACCTCGGCCTTACCGGCACCCTTTGCGGCGTGATCCTCGTGCATCTGGTGCCCACGCTGCCCTACATGATCCTCGTCATCTCCGGCATCTTCGCCAATTTCAACCCAAGCTATGAGGCGCAGGCCCGCAGCCTCGGCGCCAGCCCGCTCCAGGTCCTGTGGCACGTCACCCTGCCCGCCATCCTGCCCGGCGTCGTCGTCGCCAGCCTCTTCACATTTCTGGTCTCGTGGAGCCAGTATGCCCTGACCCTGATGATCGGCAGCGGCCGCGTCATCACCCTGCCGCTCTTGCTGTTCAACTTTGCCGCCGCCGGGCGGAACGATCTGACCGGCGCGATCGCCATGATCTATATCCTGCCCGGCCTTGTCGTATTGGCCCTGACCGCCCGCTACATCAAAGGCCGCTCTGCCGCCCTGGGGGTCCCCGCGCCATGACCCGCGTTACCCTGACCGCCCTGACCAGAACCTACGCCGGCGCGCCCGGACCCGCGCTCCGTGATCTGACGCTGAGCGTTGAGCCGGGCGAGATTATCGCCCTCCTCGGCCCCTCTGGCTGCGGCAAATCCACTACGTTGAAACTGATTGCAGGCCTACTGGCGCCCAGCGCGGGCGATATCACCTTTGACGGCATCTCGGTCCTCAACCAGCCGCCCGAACAGCGCGGCGCGGTGATGGTGTTTCAAAACCATCTGCTGTTTCCGCATATGTCCGTCTCGCAGAACATCGGTTTCGGGCTGCGGATGCGGGGGGCGCCCGCGGCGCAGATCGCGGAGCGGGTGCGCGACATGCTGGCCATCGTGCAACTGCCCGATATCGGCGCGCGTGCGCCGGGCTCGCTGTCGGGCGGACAGCAGCAGCGCGTCGCCTTGGCGCGGGCCCTGATCCTTTCGCCCAAAGTGCTGCTGCTGGACGAGCCCCTGTCCAACCTCGACGCCCATTTGCGCGCCGAGATGCGCGATCTGATCCGCAGCTTGCTGCGAAAGCTGGGGATCACGACGATCGTCGTCACCCATGATCAACAAGAGGCGGTGGTTCTGGCCGACCGGATCGCACTGATGCTGGACGGCAGCCTGCGCCAGATGGGCGCGCCCGCGGATTTCTACAAACGCCCTGCGGATACCGAAGTTGCCCGGTTTTTCGGCGGGACCAATTTCATTCCCGGCACCTCGGCGAAGGGAGTGTTTCAGTCCGCTCTCGGATCGCTGCAGGTGTCGGATGCGGCGCTGACTGGCCCCGGCATCCTGACCTTTCGGCCGGAAAGCGTACAGATCGGCGGCTCCGGTGAAAACTCCCTGCGCGTGCGGCTGGTTGACCGGCTTTACCTCGGCACCCAGACCCGCCTGCAGCTGGAGGTCGGCGGGGTGCAGATCGAGGCTTTGGTCAGCCCGGGCCAGATCGGCGCACAGCCGCCCGGCGCAGAGTTGGAAATCACCCTGCCACGCGCCTCCCTATGGGTGCTGGCGAGATGAGTGGGATCAGACGGGCCTCCAGTGGAGGCACGGCCCCGCTCAAGGAGGTGCGGTTGCCGCGATACTGGTTCAGCACGAAATGCCAGAGGGCAGCGCCCGCCAGGGGCGGGCCGGGCGCTGCCCGGATCGCTGGTGGCGACCAGGCGGATTGCCGATAGGTGGAAATGTGGCGGACGCCAGGGCGCCTGCCATTTTACGGCAGCGGGTGCCAGGACAGCGCTTCGCCACCTGAAATCCAAGCCCAACCATTGCCCGGCAGATCCAAGACCCCGCCTTGCAACTGCGCCTCGCTGGGTCCGATCAGCGCGCCTGTTCCCGAAACCTTCAAGCTCTGCGCGGTCTTGCCCAGATTGAAAATGCAGATAACCGCCCCCAGCCCGTCACCGCGCGTAAAGGCCAACAATGGCCCGGGGACATCATGAAAATGGCTGCGGCCGCTGATCAGTGCCGGCGTCTGCCGACGAAACGCCAGAGACTTGCGGTACAGATGCAGGACCGATTCCGCCTCCGTCTCTTGTGCCGCCACATGCCGCGCCAGTTGTGGCGGCTTGACCGGCAGCCAGGGCTTGCCCACGCTGAACCCGCCATTGGCCGAGCCATCCCAGACCATGGGCGTGCGGGTATTGTCGCGGCCAATCGGCTCGGGCCAGAAGTTGATGCCCTGTGGATCGGTCAATTCTTCAAACGCCAGAACCGTATCCGTCTGACCCAATTCCTCGCCCTGCCAAAGACAGACCGAGCCCTCAAACGACAGCAGCATCGCCGCCGTCAGCTTGGCCAGCGCATCTTGCGTGACGCCGTGTTCCTTCCAGCGGCTGACATGGCGCACTACGTCATGATTGGAAAAGGCCCACATCGGCCAACCCTTTGGCGCGCCAGCAAAAAACTCTTCGATCTTGCCACGGAAAAAGGCGGGCGTGAACTCATAGCCCATCAGCTCAAACGAATAGCATTGGTGCAGCCGCCCGGCCTCGGTGTATTCCCCCATCATCCGGATCGCATGATGGTTCTCGCCCATCTCGCCCACAGTGGCGCGGTCGTCATATGCGTCCATCACGCGGCGGATCCGCTCCATCCAAGCCAGATTTTCGGGCTGATTCTTTGAAAACTGATGGTACTGCATGCCGTAGGGATTGGCCTCAGTCCCCTTTTTTACCCGGAAATCAGCCGGATTATCGCGCAGCTTGGCGTCGTGGTAAAAGTAGTTGACCGTGTCAAAGCGGAACCCATCCACGCCTCGGTCCAGCCAAAAGCGCAGGACGCTTTCCATGTAATCCACGACTTCGGGGTTGTGATAGTTGAAGTCGGGCTGCTGGGTCAGAAAGTTGTGCAGGTAGTACTG
Source organism: uncultured Paracoccaceae bacterium (assembly GCA_903930735.1). GTDB lineage: Bacteria > Pseudomonadota > Alphaproteobacteria > Rhodobacterales > Rhodobacteraceae > CAIYZT01. The sequence goes on along the minus strand of CAIYZT010000201.1, from coordinate 14,801 downwards.
TTTGCGCCGCGCGTCCCATTGCCAGCAGGACCCGCCAAAGACTGAAATCCAGTTGTTGGGCGGGCAGCCATCGTGTTTGGGGTCGACCCAGACAAACCAGTCCGCCTTTGGATTGGTGCGGTTCTGGCGGGACTCGGTAAAGAAAGGGTGCTGGTCCGAGCAGTGGCTAAGCACCTGATCGATGATCACCCGCAGGCCCAAAGCGTGGGCGCGGGCCAGAAGCGCATCGAAATCCGCGAGCGTGCCAAACACCGGATCGACACCGGTGTAGTCCGAGACATCATAGCCCATATCCAGCATCGGCGAGGTGAAAAAGGGCGAGAGCCAGACCGCATCACAGCCCAGATCCGCGATATGGCCAAGGCGCCGCGTGATCCCGGGCAGATCGCCGACCCCGTCGCCGTTGTCGTCCTGAAACGAGCGCGGATAGACCTGATAGGTCACCGCGCCCCGCCACCATTCTGCCATCTCATCGCTCCCAGCCGCTCGGTGCACCATGCTACGCAGGGCCCGCGCCAAGTTACAGGGGGGGGTCATGAATTCTGACGGTTCCCATCTCGAATAGTGGTTTGACGGCACCGCTGGCTTGGCAGATGGTCTGGGTTCCAAGCAGCCAAAAGGCCCGGCCATGTCCCAATCCAAATTGCTGACCCCGGTCCTGATCGCCGGCTGCCTGGTCTTGATGACCGGCTTTTCCATCCGCGCCTCTTTCGGGGTGTTCCAGATTCCGATTGCGGCCGAATTCAACTGGCCGCGGGCCGAGTTTTCGCTGGCCATCGCGATCCAGAACCTGGCCTGGGGCATTGGCCAGCCGATTTTTGGCATGCTGGCCGAAAAGTTCGGCGACCGGCGCGCGATCATCGCGGGGGCGCTTCTTTATGCGGCGGGGCTGGTGCTGTCGTCCTTTGCGGTGACGCCGCAGGCCCATCAGTTGCTGGAGATTCTGGTGGGTTTCGGCATCGCGGGCACCGGGTTTGGGGTGATCCTGGCGGTCGTGGGCCGCGCTTCCTCGGCCGAGAATCGCTCGATCTCGCTGGGCATCGCCACCGCAGCCGGATCCGCGGGCCAGGTTATCGGCGCGCCCGTGGCCGAGTTTCTGCTGCGCTCTTACCCTTGGCAGACCGTTTTCCTGATCTTCGCCGTGGCCATCATCGCCGTGCTGATGGTGCTGCCCTTCATGCGCAGCCCGGTCATGGCCAGCAAGGCCGAGTTGGAAGAGAGCCTTGGCACAGTTCTGATCCGCGCCTTCAAGGACCCATCCTTCAGCATGATTTTCCTCGGGTTTTTCTCCTGCGGCTATCAACTGGCCTTTCTGACTGCCCATTTCCCGGCCTTTGTGGCTGAAAAATGCGGGGCGATTGATCCGTCGGGCATTTTGGCCGGGATTGGCATCACCTCAACTTCGACCCTTGGAGCGGTCGCGATTTCGCTGATCGGGCTATTCAACATCATAGGATCGATCACGGCTGGAATCTTAGGCAAGAAATACTCCAAGAAATACCTGCTGGCGGGCATCTATACCGGGCGTACGATCATCGCGGCCCTGTTCATCCTGATGCCGATGACGCCGCTGTCGGTCCTGCTGTTTTCCGCCTCGATGGGCACGCTCTGGTTGGCAACCGTGCCGCTGACCTCGGGCCTGGTCGCGCATATTTACGGGCTGCGCTACATGGGCACGCTCTATGGTTTTGTCTTTCTCAGCCACCAGATCGGTAGCTTTTTCGGGGTTTGGCTGGGCGGGCGGATGTATGATGTCACGGGCGACTACACCATGGTCTGGTGGATCGGGGTCGGCGTGGGGGCCTTTTCGGCGATCGTCCATCTGCCGATCCGCGAAAGGGCGCTATCTGCGCAAGCCGCTTGACCTTGTCGCGGCACCTGCTCCAAAGATGTGCCTATGATCATCTTCCCCGCAGAATGGAACGCCCGTAAAGAGGCAGTTTTTGCCGCGCTCGCCCAGGCGGACGGCGGCGGCAAAAGGCTGCGCTTTGGGCCGTTTTCGCTGGCCGATTTTCCCGAAACCCCGGCGCGGGTTACCCTTTGCCTGCACCGCGCCAAGCGCCAGCCAAAGGGTCTGGCGCGCTGGCTAAAGGCGCTGCTGATCCGCGCGCAGTACAATGGCACGAGGCGGTTATTCCTGCGCAATCCTGGGGCTGTTGCCGTGGCATGGAACGGGCTCGGCGGATCGCGGCTGGCGTTTTTGCTGGCGGCGCGCGATGCGGGGGCGGGAACGCTGAGTTGCGAGCTGGCGCCGTTCCCGGACCGCATTACGGTGGATCCGCGTGGGGTAAATGCCGAAAGCTCGGTCATGACGGCGCAGTACGAGACTTGGGCGGGGGATGATCCCGCACGCTGCGGCGAGGGCTGGCGCGCGATGGGCGCGGGACTGACGGCGCGGGGCTCGCGGCGGGCCGATGTCGGGCAGGGCACGGCGCCGCTGCCCGATGCGCCGTTTCTGTTTTGCCCGCTGCAGGTGCCCAGCGACAGTCAGGTGACGCTGTTTGCTGGCTGGACCGGCGGGATGGCGGGGTTCTTGTCGGCGCTGGCCACTGCCGCCGCCCATCTGCCCGAGGGCTGGCATTTGCGGGTAAAGGAACATCCCTCGGCCCGCCAATCCCTCAGGGATTTTTTGGCCCCGATGCTGGCCGCCGGCCGCATCGTGCTGGACAATGACACCGACAGCTTTGCCCAGATTGCCGCCAGCCGCGGGGTGGCGACGCTGAATTCCTCGATGGGGCTGCAAGCCTTTTTCCACGACAAACCCGTGCTGATCCTCGGCCGCGCCTTTTACGCACAACCCGGCCTTGCCAGCCTTGCAGCCGATCAGACCGCCCTGAACGCCGCCTTCGCCGCGCCTGAGTCGCTGCATTATGATCCGGCCCAGCGGGCGAAATTCATGAATTGGCTCGATCAGATATACTATCCCCGCTTCAAACAGCCCGGCGGCCCCGCAGATCTGTCCGCCATGACGGAAAAGCTGCGGGCAGCCCGGAACATTACGGCGAACGCACCATCGCCCCTTTCGCCAACCCCATCGGTGCGCTAACAGGCTGCGATATCTAGAATAGGGAACATCCCAATGGGTTACAAAATCGTCGTTGTGGGGGCCACGGGTAACGTCGGCCGCGAAATGCTGAACATTCTCGCCGAGCGCGAGTTTCCGGTGGATGAGATCGTCGCTTTGGCGTCGCGCAAATCCATGGGCACTGAAATCAGCTTTGGCGACAAGACTTTGAAGACCAAGGATCTGGACACTTTCGATTTCACCGGCTGGGATATCGCGCTGTTTGCCATCGGCTCGGACGCGACCAAGATCTATGCGCCGCGCGCTGCGTCGGCGGGCTGCGTGGTGATCGATAACTCCTCGCTTTACCGCTACGATCCGCAGGTTCCGCTGATCGTACCCGAAGTGAACGCCGATGAAATCGTGCGCTACAAGAACAAGATGATCATCGCCAATCCCAATTGCTCGACCGCGCAGATGGTTGTGGTGCTGAAACCCCTGCATGACCGCGCGCGGATCAAGCGGGTGGTTGTAGCGACCTATCAGTCGGTTTCGGGCGCGGGCAAAGAAGGCATTGACGAGCTTTGGGACCAGACCAAGGGCATGTATGTGCCCGGCAAAGAGGTCGCGCCCAAGAAGTTCACCAAGCAGATCGCCTTTAACGTGATCCCGCAGATCGATGTCTTTCTGGACGATGGTTCGACCAAGGAAGAATGGAAGATGGTCGCCGAGACCAAAAAGATCCTGGATACCAAGATCAAGGTCACCGCAACCTGCGTGCGTGTGCCGGTTTTTGTTGGCCATTCCGAGGCGATCAACATCGAGTTTGAGGACCCGATCGACTGGCAAGAGGCGCAGGATATCCTGCGCGAGGCGCCGGGCGTGCTGTTGATCGACAAGCGCGAGCCGGGCGGCTACATCACTCCGGTGGAATGCGTGGGCGATTATGCGACCTATGTCAGCCGGGTTCGGCAGGACAGCACGGTTGAAAACGGCATCTCGCTGTGGTGCGTTTCGGATAATCTGCGCAAGGGCGCGGCACTGAATGCGGTGCAGATTGCCGAAGTGCTAGGCAATCGCTGTTTGAAAAAAGGCTGATCTATCAGTCTGTTATATAGAGATGCCGGGGCAATTTCCCCGGCATTTTGTTTGGTCTAGAGCGGATTGCCTTCAAGCTGATTTAGATTGAAGGCAATCCAAGACCGGCACAGGCTGGGAATGTCGCGGTTGCTTTTTCTCGGGTGAACCCGAACAAAAGCAACACGCTCTATGCGCCCGCTTCGGCGAGCGCCTGCGCCAGATCTTCGGCCTCTTCGCAAGCCCCGCAAAGGCCTTGCAGCCGCGCCAGATTGGCCTTGGCCATGTCGGTCTGCATCAATTGCAGATAAAGCTCGCCCTGATATTCCAAGGCGCCGAGGTGGTCGGGGTTGATCTTCAAGGCGCGGGTATAGGCGGTGCCGGCGGCCTCCAGATCACCCGATTTGCGCGAGGCAAAGCCGAGGAGGTTCCAGGCATCGGCGTTGGCAGGCTCCGCCTCGGTCAAGGCCGTCAGGATCGGCAGTGCTTCGGCAAAGTTTCCAGCCAGGATCGCCGCCTCAGCCGCCTGATAATCGGCGCCGGAGGTCGTCTCGCTTTCGTCTTCAGTGCCGGCGGCATAGGCTGGGCCTGCGACCAGGGCGGCCAAGATGGCCAGAACCTTGAAGTATTGCATGATGGGTCTCCGTTTCAGTGCGAGCCTATCGCAGCCGCGCCTCCGGCGGCGATCACGGTGCCGTGATGGGCAGAGTTTCGCGCTGCCAGCCCGGAAGATAGTCCACGGTTTCGCAGCCAGCAAAGCGTGCCATGCGGGCCACTTCGGCCTCAAGCTTGGCCAGCCGCCGGGGGCCCAAGGGCACCCGTGCTTCGGGCCAAAAGGCGCGGACACGCAAGGTGTTTTCGGCCCGGTAGGCTTTGGCGTCGATGCGGCCGATCAGGCGGCCCGCCTCCAGCACCGGAAAAACGTAATAGCCAAAGATGCGCTTTGGTTCGGGGACGAAAACCTCGATCCGGTAATAGAATCCGAACAGGAATTCCGCCCTCTTGCGGTCGCGGAGGGCGGGGTCAAAGGGGCAGAGAATCCGCAGCCCGGCGCCCGGCTCGCCCGCCGCAAGGGCACGCTCATAGAGCCCCGGCCGCGCGAGGGACTTGCGCACTGCGCCATCCGCGCCTTGGAGCTGTACCTCTTCGACCAGTCCCGATTGCAGGGCGGATTTGACCCAAGCTTTTGATTCTTCAACCGAAATTAGATCGTAGAAACCGGCCAGTTCGCTGCCGGTGCCAAATCCAAGCCGGTCCAGCGCCGATTGCATCGCCCAATCAATGGTCTGCGCCACCGTTGTCTCGGCCAGCCGCAGGGTTTCGGGCACGACCCTTTCGGTCAGATCATAAACCTTGTGAAACCCCTCGCGCCGCACGATCGACAGCGCGCCGGTCCGCCAAAGCCATTCCAGCGCGGTTTTGGACGGATGCCAATCCCACCAGCCGCCTTTCGAGCGTTCCTCGCCCTCGCCCACGTCCGAGGTTTTCAGCGCGCCCTGATCGCGGACGCGGGCAAGGATCGCGCTGAACTGCTCTTCAAAACCGGGGCGGAACCATTTTTGCCAATTTTCGCGCATCCGCGCCTCGGAGCGGGCAAAGCGGTGGCGCCAATGCGGAAAGACCTCGATGGGCAGGATCGAGGCATCATGGGTCCAGTGTTCCCACAGGGACTTGTCGGTCTCGACAAGTGATTTCAGCGCTTCGGGGCGATAGGCCCTGCGCCGGGACCACAGGATCATGTGATGCGCTCGCGCGACCGTGGCGATGCTGTCCACCTGAACAAAGCCGATCCGGCCCACAAGACCCGCCAGATCCGCGCCCTTGGCCGCGCCGCTGCGCGGACCGGAGAGGGCATGCAGATGCAAAAACAGGCGGCGGGCGAGGGTGTTATCCAGGGTGATCAAGGTGCCGCCCAAGGTATCAGGACGGCACCGCTATGCAAGCCGCCGTTCAGGCGGCCAGCGCCATCATCCGCGCTTCGCGGAAGGAAACCAAACGGCCCGACGCCTCGTCCCACAGGTGCAGGCGTACCGACTTCAGGCTTTCCAGAATCGTCAGCTTTTGCGCTTCGGCCAGATCGGCATGGTCGCGCAGGACCTCGGTCAGGCGGTAAAACGGGATGCGGCTGTAGAGGTGATGCACATGATGAATGCCGATATTCGCGGTCAGCCAGCGCAGGGGCGCGGGCATGACGTAGTGCGAGGAGCCTTCAAGCGCGGACTCGTGGACCTGCCAATTGTCGCTCTTTGTCCAATGCGTCGTTTCAAACTGGTGCTGCACATAGAACAGCCAGACGCCGATGGTGGCCCCAATGATCGAGGTCGGCAGGAAGATCAGGATCACCGGCATCAGCCCGCCGAGCCACAGCATCAGACCGATGACAAACGCGAGGATGGCATTGGTTCCCATGGCCGAGGTCCAATAGCGCCAGCCTTGGTTCATAAGCCCAAGGGGCAGGCGGTTTTGAAGGATGAAAAGATAGCTGGGCCCCAAGACAAACAGCACTACCGGATTACGGTAAAGCCGGTACAGAAACCTGCCCATCTTGCCGCGCGCGCGGTATTCCGCGACGGTCAGCGTCAGAACGTCGCCCACGCCGCGTTGGTCAAGATTGCCATGCGTCGCGTGGTGGATGGAATGCGAGCGGCGCCAGACGTCGTAGGGGGTCAGGGTCAAAACCCCCAGCACCCGGCCCAACCAATCGCCCGCCACGCGGCTACGGAAATAGCTGGAATGGCCGCAATCGTGCTGAATGACGAAAATCCTCACCAGAAAGCCGCCGTTCAGGACCGCGATCGCAAAGGCGAGCCAGTAGCTGACCGAAAGGCTGGCCCAGGCGAGGGCCCAGAGCGCGACAAAGGGAACGAGGGTCGCGACCAGTTCCCAGATCGAGCGGAAGGTTGACGGTTCGCGATATTTCGCAAGAATTTGTACCCATTCGCGCGGATCGCGCGGCTGCTCAACTTCCACAAATTTTTGCATCAATGGCTTTCCTGCCTTCGTTATGCCAGGCCACAGGTTTGGCCTTCGGAGCATTTTAGCTGCTCTAGATTGTCAGACATTCCATGCAGAAGCAGAATTGTCCAGCGTCACCTGAGCCGGCCCCGCGCCAACGGCCGGTTTACGGCGCGGCCTCCTGCCGCAGTTTGATCCAAGCGATGAGATGCAGGATGATGAAAGGCGGAAGGCCGCAGGCCGGGATCGGGATCATCGGCAAGGATTGCATCATGTCTGGCAGGGCAAAGGCGATCGGTAGCGATTCCAAGGCCCAGAGAAACAGAAAGACCATCCCCAGAGCACGCCAGCTCTGGGCGCGGATGATCAGCCCAAGATCGCGCGAACCGAAACAGGCGTGCAGGCGCTTTGAGCACCTCCAGACCGTCAAAGAGGCGTTCGGCGGCAGCATCACAGCCAGCCCGAAGCGGGACGGGATCTGGGGGGCCTGCCGAAACCATTCCAGACTTGCAAGGGCGCCGATGGCCACCCCCCAAAGCGTGACAAGGAAGGCGGGCCATTGCCATGCGGCGCGCGGTGCGTTGAGCATTGAAGGTCATGCAGGAAGAGGGATGATCGAGTTCCAGTGAGTGCATCTACACTCAACCCGCTTTGCCCTCATTCGGGAAAAGCCTCAGGCCCCGGTTTCAGCCGCGATCTCGCGCGCTGATTTCCGCCCGCGCTCGGTTGCGGATTTCAGCTGCCCGCAGGCCGCCATGATATCCTCGCCGCGCGGTTTGCGGATCGGGCTGGAATAGCCGGCGTTGTAGATGATGTCGGCAAAAGCCTCGATCCGGTCCCAGTCCGAGCGTTCATAGGGGCTACCGGGCCATTCGTTGAAGGGGATCAGATTAATCTTGGCCGGAATGCCCTTGATCAACTGCACCAGACGTTTGGCATCGGCGTCGCTGTCGTTCACGCCTTTCAGCATCACATATTCAAAGGTGATCCGTTCGGAGTTTGACAGCTTGGGATAATCCCGCAGCTCGTCCAGCAAGGCCTTGATATTCCAACGCTTGTTGATCGGCACCAGCGTATCGCGCACCGCATCGGTGGTGGCGTGAAAGCTGACGGCCAAGAGGCAGCCGATTTCCGTGGCCGCCCGCGCGATCTCTGGCACCACGCCGCTGGTGGACAAGGTGATCCGGCGGCGGCCCAGCGCGATGCCTTCGCCGTCCATCACCACATGCATCGCATCGCGCACATTGTCGAAATTGTACAAGGGCTCGCCCATGCCCATCAAAACGATGTTCGACAACAGCCGCACCTCGTTCTTGGGCGCGCCGGGCTGCTGCCATTCGGCCAGATCATCGCGCGCCAGCATTACCTGGCCAACGATCTCGCCCGCCGTCAGGTTGCGCACCAGTTTTTGCGTGCCGGTATGGCAGAACGAACAGGTCAGCGTGCAGCCCACCTGCGACGAGATGCATAAGGTGCCGCGCCCTGCTTCGGGGATATAGACGACCTCGACTTCGTGGCCGCCGGCGATGCGGACCAGATACTTGCGAGTGCCGTCGGACGAGACCTGGCGGTTCACGACCAGCGGCACTTCGATCACGAAATACTCAGCCAGCAGGGCGCGGTAATCCTTGGCGAGGTTGCTCATATCGCTGAACTCGCGCACGCCCCAATGATAGATCCACAGCCAGATCTGCCCGAGCCGCATCTTGACCTGTTTTTCGGGCGTGCCCGCCGTGATCAAGGCCTCACGCAGCTGATCGCGGGTCAGGCCGACGATATTGATCTTGCCGCCCTCGGGCAGCTTGCGTGGCAGGGTCATGACGTCTGGGGTGACGGGCGCGTTGATCTGGGTCATGGCACTAGGTTCCGGGCTAAGAAGACCGTCCTATAGGGGATAAGTTCACAAAACGAAACCACGCTGATTGCAAATGCCCGGCCCCTTGGCGGGGCTAGGCATATCGCGGGTTATTGGCAGCGTTTGGAGGCTTCTTCCATCGCGGCGGTAAAGCCGCGCAGGCTGAAAGTGTCCTGCGTCTGGGTACCCTTGCTCGACTTCGCGGTCATGACAGCGCTGGACCCATTTTTCATCGCGGCCAGGATATTGGCGTCATCCTCGGGCGTTCCCGGCCAAGCCCATTCGCCGTCGCTGAACAGATCATAAGTGGTGCCGTCGACGTTCATCGCGACGGTCGATCCGCCCGCAAAGGGATAGCCGCCGGTAAAGGATACTTCGCCCGGCTGACCGGGGCGATAGGTCACGAAGAGCAAGATATCGCCGCGTTTGGCCAAGACCGGCTGCCCGTCGCGGGTGTTCACCGTCTCTTTGGGAATGGTCACGCCCCAGCATTCCTTGGGATTGTCTTCAACGAAAACGCTCCAATCCGTGGTCGTGGTGACCAGATTGGTCGATTCCTGCGCCATCGCTACCGACGTCATCACCGACGTCATCACTGGGGCGATCCCCAATACCAGCGCCACTACCGCGCCTCGCATGATCCAAGCGTTCATCGTCATCAGGCCTCCAAGCACTTTTGGCTCACCGGGTTCTGCCCGGTTTTTCTGCTGTCGCCGAATTAAGCTGGCGCACAGCAGTTTCACTCGATATCCCATGCTTAATCGAAAAAGCCCAATGCGCGAAAGCCCTCTGGGCAGATTTTCGCGCATTGTTAGGGGGGGGCCACATGGCCGGTGCACAAGAGATGGTCGAGTTGTGGCGTGGCGGGCTGCTGGAAAGCACCCATCGGGGCCATGCGGTGATCTGCGATGAGGCCGGGCAGATCGTGCAGGCATGGGGCGATCCGGGGCGGATCATCTTTCCGCGCTCCTCGGCCAAGATGATGCAAGCGTTGCCCTTGATCGAATCCGGGGCGGCAGATGCCTTTGGTCTGACCGAGGCGCAACTGGCGCTGGCCTGCGCCAGCCACGAAGGCGCGCATCTGCATGTGGATCTTGCGCGGACTTGGCTGGCGGGGATCGGTCTGGGCGAGTCTGACCTGCGCTGCGGCGCGCATGAACCTTCGGACCGCGCCGAGGGTGACCGTCTGGTGCGGGCCCATGAAGCGCCCTGCCAGTTGCACAACAACTGTTCCGGCAAACACTCCGGCTTTGTGACGGTGAACAAGCATATCAAGGGCGGATCCGAATACATCGAGATCGACCATCCGCTGCAGAAGGCGATCCGCGCCGCTGTCGAAGAGGTCGGCGACGAGGCGATTTCAGGCTGGGGGATCGACGGCTGCTCGGCCCCGAATTTCGCAACTTCGGTCGGCTCGATTGCCCGCGCGATGTCGCGTTATGCGGTGGCGCCTGAGGGCGGCAACACCCGCGAGCGTGCCATGCACCGCCTGACCCGCGCCATGGCCAAGCATCCCGATCTTGTGGCGGGCGAGGGCCGGGCCTGCACCGAACTGATGCGCGCCATGGGCGGCCGTGTTGCGCTAAAGGGTGGGGCCGAGGCGGTCTATGTCGCGATTCTGCCCGATCAGAAACTGGGCATCGCGCTGAAGATCGAAGACGGTAATGAGCGCGCCTCGCAGGCGGCACTAGTTTCGCTTTTGGTCCGCGTCGGGGCGCTGGATGCCGCGCATCCGCTGGCGCAAAAGCGGCTGCCTGCGGTGCAAAAGAACTGGCGCGGCTTTACCACTGGCGAATTGCGGCTTGCGGGGGCCTTTGCGCAAAACGCTTGATTTGTCCTAGGGCGGCGATAATCTGGGTTTATGACGGTCCAGTCGCCGACCCCTTTGCAGCTAAATTCCCCGCAGCCGGAGCGGGTCAGTTTTGATCGCAAGGAGATGGGGATGATCCTTGCGGTATATGGCCGCATGGTTGCGGCGGGCGAATGGCGCGATTACGGTATCGCGGCGCTGCCCGAGGTGGTGGTATTTTCCATCTTTCGCCGCACGGCCGAGAACCCTTTATACCGTGTTGAAAAGCGCCCCAAGCTGCGGGCAAAGCAGGGCATTTACGCCGTGATCGGCGAGGGCGGACAGGTCTTGCGCCGCGGCCATGACCTGGTAGCAGTGCTGCGGGTGCTGGAGCGCAAGCTGATCCGCGCTTTAGGCGAGTGATCCCGTTTCACGCTGCCTGTAGCCGACGCCGATGCGTGACCGGCCCGCCGCCCTGCGCTGCGATGCGCTGGATGCAGTTCCCCATCGGCTCATAGGCGACCGACATCGAATGGCCATTGGCGTGGATCAGCCTTTGCCCGTCCACGACCAGCGCCACATGCCCGCGCCAAAAAAGCAGATCCCCGCGCCGAAGCGCCGCCGTTCCCGGCAGCGCCGCGCCCATGGCTTGCTGCTGATCGCTGTCGCCGGGGCAGGGGAGCCCGCAGGCCAGATGCGCCATCTGCACCAGCCCCGAACAATCCAAACCCGCCCGCGAATTGCCGCCCCAAAGATAGGGCACCTGCACGAACCCCTCGGCGACGGTGACCGGATCGCGCAGAACCTCTCCCATAGGCAAAAGATGGGGCGCAGGGACAAATCCTATGGGCGTTTCGGCCCAGCCCTGCGCTTGGCCCGTCACCCGCAGGCGCGCGCCAAGCGACAGCGCCATCCCCTCGCGGCGATGCACCTTGGGCCCCTCATAGGAATGCGTGCCCGGCGTCGCCACCCAATGCGTCGGCTCAAAAGTCGGGCCCAGCGCCGCCTCAGGCAGCCAGCCGCAATAGCTATCTTTTTTCGCAAAGCCAAAGGCATGGCCGCGGTCCAGATCTATCACTACAAAGCCTTCGCCAAAGCCTAGCTGCCGCTCGCGCGCCCCGCCCGGCGCGTTCAGCAGATCGGCCAGAGCGACAGCGACGCACCTGTCCGCGCCATCCGTCAGCGGCAGGCTGGTTTGCCCCGACAAAGACCGATGCGCCACCCGCGCCGTTGCAGGATATTGCCGCGCGTCCACCCCTCAAATCCCCAACATCTTGGGCAGGCCCAGCAGCAGGGCCCGCGCGCCCTGGCCGGCGCCGCCCTTGGGCCGCCCCGGCAGATCGGCGGGGATATGCCCATAAATGTCGAAATGCATGTAGCGCGCCGTGCCAACAAACCGCCGCAAAAACAGCGCCGCCGTGACCGAACCGGCAAAGCCAAAACCCGGCGCGTTGTCCAGATCCGCGATACCCGGCTCGATGATATGCTCGTAAGGGGTATGAAAGGGCAGCCGCCAGACCGGATCGAATCCCGCCTGCGCCCCCACCTCCAGCGCGCGCACCATCCCCGCATCATCGCTGAAATAGGGCGCCAGATCCGGCCCCACGGCGACCCGCGCCGCCCCGGTCAGCGTGGCCATCGAGATGACCGCATCCACCTCTTCCTCAACCGCATAGGCCAGCGCGTCGGCCAGAACCAACCGCCCCTCGGCATCGGTATCGTTGACCTCGACGGTCAGACCCTTGCGCGAGGTGATGATATCCTTTGGGCGCAAGGCATTGCCCGCGATCATGTTATCCGCCGCCGGCACCAGCACCCGCAGCCGCACCGGCAGGTCCAGCTGCATGATCATCTGCGCCAGCCCCAGAACCGTCGCTGCCCCGCCCATATCCTTTTTCATCAAGGACATGCCGGAAGAAGGCTTGATGTTCAGACCGCCGCTGTCAAAACAAATCCCCTTGCCGACGAGGGTCAGCCTCGGCCCCGACTGGCCCCAGCGCATGTCCATCAGGCGCGGCGCGCGGGTGCTGGCGCGGCCAACGGCATGGATCAGGGGAAAGTTTTGGGCGAGCAGATCCTCGCCTTCGCTCACCTTTAGATCAGCGTCAAACCGGTCCGCCAGCGCCTGCATCGCGGCCTGCAACTGCGCGGGGCCCATGTCCTCGGCAGGGGTATTGATCAAATCGCGGGTCAGAAACTCGCCCGATGCCATGGCCAGAAGCCGCTGCGCATCGACGGCCGTTGGGGCCTTGAGCAGGGCCGGGGCCCCAGCTTTTGAACCGGGGCGGTAGCGGTCGAACCGGTATTGGCCCAAAAGGGCGGCCAGCGCCGCCTCGGATTGGTCATGGGGGGAAAGCGTATCTTGAAGGTGCCAAGCACCTGCGGGCAGTCCGGCCATCACCTTGGCGACAAAGAACCGCCCCCTCGCACGGGCCTGCGCGGAGCCGAGGCCCGCGACCGCAGACTGCACGGCGCCGTCCGACCCCGGGATCAGCCGCACGTCGCCCGGAGCCGCCTCGAACCCGGTCTCTTCGATCCAGCGCCGCGCGGGCGCGTCCAGTCCCGCCCGCCATTCGGCCAATTGATCGGGCGCAAGCAGAACCAGCGCGCGTGAGGCGGCATCATCAGGGGCAAATTCGGGGCGCATTGGGATCCTTGTGGCGAGAAGGGCGGCAGCCTTGGGTGTTCAGAGCCTAACCGCATCACAACGCGCTTGAAAGTCCCCCGAAGAGCCGCCCTAGATCTGATTAAGCCCCTCCCAGGACTTTTCGGGCGTCAAGGACCGCTCGGCAACCCGCAGCAGCCTTGCCCAAACCGCGGCAAAGGCCGTCACATCGCCGGTGTCCAGACAGGCCCGCACATCACCGCAGACCTGCTCGAAACTTACCAGGCCCAGATTCTCGGCCATCCGCTGCAAGCGCCGCAACTGCCGGTTCAGATCGGTCAGATCGCGCAGGCGCACCTGATCGGCGAGGCTGGACATCGACATCGCCAGCTCGCCCAGCGCGCGCGTGACGATCTGATCGGCTGAAGCCGTGTCGAGATTTCGGTAAATCGTTGAGATCGGACCGGCATCGTGCCGGACCTTGTCCTTCGGCAGAAGGACAAATACATTTTCAGTCGGCATTACACACACCCTTTCAGCACACCCGTCCCCACCATGCTCCGCCATCCTAAAGATTTGGTTTCCCCGCCCAAAGGAAAGCTCTCGAATTTTCTGCAAATGCCGCATACACCCCTATCATCGCCGCGCTGAAGCCTGACCAAAGGACCCTCGCCATGAACCATGTCAAACCGCTGCCCGCCTATTTGGTTCAACGCTTTCAGGGTTGGCGTGCAACGGCCTATCATGAAAACAAGGCCTGGTACCGGCGCCTGGCGCAAAGCGGGCAGCACCCGCGCGCCATGGTGATTTCGTGCTGTGACAGCCGGGTACATGTCACCTCGATCTTTGGCGCGGATGAAGGCGAGTTCTTTATCCACCGCAATATCGCCAGTCTGGTGCCGCCCTATAATCCGGATGGCGAGCGGCATGGTACCTCGGCAGCGGTCGAATATGCGGTCACCTCGCTGGGGGTCGCGCATATCGTGGTGCTGGGCCATTCCAATTGCGGCGGGGTAAAGGGCTGCCATGACATGTGCTGCGGTCTTGCGCCCGAGTTGGAGGAAAAGACCAGTTTTGTGGGCCGCTGGATGGATATCCTGCGCCCCGGATTTCAGCGGGTCGCAGATCTGCCCAAGGATCAAATCCTGCACGCGCTGGAAAAAGAGGCGGTAGTGGTCAGCCTAGAAAACCTGTTGACATTTCCCTTTGTGCGCTCTGCGGTCGAGGCTGACCGGCTGACCCTGCATGGCCTTTGGACCGATACCGGCGAGGGCATGCTGGAGCAATACGACCCGGCCCGCGGCGGTTTCGCGCCGCTCTAGCTGTAACGTCTCAATAGGTTGTTCACGGGCTGAGACTGGTGAGGGTGGTGTTTGCGACGCAGCACAATCTTCAGCAGACAGCCCGTGAACATTCACAAGAATGCCAAAACCACGCCAAAGATGCGAGCGTTGATTGTCGCCCGGAGGCAGGGCGGCGAGACGCCTGGTCAGATTGCCGTCGGGCTTGGGGTTTC
>CAIYZT010000200.1 GCA_903930735.1 uncultured Paracoccaceae bacterium | reverse complement strand
GGTTTTGCCCGCATCCGGGTGCGAGATGATCGCAAAGGTCCGGCGACGCGAGATTTCGGGAGGGAGGGGGGGGGCAGGGTTGGACATGCGCGGGCTTTATCCGATTGGAGGGGGGCCGTCCAGCCGATGGGGCCGACCCGAGCAGGCGATGGGGATAGTCAGCCGCGTTGCAGACCGCTCAGCGGGTGTGGCGCGAGTCCAGATCCTGCACGATCTGATCCAGATATTGACGTCCCGCCTCGGTGCCAAAATGCGGATTATGGGTCAACTCGGGGAATTGCACGCGCAGGGCATCGGCAATCTCGGGGGCCAAGCGCTGCACCGTTGCATCGCAAACCATAAGGCTTTCGACCGGCACGCCTTCGGCATAGATGATCTCGTGGCGGTCAAAGATCAGGCTGAAATAGTCGATGTAGCCGGTTTCGCGCAGATAGGCGCGGGTGCCATCGACGAAATGGCGGGCCTGAACGAGGACTTCCGAAGTGCTCAGGCCCGCGATTTTCTGGCGCTGGTACAGGAAAATCCGGTGATGCTGACCGACGACCAGATCGCCCGAATTGCCCAAAGCGCCCGCGACGATGACCACGGGGGCAAAGGCGGCGGCGGCTTTCATCCTTGCTTGCCCGACCCAGCGCAGATCCTGCACGCCGTGATCGCGGGTCAGTATCCGGTCCGACGGGCGCAGGTGTTCAATCGCCCGCTGCTCGCCGCTGGCCATGGTGATCATGGTGCCTCTGCCGAAAGACAGGCAGATCAGATCGGCCAATTGGCGGTTTTTCTGGGCCTTTTCAACGCATATCAGAGTATAAGGGTTGTGCGGCGCAAGCGGGGACAGGGGCAGGACCAACCGCTCGCCGCCTTCAATATGCAAGACCAGCAGCTGCACCCGGTCGCCGTCATCGGACATCAGGGTATAGGTGCCCTCCAGAATCACCTTCGCCCCCGGCTGGCCAATTTCCGAGCCCGGGCCGACGGTTTGCATGCCCTCATCGGGCGCCGACAGGACCAGCCGCAAGGGGGCGGCATCCTCCTCAAGCTCGTAGCTGTCCCCCAGTTCAACCGCCTCTGGCGCATCAATCGGATCGCCGAGGTTCACGCCATGCGAGACGTAAATGTCTTCAGCACGCAAAAGCAGGCAAACCTGTGCGGGGCTGGCGGGTAGCATGAGTGCGGTCATTGCGGCCCCTATGGTGGATATCTGCGGCCCCAAACTTTGCACAAATGGCGCGGATTGCACGAGGGAGGGCTCAGTTGATTGCACTTACCATCTAAATGCGTGAAATCTGGTGTCAATTCGTAGCAAAGATCGGAGGAAAAATGGATCTGGGGATAAAGGGCAAGAAAGCAGTGGTCAGCGCCTCGTCAAAGGGCCTTGGGCGTGGCTGCGCGATGGCCTTGGCCGAGGCAGGGGTTGATCTGGTGCTTAACGCGCGTGGATCCGCAGCGCTGGAGGAGACCGCCGCCCAAATCCGCGCCCGGTTTGGGGTGCAGGTGGTCACGGTGGCGGGGGACATCACCCAAGGGCAGGTGCGGGACGCGATTTTGCGCGCGGCAGAGGGGGCCGATATTCTGGTCACCAATGCGGGCGGCCCGCCCCCCGGCCTGTGGAGCGACTGGTCGCGCGAGGATTTCATCCGCGCCATCGACGCCAATATGCTGACCCCGATCGCGCTGATGCAGGCGCTGATGCCGGGGATGATCGCGCGGGGCTGGGGGCGGGTGGTCAATATCACCAGCCAATCGGTCAAGGCGCCGATTGCGCAACTGGGCCTGTCCAATGCGGCGCGGGCCGGGCTGACCGGCTTTGTGGCCGGCACCGCGCGGCAGGTCGCGCCAAGTGGCGTTACCATCAACAATCTGCTGCCCGGCATCCATGATACCGACCGCGCGGCGGCCTTGGACGGTGGGGTTGTGGCGTCAAAGGGGATTAGCATGGATGCGGCGCGGGCCTTGCGGATGGCCGATATTCCGGCGCGCCGCTATGGAACGGCCGAAGAGTTTGGTGCGGCCTGCGCGTTTTTGTGCAGTCAGCACGCGGGCTTTATCGTCGGGCAGAACATCTTGATGGACGGCGGCGCGATTAATGCCACGCTTTGACGCGGGACTGGTCCATTGGAAATCCGTGCAAAGCGGGCGCTTGCGGGGTGACTGGCGGGCTGATAGTCAATGTCCTAGAAAATCTATCAGGTAATCTTGATGTCCGCGCCGCGCCTGAGTGTTGAAAATCTGACCCGCGGGTTCGGCGGGATCGATGTGGTGCGCGACGTCTCGTTTTCCATCGAGCCGGGGCAAGTCTCGTGCCTTTTGGGACCCTCGGGCTGCGGTAAATCCACGGCTTTGCGGCTGATTGCGGGGGTCGATTGGCCCGATCAGGGGCGGATCGCAATCGACGGGGCCGAGGTTTTTGGCGAGACCATCCAAAAGCAGCCCGAAGAGCGCGGCATCGGGCTGATGTTTCAGGATTTCGCTTTGTTTCCGCATCTGTCGGTGGCCGACAACGTCGGATTTGGCCTGCCTCGGGGCCGGTCGGAACGGAGCGCAGGCACGCAGCGGGTCGGAGAACTGCTGGAAAAGGTCAACATGACCGGCTTTGGTGCCAAGTTCCCGCATGAGCTGTCGGGCGGCGAGCAGCAGCGCGTGGCCCTTGCGCGCGCCCTTGCGCCGCGACCCCGGATAATGCTGATGGACGAGCCGTTTTCCGGCCTCGACAACCGTTTGCGCGACGAGATCCGCGACACCACGCTCGCGGTGCTGAAGGACGAGGGCGCGGCGGTGCTGTTGGTCACCCATGAGCCCGAAGAAGCGATGCGCATGGCCGACGAGATTTTGCTGATGCGGGCCGGTCAGATTGTGCAGCGCGGCGCGCCCTACACCATCTACAACAATCCCGTGGATTCGATTTCTGCTGCATTTTTCAGCGATATCAATATTATAAAAGGGATATCGCAAGGCGCGCTGACTGAAACCGCCTTTGGCTCGTTTCTGACGCCGGGCCATAGCGACGGCACGAAGGTCGAGATTGTCATCCGCCCCCAGCATCTGCGCATCGATTTTGACCGTGCCGGGCGCGGGCCCAGCCCCACGGCCAGCGAGGGCACGGCGGCGCGCGGATTGGTGCAGCGCGCGCGGTTTTTGGGGCATGAAAGCCTGGTTGAGTTTGTGCTGGAGGCGGATGGCTTGCCGCTGTTTGCGACTGTGCCGGGGGTGTTTCTGCCAAAGCCGGGATCAGCGCTTTGGCTGATGATCCGCCGGGACCGCTGCTTTGTTTTTCCGGCACGCAGCCAAAGGTAAAAGTTAATGCGCGGTTTCCCGGTTTAGTCCCTGAGACGGATCTTTCAGCGACATGGGCAGGGTCACGAAATTGTCTTCGATAGGCTCGCTTGGCGGGTCGATCGAATAGCCCAAGGCGGGCAGGACTTCGTTCAAATCGGCCTCGAGAAGCTTGATTTGCTGATGGTTTTTATGCTCTTCCGCCTCGATGTCGGCCATCCAGCGGCGCAATTCGTCGCAGATCTGCGCGGCAAGAGCGATGCGTTCGGACAGGGTATGGGCCTCTTCCTGGCGCTGTTGCAGCAATTCGGGCTCCATCTGCGAAAGGTCGGGGTGTTTGCTGAGGTGATCGAGCCGGGCGCGCATCGCGTCAAACTAGCCCGACAGCTAGAAAACCCTGGCACGGTCGCTAGCACGGGCGATGCGGTAGGCGCGCGAGACATCCTCCATCCCCATCGAAAAACAGCGGTGGCTACGTTCAAGCCGGCTGATGCGGACATTGGCGGGCAGGAAAATCAGCAGGATGACGCAAAGCGCGGTCAGCGCGATCTGCACCCACATCCCGGCTTGTGGGACGGCATAGGTGCCGAAAAAGATCGAAAAGGTCGGCCAGGGCAGATAGCCGAGGGCGAGCGCAGCAAAATAAAACTTTGCGGGTCCATGTAATGAAAATTAATTTCTCTGGAGAATCGGGAAAAAATGTCAGGGGAAAAGCGGGCGTTGTTTCCCAAATTGCATCAATCTGGGCGCGGGTTCAGGCTGGGCAAAAGCCGCCGCCAAGGCCTAACGGACGGATTCGATTGGCCCTTGTGCCCGGCCATGGATGAATTGCTGCACATAGGGGTCTGGGGTGCTGTCCAGATCGCCAACCGGCCCGCTCCAGCGGATCAGTCCGTCATGCAGCATCGCGACCTTGTCCGCGATGGCGCGGACCGAGGTCATGTCATGGGTGATGGTCATGGCGGTGGCGCCCATTTCGACCACGATCTCGCGGATCAGCGCGTTGATCACCCCGGCCATGATCGGATCGAGCCCGGTCGTCGGCTCGTCAAAAAAGATCACCTCGGGCTCGGCAGCGATGGCGCGGGCAAGGCCGACGCGCTTTTGCATGCCGCCCGAAAGCTCGGCCGGGAACATATCGGCGGTGGCTGGCTTTAGACCCACGCGGCGCAGCTTTTCGATGGCAATTTCGCGGGCCTGATCGGCGGGCAGGGCCGCGCGGCCGCGCAGCAGGCTAAAGGCGACATTCTCCCAGACCCGCAGGCTGTCAAACAGCGCGCCGCCTTGGAAGAGCATGCCGAAACGGGCCAGAAAAGCATCGCGGTCGGCGCGGGTAACATCTTGGCCGTCGAGCGTGATGATGCCCTTGTCAGGCCGCACCAGCCCCAGAATGCATTTGAGCAGCACCGATTTGCCAGTGCCCGACCCGCCGATGATCACCAGGCTTTCGCCCTTGGCGATGCTCAGATTGATGCCGCATAGCACGCGGTTCGGACCAAAGCTTTTGTGGACATCGCTGAGCGTGATCATGAGGTGAAAAACGCCTCTGTCAGCAGGTAGTTGGCGGCGAGTATCATGATCGAGGCGGCGACCACGGCCGATTTGGTGGCGGCCCCGACGCCTTGGGCACCTCGCCCCGAATTCATGCCGAAATAGCAGCCCATCAGCGCGACGATAAAGCCAAAGACCGCGCCTTTGACGAGGCCCGAGGCGACGTCCCAGAACTCCAGAAAATCGACGGTATTGGCGATATAGACGGCGGAATTGAAATCGAGCCGCGTGATGCCGACCAGCCAGCCGCCCATGATCCCGATGCTGTCGCCGATGGCCACGAGGACCGGCACCGCCAGAGTGGCGGCCAGAACACGGGGAACAGCCAGGTATTTCAGCGGGTTAGTTGAAAGGGTGACAAGGGCGTCGATCTGCTCGGTCACCTTCATCGTGCCGATTTCGGCGGCGATGGACGAGGCAACGCGGGCCGCGACCATGAGGCCGCCCAGAACAGGCCCAAGCTCGCGCGCCATGCCGATGGCGACGATAGAGGGAACCACGGCCTCGGCGTTGAAACGTGAGCCGCCGGAGTAGATCTGCAGCGCCAAAGCGCCGCCGGTGAAGAGCGCGGTCAGGCCGACCATGGGCAGAGAAAACCAGCCGATCTGCACGAGGGCGGTGAGAAACTCGCGCGGGTAGAAGGGGGGGCGAAGCAGGTGGGAGACGACGGAAAAAGCGAAGAGAGTGATCCGGCCAATCGCCGCAAGCCCATCCAGCGCTGGACGGCCAATAGCGGCGAGACCGTTTTGCAGCGTGCCAATCATACGCCGCCCTCGACATAGCGCCGCTCGAGCCGGGAGGAGAGGCTGGTGAGCAGCTCATAAGCGAGCGTCCCGGCGGTTTGAGCCAGATCATCGATCTTTTGATGGGGGCCAAGCAGATCCAGACTGCGGGGGATGGTTTCCAGATGGCTGATATCCACCGTGACCGCGTCCATCGAAATACGCCCAACAATGGGGCACGGCGTATCGCCGTCCCACAGAACGGCGCGGTTGGACAGGGTACGCATAATCCCGTCGGCATAACCGCCGAGGACGGTAGCGATCATCGACGGGGCCTCGGGGGTCCAGGTCGCGCTATAGCCGACCATCTCGCCCGGCATCACCGCGCGGGCCTGCACGACGGGCAGAGAAAGGCTGACAACTGGCAAGGCGGCCTCATAAGGATAGCCGCCGAAAAGGCCAATGCCCGGACGGGTCAGATCGAAATGATAGCGGGGACCAAGAAGGATTCCGGC
>CAIYZT010000199.1 GCA_903930735.1 uncultured Paracoccaceae bacterium | reverse complement strand
CGCTGCGGCGTCGTCGTCCGCTTTGCCGCCGATGCCGAAACGGGCGAGGACGGCCAGCCGGTCCTTGGCGAACGGCAAGAGATGTTCGCCATGATGGCCGAAATGCCGGACCTTTGGGACATTAATATCCAGGACTATTCGCTGGAAATGGGTGCATCGCGGTTCGTCAAGGAAGGCGCGTTGGAGCCCTACATGAGATGGGTCCGATCTGTCACCACAAAGCCCGTGGTGACGGTGGGCCGCTATACCTCGCCCGACACGATGGTGCGGATGGTGAAATCCGGGCTTACCGATCTGATCGGGGCGGCACGGCCCTCGATCGCCGATCCGTTCTTGCCCAAAAAGATCGAAGAAGGCCGCCCCGAGGATATCCGCGAATGTATCGGCTGCAATGTCTGTTATTCTGGTGACAGCCTGGCGGTGCCGATCCGCTGCACCCAAAACCCGACGATGGGCGAGGAATGGCGCCAGGGTTGGCACCCCGAAAAGATCGCGCCTGCGGCTTCGGACAGCTTGGTGCTGGTGGTTGGTGCGGGACCTGCGGGGCTTGAGGCGGCTCGTGCCCTTGGTGCGCGCGGCTACCGGGTGGCGCTGGCCGAGGCGGGGCGGGTTTTAGGCGGGCGCGTGACCCGCGAGGCGGCCTTGCCGGGGATGAGCGAATACGTCCGCGTGCGCGACTACCGCGTGCAGCAACTGCAAAAGATGTCGAATGTCGATGTCTACCTTGAAAGCCGGTTGACCGCGCAGGATGTGATGGATTTTGGCGCCGATCATGTGGTGATCGCAGCCGGCGCCCGCTGGCGGCGCGATCTTTTCGACGGCAAGCGATTTGCCCCGATTGCCGATCCGGCCACCGAGGTGCTGACCCCCGACGACATCATGGAAGGCAAGCTGCCGGTGGGCCGGGCCGTGGTCTATGACGCCGATGGCTACTATATGGGCGGGGTCATCGCGGAACGGCTGCGCAAGGCCGGGCTAGAGGTGACGCTGGTCACTCCCGATGACCGGGTCTCGCAATGGTCCGAAAAGACGGGCGAGGGCGAGCGTGTGCCGTGCCATTTGATGGGCCTCGGGATCGAGTTGATCCCTGCGCAAAAGCTGAATTGGTTCGACGGCGAAAACCTGACGCTGGCCTGCGTGCATTCGGGGCGAGAGCGGATCCTGACGGCGCTGCGCCTTGTCCTTGTCGGCCAGCGCGCGCCAGTTGATGATCTTTACTATGCCCTGCGCAATGCGGGCGACGAAGGCACTTTGCCCTTCAGCCTCGCTCGGATCGGTGATTGCGAGGCCCCCGCGATTATCGCCGCCGCCACATATGCCGGGCACCGCTATGCGCAGGAACTGGACCGCGCCGTGGATATCGACCTGCCGATGCAGCATGAAAAGATCGACGTTGGTGCCGAGTTGCCCTCTCAATGGCGCAGGGCGGCGGAATGAAACCGCACTGGCAGATTGGGATCGGGGCCGGTCTGGCTTTGGCACCCCTCGTTCTGGCCGTGCCGCTGTTCTCGATCGGGGGTGGCGGCAGCGAGGCTCTGCCTGCCGCCCTTTCAGTTCAACCGTCTGGCTGCAACAGCTGCAATGCCCGCCACCAGCACCTGACCCGCCTAGCCCCCTCCACCTCGAAGGAGTTGTCACCATGATCGACAAAACAGCTGACTTCACCGACGCCGCAGCCCTTGCCGCAGCCCTGCCTAAGGTTCTGGCCGCGCCGCAGACGGGCGGCGAGATACGCCTGCTTTGCGCCCGGCCAAAGCCGAACCAGCGTAACTTTCCGGACCAGCTGAGCTTTAACCGCGCGGTTGGGGTGGTCGGCGATTTCGAAGCCTCGCGCCCCTGGCTGATGCTGGAGGACGGCAGCCCCGATCCGCGCAATCAGGTCAGTATCATGTCGTCACGCGTGCTGGATCTGGTCTGGCAAGGCCGCACTCCGCGCGCGCATCCCGGCGATAACATCGCTGTCGATCTGGACCTCAGCTACGCCAACCTGCCCACGGGCACGCTACTTCAGGTCGGCACCGCTGTTTTGCGCGTTAGCGACGAGCCGAACGATGGCTGCGCCAAGTGGAAGGTTCGCCTCGGCAAGGCCGCCTATGATTGGGTCCGTACCTGCGATAACAGGCCCTATAGGCTCCGCGGGTTGTTCTGTTCGGTTGAACAGGACGGGATCGTCGTGCTGGGCGACAAGGTGGCCAAACTCTAGGAAATTTTGGGCCGTTCCTGCAAGGCCGCGAGGTAAGCGGAACGAATTTCCTTCGAAAATTCGGCGCCAACGGTCGAGGATCAGATTTTTCGAAGGAAAATCGTTCTCGTTCGGATTAGTCTTGTCCGTTCTTGTTATGGAGGAAGGTGAAGCTGAACCTTGGCGCACGCAAGGGCCTCCCAAACTCGAGACGGCGGTCTTTGCTTGTGTCGTTAACACGCGACTATGGCCAGATCCAGCGCCTCTTCCAGAACTGCCTGGTCGCCCAGATGGTTCATCAGGATCAAGATAAGCCGAGCGTTGAGGGCCGCGGATTCTGGCTCGCTCAGCCCCTTGTGGCGGGCCAAAAGCGCGGCATAAGCGCCGTCGGGGTCGGCCAGATTTGGCGCGGTGATCAATGGCATCAGTTTCCTCCCAAATCGCGGTAGTTGCGGCACGGATTGCCGCCGAATCTGCCTGCGTCCAAGTTGCGGCGATGACTTGATCAGGGCGGATCAGGTAGATTGCCTGCGGCGCGGCGCCCAAGTAGCGCTGCACGAGATCTGCGTTCAGATCTGGGCGCAGGACCGGCAGACCGCACTCTGGCAGAGTGCCGTTTAGCGCCAGTACCGTCTGGCGCCGTCCTAAGCTTTGCTGAGCCAGCTATCCGCGAGGGGAGCGTCGGGCGCGACGGCTCCTGGGCGGGAATCGGCGGGCAGGGCGGGATCATCGGGCCCGCCAACCGGATAAATGCAGGGTCGCGAAAGGCGCCCGGAATTGACCATGGGGCGCGCGAAATCGGCCCTAGCCGTGAGCGCCAGAACGGCATCTCGAAACAATCGCTCGGCCCCGGCGGCGGGCGACATGAACCGCGTCGAGCGGGAGGAGTTCAGCAAGTTTTCATCCGCGCCAAAGCAGCGTTCGCGGTCGTAGGCCGCCAGCAGCGCAGCACTTGCCTGCCCCTTGATGACGGCGGCCTGACGCCAGCCCAAGGCGTCCACATCCTGCAGGCCTCCGTTGCCGCCCGGCCCGCCGAAGGGCGAGACGACATGGGCGGAATCGCCTGCAAAGATCACCCTGTCATGGACGAATTTCTGCAGGCGGCGACATTGGAAGGTATAGATCGAGGTCCAGTCCAGCGTGAAATCCTTTTGCCCCACCACCTTTTTCGATGCGCGGAATGATCCGCTCGGGCCGCTTTTCCACCTCGGGATCGCTGTCCCAGCCCAGTTGCAGATCGATGCGGTAGATATCGTCAGGCTGTTTGTGCAAAAGGGCGGATTGGCCGTTGTGAAAGTCCGGCTCGAACCAGAACCGGCGTTCGGAGGGGAAGTCGGCCTGCATCTTGATATCGGCAATCAAGAAGCGTTCCTCGAACAACTCGCCGTCGAAGTCCAGACCGAGAAGGCCCCTCACCGGGCTGCGCGCGCCGTCGCCAGCGATGACCCAATCGGCGGTCAGATCATAGGGCCCGTCGGGCGTGCCGATCTGCAGTGCCACATGATCGGGCATCTGGGTCAGCCCGGTGACTTTGTTCATCCAGCGCAGATTCACGCCGAGGGCGATGGCGCGCTGGGTCAGAAAGTCTTCGACATAGTATTGCTGCAGGTTGACGAAAGCGGGCATCTTGTGGCCAGATTCAGGCAGCAGGTCAAAGTTGAAGACCTCGTTTTCGCGATGATAGGTGCGGCCAACTTTCCAGATCACGCCCTTGGCAAGGCATTGCTCGCCCACGCCGAGACGGTCCAGAATCTCGAGGCTGCGCTTGGACCAGCAGATCGCCCGGCTGCCGACCGAGACGGTGTTATTGTCGTCCAGAACTGTGACCGCGATACCCTGTTGGGCCAGATCGACGGCCAGAGCCAGGCCGACCGGACCCAATCTTCGGCGCCGCGTTCCGCAACCATGCCGCGCGCCCGGTCGGACATGATGATTTCGCGCGCACCGTAGGCACTGGCTCCCAAGACGCGCACGGCGTGATAATGGGTCAGAACGACATGGTTGAGCGGCTTGTCGGTGACCGAGCGGATGCAATCGATCACCTTGCGCGCCAGACGCGGAGTGGCCTGCGCCTCGATCACCACGACGCTGTCATCGCCGATGATCACACCGGTATTGGGATCGCCCTCGGCGGTGAAGGCGTAAAGCCCCTCGCCGATCCGGGTAAAGTGGGCGGTGGTCTGCGCAATCAGGTTTTGATAGGCTTCTTTGACCGCTGGATCTCGCGGGTCGTCCAGCATCGCCTCATAGGCATCGGCGATCCGCGCGCCGCGCTCAGGATCAACCTCGGCGTACTCTGCCTGCCGCGTAAGGCTTATTCCGTTGGCGCTGGCATAGCTTTCGGCGACGGCGACGAGGCGGGGGTCTGGCCCTGTAGCGCCTCTGACTGTAGGCGCGCCTTCAAGCGGCGCAAGGCTCCCGCCCGCAGGCCGTCCTCTTCCGTCTCTGGTCGGTTCAACTCCGTCTTGGTTAAACGTGAGGCGGTCTGCTGGGCCAGTGCCTGCTCCGCCATCTTGCCCAACCAGCCCGCCGTCTTGGGGTCCGACAGATCCAGCTCCGGCAGCATCGCCTCCAGCGACGGCTCCTGATCCGCTTCCTCCAACTGCAGCTCCCGCAGTTCCTTGCTTGCTTGTGTCATAGCCTTCTCCCGTCAGGATGCGTGTGAACGCGGTGTCATAGCTCTCGTTGAGGGGGCTTGGCAAGACAACAGGATCACCGTCCTCGTCAACCGCCAGCGCGCTTGTCAGCGCACCCCACAGCTCTTTCTCAGGATACCACAGAATTGCCTGCAGGTCTGCAGTTTTAATGTCTAGGCCGCGCTGGGCCAGCAGATTCTGAGCGTAGCGCACCGCACCCTCAATCTGCTTGCGCTGGGTGCCGTTCGCAACCTGATCCAGCGGTGTGGTCATGTCGGCTTTCAGGCGTTTAGCAGCCCGCGCCCATGTTGGCTGCGCCTTTGCTGGTCTTTTTCTCCGACAGGTCACCCTGCGATGCGCATGCCTTGGCGATCATTTATTCCTTGCATAGGGGTCGGCAAGGGCGGGGATCACTTGCCCCGAACAATCGCCGAATCCAATTCTAAATCCATTCCCTTGGGCATGTCCGCGCAGGGTAAGGGTGTCGTTATCCTCTATGAAACTGCGGGTTCCTCCGGTCACGGCAAAGGGTTCGTTGCCGGCCCAGGACAGCTCCATCAGCGAGCCGCGGTTGCCTTTTTCGGGGCCCGAAATCGTGCCCGAGCCCAGAAGGTCGCCGACATTCATCGCGCAGCCCGAGGTGGTGTGATGCGCCAGTTGCTGGGGCGCGGAATAGTACATTTCTTTGTAATTTGTCCGCGCGATCACCGTCTCAGCGGTGCCTTGCGGGGCGAGCGCGACCTCGAGGATGATGTCATAAAGCATCGGGCGCGGCTCGTGCAGATAGGGCAAAAGGGGCAGCTCGCGGGTGGGGGTTGAGGTGCGGAACGGCTCCAGCGCGGCCTTCATCACGATCCAAGGGCTGATGGTCGTGGCGGTTGCCTTGGCCTGAAAGGGGCCGAGGGGTTGGTATTCCCAGCCCTGAATGTCGCGGGCGGACCAGTCGTTTAGCAGGACATAGCCAAAGATCATCGCATCGGCTTCTTCGACGGTGACGGGCTGGCCATGGGTGGAACTTTGGCCCACCACAGCGCCCATTTCCAGCTCGATATCAAAGCGGCGCGAGGGCTGAAATGCGGGGGTGGTTTGATCGGGGCCCTTGACCTGACCCCAGGGGCGGCGCACCGCCGTGCCCGAAACCACGACCGAAGAGGCCCTTCCGTTATAGCCGATGGGGATATGCAACCAGTTGGGTGGCAGTGCATTTTCCGCCCCGCGCAGCATAGTGCCGACGTTCACCGCGTGATGTTTGCCGGCGTAGAAATCCGTATATTCGCTGACCAGAAACGGCATGTGCAGGGTCAGGTCGCGGCGGGGGATCAGGTGCGGCTCTGTCTCGCTGCGTTGCGGCGCGCCTTCACGCAGCAAGGCTGTGACCTGCTCACGCAGAGCGGCCCAGACCTGCGGGCCTGCCTCCATCACCTCGTTCCAGAAGGGCAGATCCAGATAGGGGCCGCCGGGCAAGTCGATGAGGCCCTCATGCTCCAGCGCGGTCAGGTCCAGCACGAAATCGCCGATTGCCATGCCACAGCGCGGCTCTTGCGGGCCGATGGAGAAGACGCCGCAGGGCAGATTGTTCAGCGGAAAATCGGTGGCGGGATCATTGGCGCTGTCGATCCAGGCGCGCAGCAAGCTCATAGGGGGATCTCCAATCCGTCTTGGCCGACGATGATCGGGCCGGAATAATGGACGGCGGCCTGCGAGGTCCAATCGGTGCCCTTTGCGAAATAGGCCAAGGGCGGATGATAGGCGGCATCGCCCGAAAAGGTGACCGATTTGCTGCCGTCAAAGCGGTAGGCATAGGTGTAATTCACCGGGGGGTGGTTCACGGCCAGGGCATGTACGCGCAACATGTCAAAGGGCACGCGGCCTTCGGCCAGCGGGATAACGGTCACAAGATCGGCCAGGGGAGGGCGGCCGTCATCGACCTGGCGCAGGTGGATGTCATAGGCCATGGACTGAATGAAACCGTCCCAATAGGCGGCGATGCCGGGCGGGCCGTAGACGCGCACCGGGGATTTCAGTCCGCAGGTCCAGGCGGTTTGATTAAGCGGCCCAAGTTCCAGCACATGGTCGGAATGCAGATGGGTGATGAAGATCGTGGCCAGCCGGTTCAGCGCAAAGCCGGCATTGACCAGCGCGCGCGACACGTCAAGCCCGGCGTCGATGACGATGCTCTGGCCGTCAAGCTCCAGCAGGGACGAGGAAGGCATCGCGCCGCCTGGCCGCAGCGACGGCCCACCCTTGACGCCAAGGGTGACGAGACGATTCATTTGCGCCCCGGCGTGCCGTCGAATTTCTTTTCCAGATCGGCCCAGCAATCGATGTAATCGTCCTGCAGCGGCGCCTCTGTGGCGGCAAATCGGGTCAGGTGCTGCGGAAAGCGGGTTTCGAACATGAAGGACATCGTCTCGATCAGTTTTTCGGCCCTCAGCGCGGCGTTCGAGGCGCCCTCAAAGGCGTTTCTGTCGGGCCCATGCGGCAGCATCATGTTGTGCAGGCTCATGCCACCGGGGACAAAGCCCTTGGGTTTGGCATCATAGACGCCGTAAATATTGCCCATCAGTTCGGACATGATGTTTTTGTGGTACCACGGCGGACGAAACGTATCCTCGGCCACCATCCAGCGGTCGCGGAACAACACAAAGTCGATATTCGCCGTGCCTTCGACCCCCGAGGGCGCGGTCAGGACGGTAAAGATCGACGGATCGGGGTGATCGAACAGGACCGCTCCAACCGGGCAATAGGTCTTTAGATCATATTTCAGCGGCGCATAGTTGCCGTGCCAAGCCACCACATCCAGCGGCGAATGGCCGATCTTTGTGGTGTGAAACTGACCGCACCATTTGATTGTCACGGTCGAGGGCGCTTCGCGGTCCTCGAATGCCGCCACGGGGGTTTTGAAATCGCGTGGATTGGCCATGCAATTGGCCCCGATCGGACCGCGACCCGGCAGGGTGAATTTCTGCCCGTAATTCTCGCAGACAAAGCCACGCGCCGGGCCGTCCAGCAGCTCCACCCGGTAAACCAGCCCGCGCGGGATTATGGCGATTTCCTGCGGCTCCAGATCGATCACGCCCAGTTCGGTGCAAAAGCGCAGACGGCCCTCTTGCGGCACGATCAGCATCTCGCTGTCGGCGCTGTAGAAATAGGCATCGACCATCGATTCCGTCACCAGATAGACATGGGCCGCCATGCCAACTTGGGTGTTCACATCGCCCGCCGTGGTCATGGTGCGGATGCCGGTCAGCCAGGTCAGCGCCGCGCCCGAATGGGGCACCGGATCCCAGCGGTATTGGCCGAGCGACAGCACATCAGGATCGATGCAGGGCGCGGATTTGAAATAGGGCAGCGCTGTCTTGGTAAAGCGGTGGGTATGCTTGACCGAGGGGCGGATCCGGTAGCACCAGGTCCGCTCGTTCTGATGGCTCGGGGCGGTAAAGGCGGTGCCCGACAGCTGCTCGCCATAGAGGCCATAGTTGCATTTCTGCGGGCTGTTCATGCCCTGGGGCAGGGCGCCGGGCAGGGCCTCGGTCTCAAAGTCATTGCCAAAGCCGGGCATGTACCCGGGGTTCGGGCCGGGGATGCTGAGCGCTTGGATCATGCCATTGGGCAGGCTTTGCGGCGACATGGAGCACTCCGATTCGGGTTATTGTTGCAAATGTAACGATCTGGATGCGAGAAATCAAGCCGAAGGGGCGTGGAGGGGTTTGGGGGATTTTAGAGCGTGTTGCGCTAAATCGGGCTCACCCGATTGACCACAACC
The DNA here is from genome assembly GCA_903930735.1 of uncultured Paracoccaceae bacterium. Taxonomy (GTDB): domain Bacteria; phylum Pseudomonadota; class Alphaproteobacteria; order Rhodobacterales; family Rhodobacteraceae; genus CAIYZT01. The sequence continues at coordinate 12,240 of CAIYZT010000199.1, read as the reverse complement.
GCAATATTCCCGGCCTGTGCTGGTGTTGGATTGCCTTCAATTTGAATCAGATTGAAGGCAATCCGCTTCAGGTGGCCGCCGTTTGCGCGGCGCGGCGCAGGGCGGCGATATTGGTGCCATAGGGCGCAGGGTTTTCCGCCGATCCGCCTGCAAAGACTGCTGATCCGGCCACCAGAATATCAGCCCCCGCCGCCGTGACGAGGGGCGCGGTTTCGATTGTCACGCCGCCGTCAATCTCGATATGAATTGGCCGATCCCCGATCATCGCCCGCAGGGCGCAGATCTTGTCCAGTTGGGAGGAGATGAACTTTTGCCCGCCAAAGCCGGGGTTGACCGTCATCACGCAGACCAAGTCGGTGAGGTCAAGAAGATGGGCGACGGCATCGATCCCGGTCCCTGGATTGATGGCAAGTCCGGCCTTTTTCCCTGTGCCGCGAATGGCTTGCAAGGTGCGGTGGATATGGGGACCGGCCTCCAGATGGGCGGTGATCACGTCGGCTCCGGCCTCGGCATAGGCGGTGATAAAGGCATCCACGGGCGAGATCATCAGATGAACATCCATGACGGTCTTGATATGGGGCCGGATCGCACGGCACAAAGCGGGGCCAAAAGTCAGGTTCGGCACGAAGTGGTTGTCCATGACATCGACATGGACCCAGTCCGCCCCCTGCGCCTCGATCGCGCGGATCTCGGCGCCGAAATTGGCGAAGTCGGCGGAAAGGATCGACGGGGCGATCTTGATAGCGCGCGAAAAGGTCATGGCAGCCTCTAGGTTACCCTTTTGCTTTCGCGCGGAAGCGGGGCCGGGGTCAAGGGTGATTTCGGTTTGGCTTTACTCTGTGCTCAGGGTGATGACGGCCGGATCAAGCTCGCCGATCTGCACCACGCAGGTTTGCCCCCGCAGCATCGGTCCCACGCCCGCAGGGGTGCCGCTCATCACCAGATCGCCGGGGAAAAGGGTCACAAGGCGCGACAGATGCGACAGAAGGGCGCCGACCGGCCAGATCATATCCGACAGCCGCGCGGATTGGCGCAATTTGCCGTCCAGATGGGTGGTGATCTGCGCATCTGGCGGAATGGTGCCGGGCGTGAGGGCTCCGATCACGGCGGAATGGTCAAAGCCCTTGGCCATGTCCCAAGGGCGGCGCGCCGCTTTGGCTTCGGCCTGCAAGTCGCGGCGGGTCAGATCATTGCCGGCGGCGTAGCCATAGACGCAATCCAGCGCCTGATCCGGGGTCAGATCCGCGCCGCCCCCGCGCAGGGCGACGACCAGTTCAGCCTCGTAATGCAGATCATTCGTGGCGGGCGGATAGGGCAGGACCGAGCCCGATTGAACGAGGGCAGAGGCGGGTTTGTGAAAGAAGAAGGGGGGTTCGGCCGCCGGGTCATGGCCCATCTCGCGCGCATGGTCGGCATAGTTGCGGCCCACGCAATAGATGCGGCGGACGGGGAAATGAGTGGTCAGACCTGCGACGGTCAGAAAAGGCTGCGGGGCGGGGGGAAAGACCCAGCTCATGCGCCGATGGTCGTGCATTCCAGATTGCGTGCGACCAGCTTGCGGCAGGCAAGGTCGGCCTCTTGCTGGGTAAGCCCCATGATATTGGCCTCATATCCGCCCTTGCGCTGCACGACTTTGCGCAGGCCCGGCGAGAGGGTTGCGCTTTCGTTCAATTGCATCTGCAAGACGGCGCGCTCGGCGTCATAGCTTGTCGGATAACTGCCGACATTGATGCCAAACTGCCGCCCGCCGGAGGTCGAGACGCGGGTGACGACCTCGGGTTCAGGTTCTGGCTCGGGGGTGGCCATGGCCATCTCGGTCGGATCGGCGGCCACCAGTTGCGCGTCAGAGACGATGTCGGCGGCGGGGGCACCGGCATCGGCGAGCGCCACCGCGGTTGCATTGTCATAGATCGGCTTGTTGCGCTTTGGCGGGCGCGGAGCGGCGATCAGGGCAACCGTTTGGGTGGGCGCAGCGGCGGAAATGGTCAGCGGTTTGGGCGCTTCGGCGGCAGCGAGGTCGATTTCCACGCCGGCAGCGGCCAGCGCGGCATTGATGCCGGCGGCATCGACGGCGCTATCGTCGGCGGCAATTTCGGTACCGATCTGCGCCCCGCCGTCCAGCAGGGTGCCGTCCAGCGCAGCGGATTGGTATTCCAGCGTGCCGGGTTCGGGCGGGGGGGCGGTGGCCTCGGTCAGGGCGGCGTTGATGCCAGCATCCAGACTGGCCACGACTTCGGCCGCCGAGCCCGCTTCTTCGAGGGTCGGGCGGGCGATCGGGCGCGGGGAGGTGGCGGGGTTCATCGCAACACGCAAGGTCTTGCCCGCGCCGCCTTCGACTTCGGGCAGGGATTCGTCGATTTGGCTGAGCAACATCTCATCATCCGCACCTTCGATAACCGGGGCGGTTGGCACATTGACCTGCGCATTCGCGGGGGCCTTGGCAAAACCCAGATCCAGCAGCTTGGCCATTTTCGCATTCCGGTCGGCGGTCGATTTTCCGCCGAAAACCGTGGCGATGATCCGCACGCCATCGCGCTCCGCACTGGCGGTCAGGTTGAAGCCAGCGGCGTCAGTATAGCCAGTCTTGATCCCATCGGCGCCCCGGTAGGCATCCAGAAAGCGGCGGTTGGTGTTGTTCACCGTCGCCAGTCCAGCATCGGTCGAGCGGCGCGAGAAAATGTTGTAGTACTGCGGGAAATCGTAGAACAGCCTGCGCCCAAGGATCGACATGTCATGTGCGGTGGACAAATGCCCCTGGGCGGTCAGGCCGTTGGCGTTCTTGAAGGTGGTGTTTTTCATCCCCAAGGCCTTGGCGGTCTTGGTCATTCGGCTGGCAAAACCGGACGTGTCGCCGCCGATCGCGTCGCCAATCGCCGCCGCCGCATCATTGGCCGATTTCACCGCCGCCGCGCGGATCAGATAGCGCAGGGAGATCTTTTGGCCGGTCTTCAGCCCCAAACGCGAGGGCGGCTGAGCCGAGGCATTTGCCGAAACCCTGATCATCGTATCGAGCGAGATATTGCCCTTTTCGATCTCCTGAAAGGCGATGTAGAGCGTCATCATCTTGGTCAGCGAGGCTGGATGCAGGCGGGTATCGGCGTTTTCGGCAAACAAGGTCTCGCCCGTGCGCGCGTCCATCACATGGGCGGCATAGGGTGCGGCGCCTGCGGGAAACGGCTGCGAGCAAGCGCTGATCAGGCCAAAGCCAAAACAGAAAATCAGAAAACGGGCGTACTGACCCAGTTGTTTTGCCAAAATAACTGCCCCGTCTATGCGCCGCGATTTTTATGCGGTCAGCTGTCTGCTCGGTCAAAGCCTAGCACAGGGTCTGATTTCAGAAAACCCCTTAGTTTCAAGCGCTTTCGGGCAAAGGTTAAGCTATGGCATTTAAGTCGCCTATGCCAAATCTAGTGGTTTTGCGCAACGGAATGGCTAGCGATTGTGGTCGGTGATCGCGCCAATCAGATCCTGCAGCGCACCAAGATCTTTTATGGCGTGATAGCGCGGGGCGTCTTGGGGTGCATCGGCGCGTTCCATCTCCCATGTCAGGGGCGCTGGCACATGCACGCCAAAGGCTCCGGCGGCGAGGGCGGGCAGCACGTCCGAACGCAGGGAATTGCCCACCATCATGCAGGTTTCGGGCCGGTGCCCGTAGCGGGTGAAGATGGCGGAATAGACAGCGGCGGTCTTGTCCGACACGATCTCGGCCCCGTGCAGCAGATCGCCCAAACCCGATTGCGCGATTTTGCGTTCCTGATCCAGCAGATCGCCTTTGGTGATCACGATCACCTGATAGCTGCGGGCCAGTGCGGCCAGCGTGGCGCTGGCATGGGGCATCAGTTGGACGGGTTCCTCCAGCATCGCGCGGCCTGCCGACAGAATCTCGGCGATCACCCGGGCGCTGACCTGGCCCTCGGTCACTTCGATCGCGGTTTCGATCAGGGACAGCATAAAGCCTTTGACGCCATAGCCATAGTGGCCAAGGTTACGCCTTTCCGCCGCCAAAAGCCGCTCGCCAAAATGGTCTGGGCCCGCAAATTCACAAAGCAGGGCAGTGATGCGGTCCTGGGTCAGGTGAAACTGGCTCAGGTTTTGCCACAAGGTATCATCGGCATCAAAGGCGATCAGGGTCAGGGCTGGCATGAAGGCTCCGTTTTGCTTTCAGTTTGGCCCAAGCGTCGCCCTTGCACAACCGCGCGCATTTGACTTTTCCCCGCCGCAAATTGCACTATATTCAGCTCATCAAAGTGGAGTGGCTCTTGGCAAGAATTATGCCTTTGCAATCTAGCGGCGGACAAAAAGGTTCGGACCCCGGTGGTCCGGGCAACGATTCCGGCTTGCTGACCAAGACCGTCACCCGCACGCAGCGCCCGCCCCTTTACAAGGTGATGCTGCTGAACGATGATTTCACGCCGATGGAATTTGTCGTGCATGTGCTGGAGCGGTTTTTCGGGCTGAACCATTCGCAATCCTTTGAAATCATGCTGACAGTCCATAAAAAGGGGCTGGCGGTTGTCGGGGTTTTTTCGGCCGAGATCGCCGAGACCAAGGTCGCGCAGGTGATGGATTTTGCGCGGCGGCACCAGCACCCGCTGCAATGCACGATGGAAAAGGAATAGGCCCAAGGGGCGTTTTGCAGGGGGTCTGGGATACCAGTTCTCCCGCAAAACGCCGGAAGGGCAAATCTCATGCAAGCTTCAAGACTGGAAATGGCGCTGGATACCGGCGTGATGCGGCTGCCCGAAACCGGGCAGATCGCGGTTTATCATCCGGTGGCCGGCGATGATCTGTCGGCGCTGCCGAAGGATCGGCTGCGGGTGATCTCGGCCTTTAAACCCGATCATGCCGGGTTCGCGGCGCAGGGTTATGCGATGGCAGGGACGGGGCCGGATGCTTTGGCGCTGGTCTGTTTGCCGCGCGCCAAGGGGCTGGCCTATGCGCTGATGCACAGGGCGATGGCGTATTTGGCGCCGGGCGGGAAGATGGTTCTGGACGGGCAAAAGCTGGATGGAATCGAGTCGGTCTTGAAGGAGTTGAAGGCGCTTGGACTGGCGATGGGCGAGGTTCTGTCCAAGGCGCATGGCAAGCTGATTGTGCTGGAAAAAGCTGATTTGCCGGGCTCTTGGGCTGATGCGGAGACCGTTATCGAGGAGCGTTTCGTGACCCTGCCGGGGGTATTCTCCGCCGATGCCGCTGACCGCGGATCGGCGCTACTCGTGCAGGCTTTGCCCGCCAAATTGCCGTCCCATATGGTGGATTTCGGGGCCGGGTGGGGCTATCTTAGCCGGGCGGTTCTGGCACGGGACGGGGTCAAGTCGCTTGATCTGATCGAGGCGGATGCTCGCGCGCTGGACTGCGCGCGCAAGAACGTGCCCGATGATCGGGCGCGCTTCCTGTGGGAGGACGCGACCAGCTACAAGCCGCCGAAAAACTGGAGCGGGGCGGTGATGAACCCGCCTTTTCATGTGACCCGCGAGGCGGAACCGGCGCTGGGCATCGCCTTTATCCGCGCCGCGCACCGCGGGCTGACGCCGGACGGGCAATTGTGGATGGTGGCCAACCGGCACCTGCCCTATGCACCTCTGCTTGCCGAGTTGTTTCACAAGGTCGAGGATGTGGGCGGCGACGGGGCGTTTCGCATTTTGCGCGCCGAGGGGCCGAAAAAGGCCGAGGTGAAACGGGCGGGACGTGCTGACAAGTAGTCGGGTGCGCCGACAAATAACCGTGATCGGTGGCAATAAGATTTGCCGGGTGGCGAAAAAAGCCTAGCTTTCGCATCTGTCCTGCAAGGAGCGATGCGATGCGCCTGCCTGTATTGACCATGCTGCTTTTGGCCGCTTTTCCGGCCTTTGCCCAAGAAGAACCGATCCAGCAAACCATCAATTCGCAGCTGGAAGCCCTGCAAGCCGACGACTTTGCCACGGCTTTCAGCTTTGCCTCGCCCACGATCCAAGGTCTGTTTGGCACGGCCGAGAACTTTGGCGCGATGGTGCGAAACGCCTATCCGATGGTCTATCGCCCTGCCGACATTCAAATGTTGGAGCTGCGTGAAATCGCGGGGAACCTCTATCAGCGCGTCCTCGTGACCGACGCGAATGGCCGGGGATTCATGCTGGATTATCAGATGATTGAAACCACTGAGGGTTGGCGGATCGACGGTGTTGACCTACTGCCGCAGCCCGAAGTTGGGGTCTGAAACCGCCTGGGAATGCCCCAGAGGCGTTGCGGCCCAGCGCCACGCTGCGCGCGTAGGCTTGAGCGGCAGTTAAACAATGCCCGCGTAAGAGTGAGGGCGCAACGGGCGGGATGCCGGACCCGGTTGCGTTTCATTCAACGCGGGGCGTGGCGCATGAACAAGGCGATTACCGAAGGGCTGGCGTTGTTGCCGCCAAAGTTTTCCCAGGGGCTGAACCTGTGGTCTCGGGAAGACGGCTTGACGGGGCAGGGATCCTATCTGGGGCAGCCGAATGCGGCTTTTGTGCCCAATGACCAGGATTTTGGCGGCTGTATGGAGCTGGAAAAGACATCTTCCACGCAAAAGCTGCGCTGTTTTCAGTCGATCCCGTTCCAACCGGGGCTTTATCTGCAGGTGACGATCAAACTCAAGATCCTGTCGGGGGCCTTTTGCTCGGTGCGCATCGCGGGCTGGGCCGAAAGCACCTCGGGCGCGAATGTGACGGCGGCGGATCAGATTGGTCCCAGCGTGGCCCTGACCGCTTACGGCGAAGTGGTGACCATCCGCGCCATCATCGGCTCGGGCAACCGGACCGGCGTTGACATGATTTGGGGCACGGCCCCGGTTCTGGGCCACTTTGGCCTAGATTTGACCGGATCGAACGGTGCCGTGGTGCGCATTGATGATGTCGAGATCGAAGATGTCTCGTCGATTTTTCATTCGGTGCAGTTTGACTGGGTCGACGTGCGCGACTTTGGAGCGATCGGCAACGGGGTGGCCGACGACAAGGCTGCCTTTGACGCGGCCGATGTCGCGGCCAGCGGCAAACGGGTGATCGTGCCACCCGGAACCTATTTTATCGGCTCCAACCTGACCATCGATAATCCGGTGCAGTTTGAGGGCACCCTGACCATGGCTGCGGCCACCCGTCTTGCTCTGGTGAGCAATTACGATCTGGAAAACTATACTGCGGCCATGGGTTCAGAGCTTGAAGGCTTCAAAAAGGCGCTGCAGGCCCTGTTCTACTTCACCGACCATGTGGAGTTGAGCCTGAATGGCCGCCGGGTAGAGTTGACCGCGCCTATTGACGTGGCGGTGCTGGCTGGATTGACCGATTTTGCCCAAAGACGGGTCATCTCGAACGGGCAAATCGCAGCACTGACCGGAGCGGCTTGGACCGATGCGGTGACCACCTCGACGGCGACCTATAACACCAGCAACGAGGCGGTGTTGACCAATGTCGTCAACGTAAACGCCATTCTGGTCGGCGCGCGCGTCACGGGCACCGGCGTCGGGCGCGAGGTTTATGTGCGCGCAAAGGATGTACCGGCCGGCACCGTGACCCTGTCAAATCCGCTCTTTGGCGGCAGCGTCAGCAACCGGAGTTACACCTTTACGCGCCACAGATATATGCTTGATTTTTCAGGATTTAATGGCCTTTCCAAGTTCGAGTTGAAGAACCTCGAAATCATGGGCGGCGGCTATTGCAGCTGCGTCATGCTGCCGAAGGAAGGTCAGCGTTTTGTCATTCAGGACTGCGTGATCAACAAACCAAAGGACAAGGGTATCACCTCGATCTATCAGGGGTGTCAGGATCTGCATGTGCTGAACTGCGAGTGCATTTCGAACGAATCCGAGCTTCCGGCGCAAAATCGGATTTCGACCCTGATGAACGTCAATGCCAATGACGCCAAGATCCGGCATAACCGTGCGGTGCGTTTTGGCACGACCGCTGTGATGGCTGGCGGCGGGCATATGTTTGCGGGCAATCACTTTTTTCAGGGCGATGATTTCAGCGGCGGCGTGCGGCGCGGCAGCATCATTCTGACCGAAGCCAATTGCAAAGTCTTCATCACCGGAAATTACATCGACAACTCCACGATTGAATGGGGCAATGAACATGACAACTTCCCCAACTTCGGTTCGGAGTTTCATTTCGGCGCGCTGACGATCACCGGCAATACCTTTACCGTTCAAGGGGTTGCACCGGGGTTCCGCTGGATCATCCTGAAGCCTTACGGCACGAACCATTCCATCCAGGGGCTGAGCGTGATCGGCAATGTGTTCCGCACCGTGAACGCCACGATTGACCGGGTTGAGGCCGTGGATACCACATTTGCGACGCTGGACTATGCCAGCTTCAAGAATGTGACCTTTGAGGCGAACAGCTTTAACGGCGTGACCCAGCCGACCGCCAGCCCGATCATGATCCAGCATGTTCAGGCCACGGCGGCCGATACCTGGATCGTGGACAGCTCTGACTATCTGCCGTTTGGTTCGCGGGCGCGCAATGTAGAGGCGGTCACCTTCGAAGGGGCAGTCAAGAATACCTCGAACGCTACGCAGTATGTGATGCCTTACACGGCGAATGAACAGGGCTCGGGGGGCAAGTTTGCCCATCTGAAATTTGGCACGCCGGTCAGCGGTACCGCTTGGGTGACGCTGCGCTGCGATAACCCGGTGTAACGGGCGGGGCTGAGAAAATGGGTCCAAAGGGGCTGCCTTCGGGCGGCCCTTCTTCTTGGGCAGCCTTAGGCGGCGAAGGGATCCACCGGATAGCTTACCCCGGCCAGATACAATCCCTGCGGCGGGCAGACCGGCCCACAAGCCGCGCGGCTTCGGGCCTCCAGCGCGGATTTCACCGCATCCGGCCGCCAATGGCCCATGCCAACCCGCTCCAAAGTGCCGATGATCGAGCGGACCTGATTGTGCAGAAAAGACCGCGCGCGCAGCAAGAACCGGTATTCGACCCCACCGGCATAGGGAATCTCGGTGATCGAGATCTCCTCCAGCGTCTTTTGCGGGCTTTTGGCCTGACAAAAGGTCGACCGAAAGGTGGTGAAGTCGTGGTTGCCGATCAGATGCACCGCGCCCGCCCGCATCGCCTCCAGATCCAGCGGCGAGAGCACCTGCCAGACATTGCCCTTGTCATGGGTCACCGGGGCGCGGCGGGCGACGAGACGAAAGACGTAACTCCGCTCCAGCGCGTCAAACCTGGCATGAAAGTCATCGGCAACGCGCGCGGCGCGGACTATGGCAACAGGAAGCGGCCGCAGATGCGCGTTCAGCGCTTCGGACAGGCGGAACGGATTCCAGTCGCGCGTCAGATCGCAATGCGCCAGCTGCGCCGTCGCATGCACCCCCGCATCGGTGCGCCCGGCGCCGGTAACGGCATGGGGGCCGGGCTGCAGGGCTCCCAGCGCCGTCTCGATCGCGCCTTGAACCGTCAATTGCCCGCCGGCCTGCCTTTGCCATCCGGCAAAGGGGCCGCCGTCATAATCGATCTGAAGCGCAAATCTTGGCATGGGCGCGGGGTAGCGCAGATTGTGCGGCGTGGAAAGATTTTTCCGCAAACCGCGCAGGCAGGCCTTGCCCCCTACCCATTCGCCGCGCCGCTTCTTATGTTGGGGGCCAGAATAGGAGTGCCCCTTGGTCCTTGGTTCCTTTGGTGATGGCGTGCAGCGCGGGCTTGAAGTCGCGGTCTCCTCCGTCACCGGCCTGTTTCATGACCCGGTTTTGCGGCTGGGCGTCACCGGCCTTGCCCGCGCCGGCAAGACCGTTTTCATCACCGCTTTGGTCGCCAACCTTTTGGAGCGCGGGCGTATGCCGCAACTAAAGGCGGCCAGCGCGGGGCGTATCCTCGCCGTGCATCTGCAGCCGCAGCCCGACATGACGCTGCCGCGCTTTGCCTATGAAGACCACCTTGCCGCCATGACCGTCGACACCCCCACCTGGCCGCAATCCACCCGCGCCATTTCCGAGCTGCGGCTGTCTTTTCTGGTGCAGCCCGCCGGGTTTCTGGGCGGGCTGACGGGGCCGCGCCGGCTGCATGTCGATATCGTGGATTACCCCGGCGAATGGCTGCTGGACCTGTCCCTCTTGGACAAAACCTATGCGCAGTGGAGCGAGGGCGTGCTGAACCTCTTGGCCAAGGATCGCTCAGGGCCTGATTTTCTGGCCATGGCGCGGGCCGAGGACGGTGCACTGCGGCTCAAAGAGCCAAGGGCGCAGGCGCTGGCACGGGTCTATACCGGTTGGCTGCAGGGCGCCCGCGCGGCGGGCCGCGCCGACTGCACGCCGGGCCGGTTTCTTTTGCCCGGCGATCTGGCCGGCTCCCCGGTGCTGACCTTTGCCCCCCTGCCGCAGCCAGCCACAACCCCGCGCGGGTGCCTGTGGCGTGAGATGGACCGGCGCTATGAAGCCTATAAGGCGCGGGTGGTAAAGCCTTTTTTCCGTGACCATTTAGCCCGGATCGACCGGCAGATCGTTCTGGTCGACGTGCTGGGCGCCATTCACAGCGGCCCCCCCGCCGTCGAACAATTGCGCCAATCGATGCGCGATGTGCTTGGCGCCTTTCGTCCGGGCCACAACGGCTGGCTGTCGGGGGTCTTGGGGGCCAGGCGGGTGGAAAAGATCCTGTTTGCCGCCACCAAAGCCGATCATCTGCATCACGCGCAGCACCCCGCTCTGACCGCGATCACCGAGGCGCTTCTGCGCGAGGCGCGGGCCCGGGCCGATTTCGCCGGGGCGCAGACCATGGCGCTGGCGCTCGCCTCTTTGCGCGCGACCGTTGAGGAAGAGATCGAGCGGGACGGTAAGCGCCACGGCGCGGTGCGCGGGCGCCTGCAAGTCAGCGGCAAGCAGGCGGTGATGTATCCGGGCGAATTGCCCAGCGATCCCGCGCGGCTTTTGTCCCCGGCGCGGCAAGGGGCCGAGGCCTGGCTTGATGCCGATTACGGGCTGATGAGCTTTGCCCCCGCACGCCTGAACCGCAAACCCGGCGAGGGGCCGCCCCATATCCGGCTGGACCGGGCGGCAGAATTTTTGATCGGGGACCGGCTGTGAGCGTGCAATTTTCGCCCGCCCAAGCCGCCGACGCGGGCAATGACGAAGGTCTGCCGGATTTACGGCTGGTTCGGAACAAAGGGTAGTCCATGGATGTGATCGACAAAGCCCCCCCCTTGGCGCGCCCCTTTGTGGTCGAGATCGAGGGCGCTGCCGAGGCGGATCCTTCGCAGGTTCCGATGCTTGAAGAGCCGCCGCAGGGGCGGGCCGTGATGGCAGCAGCCGGTCTGGTCGGGCACCGGGGATCAGGTTTCGCGCGTTTTGCCTGGACAGTTTTTGGCGCGCTTCTCTCGCTGGTGGTGTCGGTTTCGGCGTGGAATTTTGTCACCGGTCTTTTGGCGCAAAACTTCCTTCTGGGATGGCTCGCCTTTGTGCTGACCTGGCTCGCGCTGCTGGTTCTGATGCTGATGGCGGGACAAGAGGCGCTGGCCTTTTCCCGGCAAGGGCGGCTCGACCATCTGCGCCTTGCTGCGGCGGAGGCCGGGGATCTGGCCAGCGCACGCGCGGCGGTGGACGGGGTGACGCGGCTTTATCGGGGGCGCAGCGACATGGCTGGGGGCCTTTCGCGGCTGGCAGAGCGGCGCGGCGAGGTGCTTGACGGCGACGCCCTGCTTGCACTGGCCGAGACCGAGTTGATGGCACCCCTCGACCGCGCCGCACTGGCGCAGATCGAGGTGGCGGCCCGGCAGGTGGCGACGGTGACGGTGCTTGTGCCCCTCGCGCTCGCCGATGTCGCCGTGGCGTTGTTCGCCAACCTGAGGATGATCCGGCGGTTGTCCGAAATCTATGGCGGCAGATCGGGGCGGCTTGGCAGTCTTCGTCTGTTGCGCCGAGTGGCGGCGGCGATTTTGGGGGCGGGGGCCGTCGCGCTGGGCGATGATCTTTTGGGCAGTTTCGCGGGCGGCGGGGTGCTGGCCAAGCTGTCGCGGAGGTTCGGCGAGGGGGTTGTGAACGGCGCGTTGACGGCAAGGCTGGGGCTGGCCGCGATGGAGGAATTGCGCCCGATGCCGTTTCGGGTGCAGGTGCGCCCGGGGGTTTCGGTGACGGTATCGAAGGCCTTGGCGGGCCTGTTCGGGCGGGGCGGAGGCGGTCAAGAACGATGACTGGCGGCGATCATTGGCACGGTAACCGGGAATAGACGGTTCAGGTTAGGCTGCGACCAGCTCTGATGATGTGACCGCCCCCCGACGGCATCAATGTGCCAAGGTGGTTCTGTGAGG
>CAIYZT010000198.1 GCA_903930735.1 uncultured Paracoccaceae bacterium | reverse complement strand
CGGCGCCAGCTTTGTGGTGTTCGGCAAGACCGATGGGTCGGCGGTAGAGCTGTCAGATGTCGAGGCGGGCACCGGCGGCTTCGTGATCAACGGCGTGTCGGCGAATGACTACTCTGGCTTGTCTGTCAGCTCGGCGGGCGATGTGAACGGCGACGGGTTTGACGACCTGATCGTCGGGGCCCATTACGACGACCCGAACGGCAGCTACTCCGGCGCCAGCTTTGTGGTGTTCGGCGGCGATTTCAGCGGGGCCGTGACCGAAATCGGCACCCTGGGCGATGACACGCTGACGGGAACGGCGGCCAATGACGTGATCTTTGCGGGTGTTGGGAATGACACGCTGGATGGCGGCGGTGGGACCGACCGGCTGTCGGGCGGCGCGGGCGCGGACACTTTCACCCTGCGCAACCTCGACGGCACAACGACGATCATCGATTTCGACGGGGCCGAGGGGGATAGGCTGAATGTGTCAGACTTCGGCTTTGCCGATTTTGCCACCTTCCAGGCAGTGCTGACGGCTGAGGGGCCAGGAGGACACGACACCCGGATCGCGCTGGATGCGGATACGTTCGTGATCCTGGAGAACATCACACCCGACGATCTTGTCGCGTCGCACGTGATCCTCTGACCCGTGATGACGAACGCAGGCTCATCCGCCCAGCCCGTCAGCTGGGGCCGACACCAGGATTGGTCGTGGCAAAGCCCCAAGGAATTTGCCCATGCCCGCGACCTGCGTTCGGTGCCAATCACATTGAACCAGGCGGTTACTGCCGCCGCGTGCTTTGTGTTGGTCTTCGTGCCCGGAGCCATCGGCACCAAGCGCTGTGAGGTCCGGCGGGGTCGCGCAGGCGCTGAACAACGTCGTCATGAGAAGTGCTGCAGCGAAAGTTGACCTCATTGTCTGGTTAGTCCCGAAAATTGGATCAGCGCCTCATCTGCGGACGGGTCAGCCGCGAGGGCCGCAAGAAAGCGCGATCCGGGAACTATTCGTTGACGGTCGGAGGCGGGGCTTGGTCGGGGCGGTGGCGCTGCGGTCAAAAGCCGCTCGGCCTTCTCCATCCAGGCCAGATGCGCATGAGAGACGAGGCCTGCGTGAAGAAGCGCCAGCGCCCCGGAACGGTGCAGCGCTACGACGCCAGCCTCGTCCAGATCGGCTGCCGCCTGCGGATCGGTGACCAGCAGGGACCGGTTTGGGTCAAACTCTGTCAGCAGTCCAAGATCGGCGAGTGCTGCGCTGGCGCGCGCGGTTGCGGGCAGGGCTTCTGCCTGCGTCTTCAGGATCGCGGCTCTGCGCGCGGTCTCGGGCGCGAGCGCGGGGGCGCCGTCGCCTTGCGCAAAGATCGGATGCCCTGCCCGCCCATGCACGACAAGGTCGCTGTCCTCATGCACCGCAAAGGCATGGCCGCCGCCCGGTGACGCGACCAGATCGAAAGGCCAAGCCGAGAGGCGCGGCGGCAGCCACGATGCCTGCCATTGACCCTCCCGTCCGACAAACGCAGAATGACCCTGTGCCCCACGGCGCAACAGCGCGTGCGGCATGACCCCGCGCCCCAAGTCGCACGTGTCGCACGTGTCGCACGCCCAACCATTGCAAAACCCGCTTGGGGCATCATGGCGCAGGATCGAAAACAGGGGGCTGTTGATGTGGTTTGACCCGCGAAAGGCGTTGGCGCCGTTGGGCGACCTTGACCCGCCCCAAGCCTTTCGTGCCCCCTGTCGCACAAGTCGCACGTGTCGCACGCCCCCACACGTCAAAATCAGGGGCATCGGCTGAAAGTGTGATGGCGGTTACCATTGCGCACGCGGGCGCGAGTGGTTTATTCCCCGCTTATAAAAGGGCTGACCCCCACGCCCCGCCATTGCTTAGCGACCCTGACACCTACCTTGCCGCTCTGACCCTTCATGGGCCTATGACCTACGGCGCGGCGGCTGTTGCCTTGGGCTGGGGTGCAACGCGGGCTTGGCAGGCCGAGGCGCGGCTGGTAGCCGGGGGACAAGCAACCCTGAGCCACGAAGGCCGCGCTGCGCCCGCATGAAAACCTGTATTAGCTAGCGACAGTACGGAGATGAGCCGGGGGGGCATCGAAAGGCTAGGCCGTTCAAGGGGGGGACCGGTGTGGGGTAGGAGTCCTTCAACGCTAACGCAGGATTTCCCTCGCGCGCGCAAGGGCTGCGGGGGGGTGGTGCATCTGCTGCGCGCGCAAGGGAGGACTTGAAACTATCGAGCAAAGATCAAGACGGCCCCCCAGGGCCTCTGCTACTGCCGCACGCGTCTCAGCCTCGGCCGCGCGCTCACTCGCCAATGCCTCGGCCAGCGCCGCGCGGGCCGAGGCTTCAGCCAGGGCTGTCTTTAGGGCGGCAATCTCGCCGACATGATTAACCGGTGCAGAGGGGGCATCGAAAGGCTAGGCCGTTCAAGGGGGGGACCGGTGTGGGGAACCCAGTTTAACGTTTTCACAATTCGGAGAATTTGGTAAACGGCTTACCGTTCGGCCCATGAACGGGCCAAAGCCAAGCCTTCAACCCAAGTCGGAACCATCGCCCTTGCGTCCTTAAGATACAGTGAAATCCGGTGGCATCCGGCAAGAAATGGGGATATTTTGGGGGAAACAAGTTTCTGCCAAACTAATTATCGTAGGTTAATCATATGGTTATGGTGAGATATTGGCGGTGGGGATGGGCCTGCGGTCGAACCATCTCTTGTGGATGCCACTCTCATTTGCAAGGAATTTCTGAACCTTGGACATGTGATCGAGTGCGGACTCTTGTCAGGCCTGCGCGTGCGGCCCGATAGATGCCGCTGGCCGAGATGGTGATGAGCGAACGGGGCCAGATCTCTGTGAGGTGTCGGACATCGGGCGCGGGCATTCCGGGTCAGGTGCCTTCGATTGCCAATACTTGCTTGGCTGAGCGGGTTGCGAACCGAGCGGACGCGAGGGACTGCGACAGGACGATCCGGCAAAGCTTGGCGGTGTCGATGCCGGGGCAGACCTCGCCTTCTGGTTTGACGCAGGGCACGTCCACTCCCTGGACGATGGCATTGATCACACTTTCGTCGACCGCCTCGACGGCGGCTTCGTAGACCGCGTCCATCTGCTCCCAGTTCAGGCTGCGGCGGGTGACAATGGGCCCTGCATGCAGCGGCTCGGGCATCGGGTCTGCCGTCGAGAATGCCAGGAAGATGTCGCCCGAGGAATTGCCGCCCGGAGAGCCAGACCGTGCAATTCCAAGGCCCGCCCGTTTGGCAAGACCGCGCAGGAGTGCATCCGACAACGGCGCATCGGTAGCGAGGATCACGATTATCGAGCCGGTTTCCCTGGTCGTGTCACGGAAGGGTTCTTCTAGCGGAATGGCCTTGCCGACCGGCATCCCCAGAACAGTGAACCAATCCCGCACCCCATAGTTCGCCTGCACAAGCGCCGCGACCGTGAAGGTCTCGCCGGCAATGGTGATGCGGCGTGAGGATGTTCCGGTGCCGCCCTTGAACTCATAGGCGATCATGCCATTGCCACCGCCGACCGAGCCTTCGGGGACTGGGCCGCCTTTGGCCGCGTCCAGTGCGGCGATGGCATGTTCGGGTTTGACATGCATTGCGTTGATATCGTTCAGGACGCCGTCATAGGTCTCGGCCACGATCGGCATGGCCCAGGCATGTTCCTCGCGGAAATGGGTGTCATAGGTGCGGATCATCCATTCCGTTGCCCCATGGTGGCAGGCGCCTATCCCATGAGTGTTGGTGATCAGGATCGGGCCCAGGAAATAGCCTGCGTCGTTGACCCAGTGGACCCCTGTCATCTCGCCATTGCCATTCAGGGCATGGAAGCCCGCCCAGACCGGTTGCGGACGATGCCGGTCCTCGCGCGGCAGGATGGCGGTAACACCAGTCCGCATTTTCCTGGACGGATCGGTCAATGTGGTAAAGCCGACCCGGACGCCGGGCACGTCTGTGATCGCATTCAGGGGGCCGGGCGTTCCGGGAAAGGGCAGGCCCAGGTCGCGGGCGCGGGGTTTCTGGGTCATGTGCCGGTCTCCTTATCGGCCGTCAGATGGCAACGTACCACGCGCCCGGTTCCATCCCCGCGGGACAACGGCGCCTGGCTTGCACAGATATCCATGGCCACCGGACAGCGGCTGCGGAACTCGCATCCCTTCGGTCGGGCCAAAAGACTGGGCGTCTCGCCCAGGATCGGTGGCGCGGTGCGGCGGCGATCGGGGTCGGGGTGGGGCTGGGCTGCAATCAGCGCGGCGGTATATGGATGTGCCGGGGCGGACAGCAGCGCCCCGGCCGGGCCTTCCTCGACGATGCGGCCAAGGTAGGCGACGGCGATCCGCTCTGCGACATGGCGGATCAGGGAAATATTATGCGTGATCAGGATCATGGCCATACCATTCTGATCTTGCAACCGACGCATCAGGTTCAGGACCTCGGCCTGGACCGAGACGTCAAGTCCCGCTGTCGGCTCATCCGCGACGATCAGCTTGGGGTCAAGCGCCACGGCGCGGGCCAGGCCGACGCGCCGCGCCTGACCGCCGGATATCTGGTGGGGATACCGATCGGCCATCGAGCCGGGCAACCCGACCAAGGCCAGAAGGCGCAGGACTTCGGCCTTCACATCGCGGTTCGTCAGCCCGTGAATGCGGAAGGGTTCGCCAATCAGTTGCCCGACGCTGCGACGCGGGGAAAGCGAGGAGACCGGGTCCTGAAACACCATTGCCGCCTCGCGCCGCAGTGAGGCGAGACTGGCCGGGCCGATGGGCTGGCCACGGAACCGCACCTCGCCGCCTGCGATTGTTTCCAGCCCCAGGATGGCCCGACCCAGCGAGGACTTGCCCGATCCGCTTTCGCCGACAATGGCAAGGGTCTGCGCTGCCTGAAGGCTGAACGTCGCTTCGATCACGGCTTCCAGCCTGCCCGGTTTGCCCGTCATCATGTCCAGCGGCCCGCGCCGCAGGGGATAGGTGACCGACAGATCCCGGACGTGCAAAAGCGGCTCGGTCATGTCTTGCTCACCGCAAGGTGACAGCGCACGCCGCGCCCCTCGGCAATTGCAGCCCAGACGGGGACCTTTGTCCGGCAAAGCTCTGTCGCCAGACTGCATCTGGGCGCGAAGATGCACCCTGTCGGGGGCGCACGCACAACAGGTGTTTCGCCCGGGATCGAAGGCAGGTGGCGCGCAGCCCCCTCGATCCGGGCCGGGTCGCAGTCGCGCAGCGCACGGGTGTAAGGATGTAGAGGACTGTGAAAGATGTCGCGGACCGGCCCTTCCTCGACCAGTTCGCCGGCGTAGAACACCGCGACCTGGTCGCAGATTTCGGCAATCGCGCCGAGGTTGTGCGAGATGAAAAGGATGGCCCCGTCAATCTCGGACCGCAGTTCACGCAGGAGGTGCAGGATTTGCGCCTCCAGCGTCACATCCAGTGCGGTCGTGATTTCGTCTGCGATCAATAGCTCGGGCCGGCCCAGAAGCGCCATGGCGATGGCGACACGCTGGCGCATGCCTCCCGAAAGCTGGTGTGGATATCGGTCAAGCTGGGCTGCCGGATCGGGCACGCCGACCTTGCGCAGGACCTCGATCGCCCGCGTCCGCAAGGCAGAGCGTCCTGACGCCCGATCGCGGTGCTGGGCGTCCAGCAGATGCCCGCCGATAGTGCGCGAAGGCGAAAGCGCAGTCATCGGGTCCTGAAACACCATCGATACGCGCGCGCCCCGGATCGCGCGCAACCGCGCTTCGGGCAGTCCCGCGATGTTCTGATTGCCAATGCGGATTGCACCTTCCGTCACCCGCGCGGCCTGCGGCAGAAGGCCGATCAAGGCGAGCGCCAGCGTCGACTTCCCCGACCCGCTTTCGCCAACGATTCCGGTGATCTGCCCTGCCCGCAAGGTCAGCGAAACACTGCGCAGGGCCAGAACTTGAGTGGGCGGGCGACCGAAAGCGACCGACAGCCCTTCGATGCTTGCGACATCTCGGCTCATGCCCGCCCCTTTCGCTTGGGATCCAGCCGATCACGCAGCGACTCGCCCAGGAATGTGAAGCCAAGCGTGGCAAGGATGATCGGCAACCCGCCCGCCACAACGATCCAGGGCGCCTCGCGGATCGAGCCGGTGCCTTCCTCCAGAATCCGGCCCCAGGAGGGTGCCGGCGGCGGCACGCCAAGGCCAAGATAGGTCAGACCGGCCTCAAGCGCGATGATGGCAGGCACGTCCATGCAGGCGACAATGATGACCGGACCGATAACATTGGGCAGGATGTGGATACCAAGGATGCGGCCCGATGAGGCCCCCATCGAGCGCAGTGCCAGCACATAATCCGCGCCTTTCGCGGCCAGGGTGGACGAGCGCACCAGGCGGGCATAGGCCGGGATCAGGAACAGCATGACCAGACCCATTAGCGTGGTGGTCGAGGGGCCGAAAAGCGTGACCAGAGCAAGGCCAAGGATGACGGTCGGGAAGGAATAGGTGGTGTCGAAGATCAGCAACAGGATGCTGTCCAGCCACCGCGGCCCGTAGCCCGCGATCAAGCCAAGAACGGTGCCGATCACGACCGACAGACCAACCGTGACCACGCCGATCTGCAAGGCCAGCGCCGATCCAGCCAGAATTCGGCTGAAGACGTCGCGGCCCAGCTTGTCGGTGCCCATGAGATGCTCCCACGAGGGCGCGAGCAACCGCGAAGGCACATCGATCTTGGACGGAGCATAGGGGGCCAGCCAGTTCCCGAACAGCCCCGCAAACAGGATCATTGTCACCAGCATGAGGCCGATGAACCCCAACGGATCGCGACGGGCGAAATCAGAGAGACTTGCGAACACGTGGGTCCAGCCAGGCTATGACAAGGTCAGAAATCGGCATGGCGATGGCGAAAAGCAGTACCGCCGCCAGCACGCCGCCCTGCACGACGGGATAGTTTCGTCCCTGTGCGGCATCGGCGATCAGCGTGCCAAGCCCGGGGCGGGAAAAGACGTTCTCGACCAGCACGGCCGAGGAAAGAAGACCTCCGATCGAGATGCCGAGCATGGTCACCGTGGGCACGATGGCCAGTCGCAAGGCATAGGTAACTACGATACGATGCGGTGGCAGGCCCATGGCGCGGGCGGTGCGGACGTGGTTCTCGCCCATCGCCTCGATCATCGAGCCACGGACAAGGCGGGCCAGATAGCCGACCCAACCCAGACCCACGGCGAAGGCTGGCAGGACCAGATGCCATATCTGGTCGGCCAAGTCGCCGTCCTCGCCCGCGCCAAGGACGGGGAACCAACCAAGCCGGACGGAAAAGAACAAAAGGCAATAGATCGCCAGCACGAAAGGCGGGATCGAGATTGCACCCACCGAAACGACCGACAGGGCCTGGTCGGTGAACGTCCCCGGCCGCAGCGCCGAATAACAGCCAAGCGGGATGCCAAGGGCGGCCGCCCAGCCGATCCCGGCAAGGGTCAGGGCAAGGGTCGGCGGCAGGGCCTCCAGCACCACATCGACGACGGGGCGCTGGCTCCAGATATCCACGCCAAGATCGCCGGAAAAGATGCGGCTGAACCAGAGGCCGATCTGGGTGATCACAGGCTGGTCCAGCCCCATCTGCGCGTTCAACCGGGCAATCGCCTCGGGCGTTGCACGGGCGCCCAGCATCAGCGTGACCGGGTCGCCGGGGATCATCCGCACCATGGCAAACAGGGCAACCATGGCGACAGCACTTATCAACAGGGACAGAAGGATGCGCTGGACAACATACCCGATCATCTGCGGCCCCCTTTCAAGGGCCGCAGCATAGCAGGTTCAAGGTCGGATTTCATGCCGTCGCGAATTCCTCGGCGCGGTAGTCGCCGCCGGGATAGAAAGCGGGCTTCACCCGTGTGCTGACCCCGTACAGGACCGCGGGATAGGTGATCCAGACGTAACCGCCGGTGTTTTCCATGATCTCCTGCATGCGTTCGTACATCTGCCCGCGTTTGGCCACGTCCTTCTCGCTGATGGCGGCGGTCCAGAGCGATTCGAACTCGTCGTCCTTCCAGCGCTCCCAGTTCCAGACGCCATACTGGCTGGCCGGGAACCATTGCATCGCGTCCAGCGGATCGGGGCCGGTGCGGAAGGCCATGATCGTCATCTGCAGGTCTTTCCAGTCGTCGCCATTCGCTTCGATGCCGAGGTTCCAGTAGACCCCGGAATCGACAGGCATCAGCTCGACCGTGACGCCGATGTCGGCAAGGTTCGCCTGCACGACCTGTGCGATCACCGCGTCCTCGTTGTTCGACACGTTGTAGTGCAGCGTCAGCGACAGCCCGCTGACCCCGGCTTCGGCCAGAAGCGCGGAAGCAGCCGCCGGGTCATAGGAATAGCCGGCCTGCGCGCGGTTCCCAAGAATGCCGATCGGGACGATCCCGGTCGCCTTGGGCGACAGACCTGCATAGGCGGCGGCAAGGCAGGACTCGACATCGATGCCGCGCTGGATCGCCTGCCGCACTTTCAGGTCAGCCAGTTTCGGATGTTCCGTGTTCAGGCCGATCCACTGATAGTAGGTGCCGGGGATATTGACGAAACTCGTACCCGGGATCGGCGCTGCCTCGAAATTCGCCGCCGTTTCCGGCAGAAGGCCCGCAATGTCCAGCTCGCCCGCCTGCAACGCCAGTTCGCCCGCCTTGCTGTCGGCCACCATGACGAACTCGATGGTGTCAAAGGCCGCCGGAGTGCCGGTCCAATCGGGGTTCTTGACCAGGACCGTCTTTTGCTGCGGGATCCATTCCTGGAACCGGTAGGGGCCAAGCTGGGCCGGCAGCGAGGTGGTCAGACGGCCATCGGGCAGTGCTTCGACCGCCTTTTTCGGCAAGATGAAGCCCGAGTCGTAAGCCAGCGCCACCATCCAGATCGCCACATAGGGCGTCTTCAGCACGATGGTGCCGGTGTGGGTGCCAGTGACATCGACGCGGTCAAACGCTTCGAACCGGCCGCCCCAGTCCGAGCCGATCATCCGCTCGAAGGAAAACTTCACGTCTTCGGCGGTCAACTCGCCCGCGCCGTCGCTCCACATGTAGCCGGGCTTCAGGGCAAAGTTGATGGTCAGGTCATCGACCTGCTCCAGCATCTCGCAAAATTCGGTCTTCTCCCAGCCCCAGGTGCCGTTCGCATCCTGCCGTGGCCGGGCAAGGCTGGGCATGCAACAGAAGAGCGTGCCGATCTCGGCCGGGAGCGAGGTGAAGTATCCCGGGTCCAACGAGCCCAGGTCCGAGGACATGGCCAGCCGCAGCGTGCCACCCTCGGCTGCCAGCACCTGATCGGGGCGGAACCCCAGCGCGCTTGCCGCTGCCAGTGCGGCGGATGACGTCAGGACAGTCCGTCTTGAAATGTTCATGAAAGCCTCCACTGTTGTTGCTCGGGTCGGCTGTCCGGCCCGGAGTCTTATGGTTCAGTAACGTCCATCCTACGGTCAGGCCCGCCGTGGCGCTACGTTTGGCAGTGGGATGTGGTTGGTTCTGAATATGATATAAAGAGCACCATGTAGAATAAGGTTAGGTCTCGAATAGTGCCGAAGTTCAGGCTGTCGCGCCCACTGGGAGGTTGCCATTGCCAAGCGCGCGCCGGGCCAGAACGGCGGCACGCGCAAAGACGCCGCGATGGGCGCGCCATAGAAGCCAGACCACGACAATTGACAGCGCGACGTTTGACAGCGGCATCGCCAGCCAAATGCCCTGAACGCCAAGGAACATCGGCAAGATGAACAGGAACGGCAGTTGCACGCCCATGTTGGCCACGGTGATGCTGGTTGCGGTGCGCGCCTGGCCGACCGACTGAAACCAGGTGGCGGCCAGGATGATGAACCCGTCAAGGAACATCGCCCAAAGCTGCAGGCGCAAGCCTGTGGCGGTCTCTGCAATCAGGACCGGATCGCCCGCCGCAAAGGTTTGGGCCACAGCAGCAGGAAAGGCCATCACCAGCGCCGTCAGAACCACGCCTCCACCAACACCTGTCAGCAGCGCCAGCCGCAAGACCTTGGCAATCTTCATGCGGTCGCGGGCACCGTGGAAGTAGCTGGCCAAAGGCTGCATGCCGCCCGCCACACCTTCGGCGAAGTAATAGAAAAAAGACATGACGTAGCCCGAAATGGCATAGGCCGCCAAGGTGACCGGGGTGCCGTATTTCAGGAACAGAACATTGTGCAGCAGGAAGACCACGCTGACATACAGCGCCATGACCATGGACGCGGTTCCGGTGGTACAGATCGCGACCGCACGAGCCATTCCCTCGCGCATCGGTGCCCAAACCATGACTCTGAACGCCCCCAGCCGCGACATGACGACAAGGCAGAACAGGATGACGACAGCCTCAGCAAGCGCGGTGGCAAGCGCGGCCCCGAAGAGACCGTGATCCAGCCGGATCACGAAGATCCAGTTGAACAGGACGTTCAGCACTGCTCCCGCCACCATGGCCGCCGTAGACAGCCCCGGCGCACCCAGATTGCGCAGGATAAGCGGCAGCGCCATGCCGGCCAGCATCACCGGAGCAGCCCAGCCCTGCACCATCAGGTAGTCAAGCCCAAAGCGGACCTGAAGTTCGCCAGCGCCTTGGGCGGCAAGAAACGGATGGCTGAGGCCAAGGATCAGTGCACCGCAAACCGCCCCCAAGGCCAGCATGAGCGCCAGCGTCATCGCCAGGGCCACACCCTGACACCGGACATCCCCGGCACCTCGGGCCATCGACAGTTCCGCCCCGCCGCCCATGCCGACCAGCATCGCCAAAGCCCAGATTATCCCGGCCAGCGGCCAGGCGAGATTGAGCGCGGCCAGGCCATCGGCCCCCATCGCATGGCCGATGAAGATGCCATCGACCACCGAATACATCCCGCTGACCATCAACGCGGCCATCGAGGGGATTGTGTAGGCCCAGAAGGTCCGGGTCAGGGAACGGGTATTCATGTCAACCTCCGCCTGTCAGGCGGAGGGAAGCCCCCGACAGGCCTTGCCAAAAAGTTCCTCGAACTGGGCCCGCTCGTCTTCGCTTAACGCGGCGACAAGGCTGGCAGCAGCTCTTGCGTGGATGGCGTTTTCCTCGGTCTCCAGCGCGATGGTCTTTGGCGTTGCCCGCAAAAGACTGGCGCGGCGATCCTCAAGTGCGGGACCTCTTTCAAGGTAGCCCCGCGCTTCAAGTTTCGCCGCCATGGCACTGGCGGAGGCTTTGCTGACCCCCATACGCTCGGCCAGATCGGTCAGGCGCAGCCCTTCGGGATGACGAGCGACGACATCAAGATAGTCGTGTTCGACAGAGGTCAGTTCCATGCTGCCGCTTTTCCGGGCCTCAAGGCGCCAGAGATGCCACAAGTGCCATTGGAGGCGCCTGAGGCTGTCCTGCAGCGTGGAAACGTCCATTAGTTTGTTAGGCATGACTAACTAGATTCCCGCGCCTTGTAAAGCCCCCTTCGCTGCGCCGCAGAAGGAGGCATGTTGAATGGTAGTCTATCGCCGCGAATTGCATGATGCTAAACACGATGTCCAACAAGGAGAACGTTATGTCGAGCAAGGACCTTGGGCCCAACCTCCGGCTTTTGTGCAGCTACGGCCGGTCGATCTCGGCAATCTGCCGGCAGGCGCAGATCAACCGTCACCAGTTGCAACGCTATCTGAACGGATCGGCCGCGCCCTCGCTGCACACGTTGCGGCGGCTTTGCGATTTCTTCGGGGTGGAGGAGCATGAGATCCTGCTACCGGCCAGGGATTTTTCGGCTCTCGTCAAGGTGCGCCCACCGCAACTGGCCCGCAGCCGAGACCGGATTTCAGAATACATGGCCGGGTTCATCGAGCGCCAGGACCTGAAGCTGGCCGCACGCTATGTCGGTTACTACCACGGCTACTTTCAGCCGAACCGGCAGGTGCCAGAGGTGCAGCGCGTGCTGACCCGCATCGTGATGGAGGACAACTGTCTCGTGACCAAGACGATGGAGTTCTATCGCAGTGGCACGGCGGGTCTGCCCAAGGTGGTCAAATACGAAGGCATCGCCTATCCGTCACGATCCACCTTGACGATGATCGAACGACGACCGCAGGAGACAACCTCGACCTTCTTCACGATCCTCTACGGCGCAAGCGAGGGTGAACTGACCTACATGTCCGGGCTGGTCCTGGGGGTTGCCCCGGACACGTCGCGCGACATCTACGCGCTGCGCACCTGCTGGCGCTATCTGGGGCGTGACATCGACGTTCGTGCTGCGCTGAGGGCCTGCGGCCAGTTCCCCAGCGGCAGCCCCGACATCGGAGAGTACGTCCGGTATTGCACGCAGAACGACCTGAGCCCGGGCGAAGAATACTTCGCACCCCATCTGTAGAGCTTATGCTGACTGGTGCTGTCCCGCACCTGAACTGCACAGATCAGATCGGCTTTCCCGGTTGCCGCGGCGCGGGCCTGACGACTAGCATCGCATTGATGACGGAGGCCGACGAGATGGTTCAAACACACGGAATGATGACAACGGATGCCGACGGTCGCATGGAGGCCTGCGCCTTTGCCAATCCCGACAACGTGCTGCGTGGCACGCCCGATGAGAAGGCCTTTGTTCACCTGACCTCGGCAGATGGCAACACGATGCTGGGTGTCTGGGATTGCGGCGCCTATGCCGAACGGCTGATCGACTATCCGTATAATGAGATGTGCACCGTCATCGAAGGCGCGGTCGAGATCACGGCCGATGGTGGCGGGATGGTGACCTATCGGGCGGGCGATACATTCTTCATGGCCAAGGGTTTCACCGGCCTTTGGGAATCGCATGCCCGGTTCCGCAAGTTTTTCATGATCAGCGCTGGCTGACTCATCGTGACCCGCCGGTGGGCGGATCGCGCAAACGATTTCGGAGTTGACCCTTGACCGCAGAAGAACCCCAGGCCTCCCGCCGGCGCGGTCGCGATGCGCACCGCGCGCTGCGGGCAGCACCTACGCCGCAGGCGCTACGACCGGTCCGGGCGGGGCTGGAGGGCGGGCGCTACAAGCCGCTGACCGATCCGGATATTCGCCGCATCTACAGCGCCGCTCTGGATGTACTGGAACAGATCGGTCTGGGCGATGCGCCCCCGTCAGGGGTTGCGCTGATGGTCGCCATGGGGGCCATTCAGGGGGATGACGGCCGCCTGCGGTTCCCTCGCGCGGCGGTCGAGGACATGATCGCCAGATCGGGCAGGCGCTATGTGCTGCACGGCCAGGACCCCGTGCACGATCTGGAACCCTGGGGAACCAAGGTCCATTTTGGCACCGCCGGCGCGGCCGTCGCGATGGTCGACCCCGATACCGGCGCCTATCGCGACAGCA
The DNA here is from genome assembly GCA_903930735.1 of uncultured Paracoccaceae bacterium. Classification (GTDB taxonomy): domain Bacteria; phylum Pseudomonadota; class Alphaproteobacteria; order Rhodobacterales; family Rhodobacteraceae; genus CAIYZT01. Next base: position 5,469 of record CAIYZT010000198.1, on the reverse strand, counting down.
CTGTGCGGGATTTGTATGATTCCTCGCGCTGCGTGGACGCGCTGGAACATATCCACTTCTTCCAGCGCACGGTCGTCTGCCGTGACATCCCGATCCCCTACGAGATGGATTTCAACACCTGTTACGCCTCGGTCGCAGGCACATCCAAGCATGTTGGCACCTCGTGGGGTGACCCCGATGAGATGATGACCTCGATCGAGATGCTGCATTTCATCGCGGGCGGCGAAGACAAGTGGCGCGCGCGGCCCTTTGTCAGCCAGTCGAACTGCTTTGTCGTGCCGCCGCTGAAATTCGCCACCGATGCCTGCCGCTGCCTTGAAGTTGCGGTGCGGGCCGGAATGCCGGTGTTTCTGGTGTCAGCGGGGCAAGCCGGCGCGACATCGCCCGCCGCCCTGGCCGGGTCGCTGGTGCAAGAGATCGCCGAATGCCTTGCGGGCCTGTTTTATGTCAATGCGGTCAAGCTTGGCGCGCCCGCGATTTTCGGCCCCTACTGCTTCATCTCGGATTTGCGGACGGGGGCCATGTCTGGCGGCAGCCCGGAACAGGCGCTCTTGTCTGCCGCGGCCGCCCAGATCACCCAGTTCATGGACCTGACGTGTGGCACGGTGTCGGGCATGACGGACAGCAAGGTGCCCGATGTGCAGGCGGGATACGAGAAGGCCTATAACCACGCCCTGATCGGCAACGCGGGGGCGAACCTGATCTACGAGGCCGGGGGCATGATGGCCTCTCTCTTGGGTTATTCGCCCGAGCAGCTGGTCATCGACAACGAAATCGTCGGCAACACCCTGCGCACCATTCGCGGGATCGAGGTCACGGACGAGGCGATCAGCCTGGAGGTGATCCGCGAGACCTGCCTTGGCGGGCCGGGGCATTTCCTGGGGTCGGACCAGACGCTGCGGCTGATGCAGTCGGAATACATCTATCCGACCGTCGGCAATCGCAACTCGCCCAAGGAATGGCGCGAGAAGGGCCAGCCGATGCTGATCGACACCGCCAAACGCAAGCTGGCCGAGATCCTTGACACTCACCACCCGCGCCATATCTCGAAGGAAAAGGACGACGCGATCCGCGTGAAGTATCCGGTGCGGTTGATGCGAAAGCATATGGGATATGACGAATGAAAGATGTGAAACCGGGCCTTTCCCCTGAAGAATACGCCGCCTGCGACGGCACTGATCTTGCCCGCCTGATCGCCGGGGGCGAAGTGACGGTGGCTGAAGTTACCGCCTCGGCTCGCGCGGCCATTGACCGGGTAAACCCGACGCTGAATGCCATCATCGAACTTTACGAAGACCGTTTCGAGACCCCCGATCAGGGGCTGGGCTGCGGCCCGATGCGCGGTGTGCCGTTCCTGGTCAAGGATGTCTCCGACCATTTCGGCGGCCGGAAGATGGAAAGTGGCTCGCGCGTTGCGGCGGGCTATGTCGTTCCGGAAGACGACTACTATGCCCAGATGATCAAGGCCTCTGGCGTCAATCTGGTCGGCCGCAGCGCCACGCCCGAGTTTTCGATGTCGCTGACCACCGCAACACTCTTGAACGGCGAGACGCACAACCCCTGGAAACTGCACTATTCCACTTCAGGGTCGTCTGGCGGGGCGGGGTCGGCGGTGGCCTCGGGCATGGTGCCGATCGCGCATTCCTCGGATATCGGCGGCTCGACCCGAGGCCCGGCCGCCTGGTGCGGCACGGTGGGCCTGCATCCTTCGCGCGGGCGCGTCTCTCCCGGCCCGGGGATGAGCGAATCTGGCGATGGCCTCGCGCAATCCTCGGTCCTGACGCGGACGATGCGGGACACTGCCACGATGCTGGACGCAATATCCATCCCCCAGCCGGGCGACCCCTTTATCTTGCGAAAGCCCGACCGGCCTTATGCCAGTTTCCTGAACGGTGACGGCCCCCGGCTGAAGATCGGCTTCTCGACGGCTCCCCTGCTCGACAGCCCGGTTGACCCCGAGGTCGCCGAAACCGTTCGCCAGACGGCGCGAACGCTGGAAAGCCTGGGCCATCACGTCACCGAAAGCGCGCCCGCTTTCGATCAGGTCGCGATGAACCTGATGCTGACCGACCTGTGGTATTTCGAATTCGACAAATACCTCGACTGGCTGGGAGAGCGTGCGGGCCGCAAGGTCAGCCCCGAAACGGTCGAGAAGGCGTCCTGGAACTTCTACAACTTTGCCAAGGAACGCTCGGTCGACAAGTACCTGCGCGCGCTGGAAGACCTGAACACCTACCGCCGCCAGATCGGCCGCTGGTTCTCAGGCCATGACATCTGGCTGACGCCCACCTGCGCGCAGGTCTCGCAGCCCAATGCCAATTACGGCATGAACCTGGATATCCCGCCGCTGGAGTTCCTGCTGCACGAAGACAATCCCTGCCAGTTCATGGTCTGGGTCAATGCCTGCGGGGTTCCGGCGATCTCGCTGCCTTTGGGTCACCATTCGACCGGTCTGCCCATCGGCGTCCAGTTGGCGGCAAAGTCCGGCCATGAAGAACAGCTCATCAGCCTTGGCGCGGAACTGGAACAGGCGATGCCCTGGACCGGGCGTCTGCCGCCGATGCATGTCGCCAACATCCTCAACACCCCGAAGGGCTGAGCCATGACCGCGTTTCACAAGCACCTGAAATCGAACGCCAAGGGCGAGCTGGAATTCGAAGGCATCGCCGTCACCGATCTGGCGATGCAATACGGCTCTCCGCTGTTCGTGCTGTCCGAAAACACCATCCGCGAGAACTACCGCCGCATCCACCGCGCGTTTGCCGATGTCTATCCGGCCGAGGTGATCGTCTGCGCCGGCATGAAGGGCAACTGGGGCCTCGCCGCGCGCCGGGTGATTGTCGATGAAGGCGGTGGTGGTGACGCCTTTGGGCTGGGTGAGTTGACGGTGGCGATGCTGGCCGGATCGGACCCGCGCAAGATCGTGATGAACGGTGCCAACAAATCGCGCGAAACGATCGAGGCCGCCATCGACATGGGGGTCCTTAACCAGGTCGACAATGCCGACGAACTGGCGCTGGTGGGCGAGGTTGCCGCCGCAATGGGCAAGACTGCGCGGATTTCGCTGCGCATCCGTCTGCCGCTGAAATCGCTGGCAGAGGTGAACTATGTCGATGCCCGCTACCCCGAAGGCATCAGCCCCAGCTATTGGGAGCGGACCTTCAAGTTCGGTCTTGCCCCCGATGCCTACCTTGCGGCCGTAAGGATCGCGCAGGGAATGGCAGGCGTCTCGCTGGAAGGTTGCCACTACCACGGCGGCATCCCCCGCCGCGCCGGTTTCTACCGCGAGGAAACCGAGGAACTGGTGGAAATCCTTGGCGAGGTGAAGGCCGCAACCGGCTGGTCGCCCGAATACCTCAACATCGGCGGCGGCTTTGTGTCCGAACGCTATGGTGCCGAAGCCCCGCCCCCGGTCGAGGAATATGGCCGCGTCATCGGCAGGGCCATTGTGGACACCTGCGCCAAGCACGGCATGAAGGTGCCGGCACTGATGCTGGAGCCGGGGCGCTATTGCTGGGAAAGTGCGGGCATCTGGGTGGCGCAGGTCAATGCCAAGAAGGCCGATCCCACGCTGGCCAACAAGACCTGGGTCTATGTCGACGGCAATACCAACGAGATGCGCGACCCGTTCGATCCGCGCTGTTCGGTCCATCATGTGGTCATCGCCAATGACGTCGACCGCGAGGGATCGGAGGTCGTGGATGTCTGCGGCGGCACCTGCAATGCGGGTGACATTCTGGCCAAGGCCCGCGAACTGCCCCCCATGCAGATTGGCGACACCTTGGCCTTCCTGGACATGGGGGCCTATAACGAAAGCTTCGCCTGCCAGTCGAACGTCATCCCGCGCTCGGCCACGGTGATGGTATCCAATGGCCGCTCGACTGTGGTGCGCCGCCGCGAAACCGTGGCAGATGTGCTGTCGCGCGAAGCGGTCCCGACCTGGCTCATGGCGCGATAAGGGACATCATGGAACACAGGCGGGTTGTCATCATCGGTGGCGGCATGATGGGGGTGGGGCTGCTCTACCACCTTGCCGAAATGGGCTGGAAGGACGTCATCCTGCTGGAGAAGGGGGAACTCACCTCCGGGTCGACCTGGCACGCAGCGGGGCAATGCGCCAGCTTTCAAGGCCATTACAACATCTCGAAGATCCACCATTACGGCAACATGCTGTATCCCCGCCTGCAGGAGATGACCGGGCAATATACCGGCTGGCACGGTTCGGGCGGGATCCGGATCGCGACCACGCCCGAAGAGGTGGACTGGTTCCGCTATGTCCTGTCGATGTCCCGCTCGATCGGCTACCGGATGGAGATCATCGGGCCGGACGAAGTCCGCCGTATCAACCCGTTCATGGACACGACCGGCGTTCTTGCCGGGGCTTGGACACTGGATGACGGGCATGTCGATCCCGCAGGCTGCTGCAACGCCATGGCGATTGCCGCCCGCAGCATGGGGGCGACAATCGCCAAGAACACCCTTGTCACCGGCTTGAAGTCGCTGCCTTCCGGCGAATGGCAGGTCTCGACCGACCAGGGCGACTACATTGCCCAGCATGTGGTCAACGCCGCCGGCTGCTATGCCCGCGAGGTTGGGCGCTGGGTCGGGCTGGATGTGCCGCTCACGAACATGCAGCACCAGTATCTGGTGACCGAGGCGCTGCCCGAATTCCAGAACCGCGCCGAAGAACTGCCCGTCATGCGCGACCCCTATACGGCGGGCTATTACCGGCAGGAACAGAAGGCCGGGCTGATCGGCATCTACGAACATCACGGCGCCATCGAGGCCTGGGACCATCGCGGCGGCTTTCCGGAATGGTCCTCGTCCAACGAACTTTTCGAAGGCGATCTGGAACGCATTTCGCCCTGGCTTGAAAAGGCCCTGGAGCGGATGCCGATTTTCGCAAAGGCCGGGATCAAGCGCATCGTCAACGGGGCCATTCCCCATACCCCGGACGGACTGCCGCTTCTGGGGCCTTCGGGACTGCCGAACTTCTGGCAATGCTGCGGCTCCTCCATCGGTATCGCGCAGGGGGCGGGGGCGGGCAAGTATCTGGCCGAATGGATGGTGCTGGGTCAGGCCGAGATCAACATGAAGGATTTCGACCCCCGCCGCTTTGGCGCATGGGCCGACCAGATCTATACCCGCGCCAAGTCCTTTGAGGACTATCACCACATGTTCGCCACCCACCTGCCCGGCGAGGAACGAACCGCAGGCCGCCCGGTGCGCCAGTCGGCGCTGCACGACCTGCTCGCTGCAGAAGGCTGCCAGTTCATGGAAGGCGGCGGTTACGAGCGGCCCAAGTTCTTCTCGCCTTCAGGCAAACCCGAAACCCCCGGTTTCCGCCGAAACGAGACCTTCGCGCGGGTGGCCGAGGAATGCCGTGCGATGCGAGAACGTGTCGGCCTTGCCGACCTGTCCAGCTTTGCCAAATACGATGTCAGCGGGCCGGACGCCGGGGCATTCGTG
>CAIYZT010000197.1 GCA_903930735.1 uncultured Paracoccaceae bacterium | reverse complement strand
CTGCCGGCCTTTGCCGTGGTCATCGGCTCGACCATGCTGACGACGCCCCTCGGGGCGCGGCTTGCTCATAGCATGGATCCAAAGCCGCTGAAGCGCGCCTTTGCGGTGTTTTTGACGCTGTTGGCGCTGAATATGCTGCGCAAGGTTTTGTGGGGCTAAGGCGGTGGATTTGACGCGCGGCTGGGCAAAGATCGGGCCGGATCCGCAGGTCACCGAATGGGCTGCGGCGGCGTTGCCCCGCGCGCGCGCCGCGCTTGCCGCCACCGATCAGCCCCTGCGCTGCGGCGGTACCTGGGCAGTGGGGCTGGACCTTTTGCCCAATGCCCTTGATGGCGCGGTCGGCGGGGTGGCCCTGCCTTGGGCGCGCTTTGGCCTTGCGCCCCAGCCCCTGCACCGCGCACAACTCTCCACTGTCCTGCCCGGCTACCCGCAAGCATCGCACGAAGAGACGCCCGCTGCCTTTGCCTTTCGCCAGAACCGCGATGCGGCCCATCTGGACGGGCTTTTGCCCATCGGGCCCGAGCGGCAAAGGATGGTCAAAGAGCCGCATGCCTGGATCCTCGGCCTGCCGCTAAACCATTGCTCGGCGCAGGCCGCGCCTTTGGTCGTATGGGAAGGCAGTCACGAGATCCTGCGCGAGGCCCTGCTGAAGGTGCTCGCCCCCCATCCGCCTAAGAAATGGGATGAGGTGGATATCACGGCGGCCTATGTCACGGCGCGGCGCATGGCCTTTGACACTTGCAAACGGACCGAGCTTCCCGTGGTTCCGGGTGAGGCGACATTGCTGCACCGTTTGGTCCTGCACGGGGTTGCTCCTTGGGGAGCGGGCGCGATGGCCCCGCCCGAGGGCCGCATCATTGCCTATTTCCGGCCGCTGATGGTGTCTGTTCAAGGCTGGCTGACGACGGCTTAACTTCCTTGAACCCGGCCCATCCGGCCGCCGCGTCTTTTGGTCAACTGCGAAGCGCGGGACGGCAGGACCTGCATGATCTCGCGGCGCTGATCGGCGGACATGCGCGACCAGGCGCTGATCTCGTCAATGGTGCGCCAGCAGCCGACACAGGTGCGGCTTTCGGGATGGATCACGCAAAGCTTGACGCAGGGGCTGTCAATCTCGGCCCGTTTCCAGACATCATCGGTCACTTCAGGCCTCCCAGATGCGCCATACGGTCCAGCGCCCCTTGCAAGATATAACTGGCCGCGACCTGATCAATGACCTCTTTGCGACGTTTTCGCGACGCATCCGCCTCTAGCAGCGCGCGGGTGGCGGCCACGGTGGACAGCCGCTCGTCCCAGAAAAAGATCGGCAACTCGGTCAGGCGGGTCAGATTGCGGGCAAAGGCGCGGGTGGATTGCACGCGCGGGCCTTCGGAGCCGTCCATGTTCAGGGGCAAGCCCAGCAAGATCCCCACCACGCCGCGCGCGGTCAGCAGGGTCAGCAGGCTGGCTGCATCCTCGGTGAATTTCACCCGCCGGATGATGGTCACCGGGGTCGCAATCGAGCGGCGCAGATCGGAAATCGCGACGCCAATGGTCTTTTCCCCCAGATCGAGGCCCGCGATCCCGCCGACGGGGGGCAGGACGGCGTGAAACTCTTGAATATCCGCGCAAATCATCGGGCTGGTACGCCCGCGTCCAGGATCGCAAGACCCGCCGCATCCGCGGCAAGCGCCGCGCGTCCGGCTGCGAGCGCCGCATCGGCCCGTCCGCTCTCGCCCAGAACGCCCAGCGAAGAGACCAGCCGCGCCCATTCCTGCGCCGTCCCGCCCTCGCGCATCAGCCGCTCTTCCAAGCCGCCGACCATCTCCGCGATCATCGCTTGCCGGTCCTCGGCGCTCATCTGGCTGGCGGCATCGATGGCGGCGGCGTCCGGGCCGGCAAGATCGGCCTCGGACAGGGCAGGGAGCGTATAATTCACCCCCGCCGCCCGCGCCAAGCCTTCGATCTGGTCCCGGATTGCGGGGATCCAAGGCGCGTCGGGGGGGCCCTGATCCAACAAGGCGCGCCAGAGCGCAAAGGCCTGATCGGGGCGGCCGATCTGGACCAGCATCTGGCCCGAATAGTAGCGTGCGACGGGGTTGGCGGTATCAGCGGTCAGCGCAGCGATCAGGTGCTCTTCGGCCTGCGGGGTCACAATGCCGCCCGCCGCTGCAATCATCATTTCGGCAAGCACGGCATGATCTTTGGCTGTGGCCTGCCCGCCCTTCAGCACGATCACCCGCTCAAAAGCCGCCCGCGCCGCCGGATAATTGCCAATCCCTGCCTCCTCTTTTGCCAGAATCTCGTGGCCGCGCACATCATCCGGACGCTGCGCCACCGCGGCGCGCAGATCGAGCAGCAACTGCGCCTCGGCCGGATCGGCGGGCATTGAGCCCTGCTGGCCGATCTGCGCCTCTTGTTGGTCTTGCGTGGGGCGGCTGGCGTAAAACTCCGCCGCGCGTTCGATCCGGGCGCTCAGCGGCAGGTCGGGATATCCCGGCGCGCCCAACACAAAGGTATAGGTCAGCGCCCCCGCGCCCAGCAGCGCCAGCGTGACGCCGACCGCCAGCTTGCGCATCGGCGGCACGGCCATCGGCGCGCTCGTGCCCGCCCGGTCTGCCTCCAGCAGGCGCCGCGCGACCTCGGCCCGCAAACGCGCGCCTTCCTCGGCGCTCAGGCTGCCTTTGGCTATATCGCGCGCCACCTCGGCCAATTGATCGCGGTAGACATGCTGATCGGCGCTCTCGCTTTGGTCTGGCTCGGGCGGCACCTGCAGCGCGCGCACCAAAACCAGCACCACCGCCAACAGCAGGCCCGCCGCGGGTATCCAGAACTCGGCAATCATCGGGGCGGCTCCTAGAACAATCCGTCACTCATCCCTATCCTGCCTGAAGCCCGGTAAAAAGGGCCCAAGGTCCGCCCGCTTGCGACAATGAGTCAACCTTGTCGCAATTTTCCCTATTGCGGCGCAATCATTAGGCCCTAAACCTGCGTCGCAGCGCACTAGTCTAAGATGTTCTGTCCCCCGGAGACCGCCATGAAACGCTATTCCGTCTTTGCCATCGCCCGCGAGGCGCTGAGCTATCATATGGGCTGGGAACGCGCCTGGCGCTCGCCCGAGCCAAAGGCGGAATATGATGCCATCATCGTGGGCGCGGGCGGGCATGGGCTGGCCACGGCCTATTACCTTGGCAAAAACCACGGGATCCGCAATGTGGCGATCATCGAAAAGGGGTGGCTCGGCGGTGGCAATACCGGGCGCAACACCACGATCATCCGCTCCAACTATCTGCAAGACCCCTCGGCCGCGATCTATGACAAGGCGCTGCAGCTGTATGAGACGCTCAGCCAGGATCTGAATTACAACGTCATGTTCAGCCCGCGCGGGCTTTTGATGCTGGCCCAGACCCATCACGAGGTACGCGGCTATCTGCGCACCGCCCATGCCAATGCCCTGCAGGGCGTGAAAACCGAATTTATCGGCCCCGAAAAGGTCAAAGAGCTGGTGCCGATCATCAATCTGGCCGGGCCGCGCTATCCGGTTTTGGGCGCATTGTACCAGCCGCGCGGCGGCACCGCCCGCCATGACGCCGTGGCCTGGGGCTATGCCCGCGCCTGCAGCGCCATGGGCATGGATATCATCCAGCAATGCGAAGTGACCGGCATACGATCCGAGGGCGGCCAAGTCGTGGGCATCGACACCACCAAGGGCCCGATCCGCACCAAAAAGCTGGGCATGGTGGTGGCGGGTCATTCGGGCCAACTGGCCGAGATGGCCGGCTTTCGCCTGCCGATCGAGGCGGTGGCGCTGCAGGCGCTGGTGTCGGAACCGATCAAGCCCTGCATGGATGTGGTCGTGATGGCCAACACCGTGCACGGCTACATGAGCCAGTCCGACAAGGGCGAAATGGTGATCGGCGGCGGCACCGACGGGTTCAACAACTACACCCAGCGCGGATCTTTCCACCATATCGAGGAAACCGTACGCGCGTTGATCGAGACCTTCCCGATGATCTCGCGCCTGAAAATGCTGCGCCAATGGGGCGGGATCGTGGATATGACCGGCGACCGCTCGCCGCTGATCTCCAAAACGCCGCTGGGCAATTGCTTTATCAATTGCGGCTGGGGGACGGGCGGTTTCAAAGCGATCCCCGGATCCGGCTGGGCTATGGCCGAGCTGATGGCCAAGGGCGAGCCGGGGCCTTTGGCCGAGGCGTTCAACATGTGGCGGTTCAAGGAAGGCCAGTTCATTGACGAAAGCGTTGCGGCGGGGGTGGCGCATTGATGCGGAACCTAGGGCGGGCTTTTTCTAAGATTGCGGACCTGACGATGCGAAACCCTGCAAAGGTAGCAATTGGTTCATTGATCTTAAGTTTATTCTTTGCATTGCTTATTGGGTTGAACTTAGGCGCGGAGCAGTTTGCAAGGTTTGGAATGTTTCCGACTCTGATCGGCCTCCTAACATTCGGAGGGACGTTGGAAAAGATGGTCGCGCGCGCTCAAGTGCCAAGAATAGCAGCGGCCAACGGGCAAGCAATATTTCCTTACAATTCCGAGAATGTAACGAAAGTATTCGCTTGGGAAAGCTTTCTGGTGATCTACGGAATGTTCCACTCAACTTACGGCGACCTGATCTGGGAGCAATTTGCATGCTGATCCTTGAATGCCCCTATTGTGGCGTCAAAGCCGATGAAACCGAACTGGCCCCCGGCTATGAGGCGCATTTGAAGCGCTTTGGTCCCAGTTCCAGCCCCGAAGAATTCGAGGCTTATATGTTCGCCCGCAAGAACCCCAAAGGCGTGCATTTTGAACGCTGGCGGCACGCTTATGGCTGCGGAAAATGGTTCCTTGCTGCCCGCGACACCGCCACGCTGGAGGTTTTCGGCACCTACCCCGCGCAGGTAGGCGAGCCGCCCGCCGAGATCATCGCGAAAATCAAGGCCAAACGGCCGGACTGGAAGGGCTTCAAATGAGCACCCGTTTGCAAAAAGGCGGCCGCTTGATCGACCGGAGCAGCGCTGTTGAATTCACCTTCAATTCCAAGCGGATGCGCGGATTTCAAGGCGATACGCTTGCTGCCGCGCTGCTTGCCAATGATCAGATGCTCGTCGGGCGCTCGTTCAAATACCACCGCCCGCGCGGCATCGTCGCCTCGGGCGCCGAGGAGCCGAACGCGCTGATCAACATGGGCACCGGCGCGCAATTCGCACCCAACCAGCGCGCCACCACGACCGAGCTTTTCGCTGGCCTGACCGCACGCAGCCAAAACCATTGGCCGAGCCTCGAGATGGATATCGGCGTGGTAAACGGCCTTTTCGCCCGCTTTTTGCCCGCCGGATTTTACTACAAAACCTTCATCCATCCGCGCGCCGCGTGGAAGCATGTATTCGAGCCCTTTATCCGCCAATCCGCCGGCCTGGGCCAAGCGCCAACCGAGGCGGACGGTGATCGCTATGAACATGCCTATGCCTTTTGCGATATCCTGATCGCGGGCGGCGGCATCGCGGGCCTGCAGGCGGCGCTGGTTGCCGCAAGTTCCGGCGCGCGCGTCATGCTGCTGGAGCAAAACGCCCATTGGGGCGGCCGTGCGCCTGTTGACGGCGATCTGATCAACGGCAAACCGGCTGAAGAGTGGATTAAGGCCGTGCTGGAAGCCCTTGGAAAGATGGAAAATGTCACCATGCGCAGCCGCTGCATGGTGGCGGGATCCTATGACCACGGCTATGTGCTCGCGGATGAAAATATCGCCGACCATACCCCCGGCGATGGCCGCCCGAAACACCGTCTTTGGCGGATCCGCGCCGGGCGGATCATTGCCGCGACCGGCGCGTTGGAGCGTCCGCTTGCCTTTGCGGGCAATGATATTCCGGGCGTGATGCTGGCCTCGGCGGTGCGCGATTATGTGGTGAATTACGGCGTCTCGGCCGGCGACCGCACCGTGCTCGTGACCAATAACGACGACGCCTACCGTACCGCAATCGCGCTGCGCGAGGCCGGTCTGGAAGTGCCTTTGATCATCGATGCCCGCGCCGAAGTGACGGGCGATTTGCCTGCTAAGGCGCGCGCAATGGGGATTCGCATCACCTCGGGCCGGGCGGTGGTCAAGGTCAAGGGCGGCGCGCGTGTCAGCGGGGTCGCGATTGGTCTGCAGGCGGGTGAGGGCGCGGTATTGGAAGAGGTCGTTTGCGATGTCGTGGCGATGTCGGGCGGCTGGTCGCCGGTTGTGCATCTCTTCTCGCATTGCGGCGGCAAGCTGATCTGGGACGACGCGCAAGCGCATTTCCGCCCCGACTCCGCGCGCCCGCCGACCAATCAGGATGGCGCAAGCATGGTTTTCGCCGCGGGGGCCGCGAATGGCGCCTTGCAGGGCGATGCGGCGCTCGCCGATGCGGGCCGGGTTGCAAGCAATGTGGTTGGCGAGTTGGGCCTGAAAACGCGCGGCAAACTGGCCAAGGCTGTGGTTTGCTCCGAGGCCGCGATGGAGCCGGTATGGGTGATGCCGCAGGGTGCCAACACCGTGCTGCGCGCCAAGATGTGGCTCGATTTCCAGAATGATGTGAAGGTCTCGGATGTACAGCTGGCCGCCCGCGAAGGCTATACCAGCGTGGAGCATGCCAAACGTTACACCACCCTTGGCATGGCGACGGATCAGGGAAAGCTTTCTAATATCAATGGTCTGGCGGTGTTGTCCGGCGCGCTGAACGAGCCTATCCCTGCGGTAGGAACCACCACCTTCCGCCCGCCCTATACGCCCGTTCCACTGGGCGCGCTGGCGGGCGAATCGCGCGGCGAGATCTTTCAGCCGCTGCGCCGTACGCCGATGCACGCCTGGCACGAGGCCCATGCCGCCTATCTGGAGCCGGTCGGCCTTTGGCGGCGCGCCTATTGCTATCCGCGCGGACCCGAGACCCATGAACAGGCCGTGCACCGCGAAATTTTGAACACGCGGGCCAATGTCGGGCTGCTTGATGCCTCGACGCTGGGCAAGATCGTGGTCAAGGGGCCCGATGCGGGGCGTTTCCTTGATATGCTTTACACCAATGTCATGTCCAACCTGCCGGTCGGCAAGTGCCGCTACGGACTGATGTGCAACGAGCAGGGTTTTCTGTCCGATGACGGCGTGGTTGTACGTCTGTCCGAAGACAGCTGGCTTTGCCACACCACCACCGGCGGCGCCGAGCGGATCCACGGCTGGATGGAGGATTGGCTGCAATGTGAATGGTGGGATTGGCAGGTCTATACCGCCAATGTGACCGAGCAATATGCGCAGATCGCCGTGGCCGGTCCCAAGGCGCGCCAGCTTCTGGAAAAGCTGGGTGGGATGGATGTGTCGAAAGAATCCTTGCCCTTCATGGGCTTCGCCGAGGGCACTCTGGCAGGTTTGCCAGTGCGCGTTTACCGGATCTCTTTTTCGGGCGAGCTTTCTTATGAGATTGCGGTCGCTGCCAGCCAGGGTCTGGCGCTTTGGGAAAAGCTGATCGCGGCGGGGGCGGATCTGGGCGTGCAGCCCTACGGCACCGAAGCTATGCACGTCATGCGGGCCGAAAAGGGGTTCATCATGATGGGCGATGAAACCGATGGCACGGTGATCCCGCAGGATTTGAATCTGGGCTGGGCGATCTCCAAGAAAAAGGCGGATTATCTGGGTAAAAGGGGGCAAGAGCGGACTTATCTGGCGCGCCCCGACCGTTTTAAACTCGCCGGGTTTGAAACGCTGGATGGCTCAGTTATTCCCGACGGCGCCTATATTATTGCCGAGGGCGTGAATGCCAATGGCCAGCGCAATACCCAAGGGCGCGTCACCTCGACCTATCATTCGCCGACGCTTGGGCGGGGGATTGCGATGGGGCTGATCGTGGGTGGGATGGACCGTTTGGGCGATGTGGTGGAGTTCAATACCTTGCCAAACGGCACGGTAAAAGCGCGGGTCGTGGATCCGGTGTTTTATGACAAGGAAGGGGAGATGCAGAATGTCTGATCCTGTATCCGCTTTGGGGCTGGCCCGTTTCGACGGCTTTGCCACGGTTCAAGAGATCGGCCCTCTGGGCATGATCAGCCTGCGCGCCGGGCCTGAGGTCAAGGCGCTTGCCAAGGCGATCAAGGCGGCGGTCGGCACTGGGCTGCCCGCACCGCGCCGGATTGTGGTCGCAGGCGATCGGGCGGCGGGCTGGATGAGCCCGGACGAGTATCTGCTGGTCATGCCCTACGCCGACACAGAAGCCGCGATGGCCGCGATTTCAAAGACGATGGGGGCCGAGCATCATCTGGCGGCCGTCGTCTCGGACGCGCGCGCGGTGTTTGATGTGACGGGGGGCAAGGCGGATCAGGTTCTGCGCAAACTGATGCCGGTGGATATCGGCCAAATGGCACCGGACGAGTTGCGCCGCAGCCGCGCGGCGCAAGTGGCCGCCGCGTTCTGGGCAATCGACGGCGGCTACCGCGTGGTCTGTTTCCGCTCGGTTGCGGGCTATATGATGGGGCTTCTGACCCATTCGGCGCAGCCGGGATCAGAATTGAACTGAAAAAACGACGATTGTTTCAAAAGGTCGCGCTCAGGCGCGGCTTTTTCAATTTCAGGTGATATGATCATTGACTAATGAATTGACGTTGAAAAACTTGGGGTTGTATAAACCAAGGGTGACCCGTGAAATCAACTTTTTTATCAACAATTTTCCTCGCCTTTGTGGCAGCTTGCGCGCAGGCGACGGTGTATGACTGCGCCGTAAACCCCGGATCGGCTAATGGTGGATGGCTTACGGAGCAGTACTTTTTTGAATATCAGGAAGATCGCAAAACGATCGAAATTTATGATGGTTTGATCGAGTATTTCAACGACGGCAAGCCGGTGACAGGAAAGGTGACCGGCAGGAATGCTGCGAAGATTTCCTGCAGCTGGGCGCCCTTTGTCATCGACGGCGCCGGGCAACGCACCAAGATGGACCTGCGGGCCGTTTTGTACTTTGCCAACAAAGAGTTCAGCGTTCAGGCCAAACCCGTTGGTTACATCGACCAGTTGCACGCGCGCGGCGTGTGCAAGGTGGCTGAGTAGGCGCCTTGGATGCGGATAATCTGGGGCTGGCCGCCTGCCAGCCCTTGACCTTCGGCCCGGCAGGCACCTTATTGGCACCAAGCAATTCACGCCTTCACAGGAGAGCCCCATGGCCTTTACCCTTCCCGATCTGCCCTATGCCCATGACGCGCTGGCGGCGCTCGGCATGTCGAAAGAGACCCTCGAATTCCACCACGACCTGCACCACAAGGCCTATGTCGACAACGGCAACAAGCTGGTCGTGGGCACCGAATGGGAGGCGAAATCGGTCGAAGAGATCGTCATGGGCACCTACAACGCTACCTCCGTGGCGCAAAATGGCATTTTCAACAATGTCTCGCAGCATTGGAACCATGCCCTGTTTTGGGAAATCATGGGGCCGGGCGGCAAGGTGATGCCGGGCAATCTGGACAAGGCGCTGACCGAGGCTTTTGGCTCGGTCGCCAAGTTCAAGGAAGATTTCGCAGCCGCCGGTGCGGGTCAGTTCGGTTCGGGCTGGGCTTGGCTCGTGAAAGATTCCAGCGGTGCGCTGAAGATCACCAAGACCGAAAATGGCGTCAATCCCTTGTGCTTTGGCCAGACCGCGCTGCTGGGCTGCGATGTGTGGGAGCATTCCTATTACATCGACTTTCGCAACAAGCGTCCGGCCTATCTGACCAACTTCCTCGAAAAGCTGGTTGATTGGGAAGCCGTCGCCGCGCGTCTTTAGTGACCATCTACCCAGAATATCTGACAGGCCTGCTCCGGGAAACCGGAGCGGGCTTTTTGGTTCGCGTTGAATACCTTGGCCGAACGCCCTTGGTCATGTCATGACCGCTGCCCGCGCAGGCATCCTTGGCGTTCTTTTCGCCTGCCTCATATGGGGGCTTGCGCCCCTTTATTACCGCTACTTGTCGCGGGTTTCTGCGGCTGAGATGCTCGCCCACCGCACGCTTTGGTCGGCGCTGACCTTTGGCGTCCTGATGGCGGCGCAGGGGCGGCTGTCCTTGATCCGGGCGGCGATCAAAGGCCCCGAACTGCCGCTCATCCTCATCACCGCCCTGCTGATTTCCTTCAATTGGGGCGTCTTCATCTGGGCGCTGCAAAATGGCCATGCCATCGAGGCGGGGCTTGGCTATTACATCTTTCCGCTTATGGCCGTGGTTCTGGGCGTGCTGACGCTCGGCGAAAGGCTCAGCCCGCTGCAGGGTCTCGCCGTCGGTCTCGCCTTGGGAGCGGTCCTGCTACTGACCTGGGGCCTTGGGGTCGCGCCATGGATTGCGCTTGGGCTCGCGGCCAGTTTTGCCGCCTATACCCGCACCAAAAAGGGGCTGAAGACCGATGCCACCGCCTCGGTCACGCTCGAGGTGCTGCTGTTGTCGCCCTTTGCCCTCGGCTATCTGGCCTATCTGCATCTTGGGCAGGGCGCGGGCAGCTTTGGCCGCGATCTGGAGGCGAGCCTGCTTTTGCCCCTGACCGGGATCATCACCGCTTGGCCGCTGATCCTGTTTTCGGCGGGTGCGCAAAAGGTCCGGCTGGCGACGCTGGGCCTTTCGCAATATCTGAATCCGACGCTTCAGGTCCTATGCGCTGCACTGATCATGGGCGATGCTTTTACCGCTTGGCATGTAGGCGCTCTCGCGCTGATCTGGACCGCGCTCGCGCTTTATACCTTCGAGCTTTGGCGTCAGGACAGGGCGGCGGCCAACCCAGCCTCCAGCGCCGCTACATCGCTGACCACCTTGAACTGACCCCGCAGCCCGGCATCTGCAAAGCCCTGCGCGATGATGTGATCGACCAGCGCGATCAGCGGCTGCCAATAGCCCCTTATGTCCACCAAAAAGATCGGCTTGGTGTGCAGGCCGATCTGCGCCCAGGTCAGCACCTCGAAAAACTCGTCCAGCGATCCCGCGCCGCCCGGCAGGACCACGACGCAATCAGAGTTCATGAACATGACCTTTTTGCGCTCGTGCATGTCTTGGGTGATGACAAAGCGGGTCAGATCACCGCGCGCCATCTCGCGCGGGATCAGATGGACCGGGATCACGCCAAAGGTCTGCCCGCCCGCGCTCATGGCCGCGCGCGCGACCTCGCCCATCAAACCCACATCGCCCGCGCCGTAAACCAGCCGCCAGTCCCTTTTGGCCAGCATCTGCCCGGCTGCAACAGCGGCCTCGGCAAAGGCCGGATCGCCGCCGCTGCGTGCGCCGCAAAAGACACAGACTGATGCCAATACCGCCATAACGCTGTTTTCCCGGAGATCTATTGCTTTCGCCCCTGATATCGGGATTTCCTGTAAAGGGATAGTGACGGCCCGATCCATAACGCGGCTGCACGGGGACAGGGGATACAGATGGCGGGTTGGGCGGAACTGACGACATCGGCGCGGCGCGGGGTACTGGCGGCGGCTGCGGTAGTGGCGGCGCTGGGGGCGTGGGCTGTAATGCAGGGCCGCACGCCTTTGGCTGAGCCCGCAAGCCTGCTCGGCACCGCCGAGGTCCCCGTCACGGTTGAGCCCGCCACGATTGAGCCCGCCCCTGAGGTGAGCGCCGCGGCGGAACCTGCCGCTGGCCCCGCGCTTGCCGCGCCCAGCATCGACGTGCTGAGGGTCGCGCCGGACGGCACGGCGACGCTCGCCGGGCGGACCGAGATTGCGGCTGAGGTTTCCGTTCTGGTCGACGGCGGCGCGGTTGCATCGGTCATGGCCGATGGCACAGGCCAATTCGCCACGATCTTTACGCTGAGCCCTTCGGCCGCCCCGCGCATGCTCTCCTTGCTGGCGACGCTTGCCGATGGAACCATTTTGCCGGGGACCGAAAAGGTCGCCATCGCGCCGATCGCAGAGCCAGAGGTTGTCGTGGCCGCCGCAGAAACGGCCGCGCCCGCCGCACCTGCCGCCATCATCGTTACCGAAGCAGGGGCCGAGGTCTTGCAGCCCGCCAATCCCACTCCGGCAGAGCTTGCCGCCGAAGTGTCGCTGGATGTGATTTCCTATGCGGCCAATGGTGCGGTGCAGTTGGGCGGCAGGGGCACCGCCGGCGCGCTCTTGCGGTTCTATCTGGATAATGCCGAACTTGATTCGGTTACCGTCGGCGAAGATGGCACCTGGTCCTTGGTGTCGGACGATGTCGCGCCCGGCCTCTATACGCTGCGGATAGATCAGTTGGACGCGGCGGGCATCGTTACCTCGCGTCTGGAAACGCCGTTCAAACGCGAAACTCTGGTGACGCTGGCCGAGGCTGCAGCGCCCGCCGCAGAACCTGCCGCAGAACCCGCTGCCGAACCCGCTGCCGAACCCGCTGCCGAACCCGCTGCCGAACCCGAGCCGGCGCCTGCGGCCCCTGCCGCGCAAGAATTAACGGCCGAACCTGCCGCTGAGCCCGCAGCTGCGCCGCAAACCGAACCCAGTGCCAAGATCGCCGCAACTGCTCCCGAAGCGCCCGCGACCGAGGCTGCAGCCGACCCCGCTCCCGCCGCCTCGCCGGGGCCGATCACGATTACGGTGCAGCCCGGTTTCACCCTTTGGGCGATCGCAGAAGAGAGCTTTGGCTCGGGCATTCTCTATGTGCAGGTGTTTGAGGCGAACAAGGACAAGATCAAGGATCCCGACCTGATCTATCCCGGTCAGGTGCTTTCGGTGCCTGCCGCGCCGTGATCCGGCGCGGGCTCTGCCGATAGCTTGGCCCTATGACGCTCGCAGCAATCCATGATCTGGGGATCGCTTGCGCAGCAATCGCGCATCAGATACCCCAAAAGCCCGCCCAGCGCCTCAGGGCGCGCGGCATAGATCACATTGCGCGCCACCCGGCGCGAGGTAATCAGCGACGCATTTTCAAGGGCTGCGAGATGAAACGACAAGCGCGAGGCCGTCAGCCCGCCCAAAGCCGCCCCGATCTGGCCCGCCGCCAGCCCTTCGGCCCCGTGTCGCACCAGCAAACGGACCAGATCCAGCCGATCCCCATGGGCCAGCGCGGAAAAGGCGTTCAGGGCTTGATCTCGGTCCACCGTTCAACTACTCATGAGATATTGAATTGTTTGTAACCGAACTCTTCGCCCATATCAACTCCCGCCTGCCAGAAAGCCCTTTGTAATGCGCCGCGTGACCAAATCTGCAACTTCGAGCGATAAATCCGAAACCGGGGCCAGTGGCTGGCAAACGATCCGGCGCGTCGCGCCCTATCTTTGGCCAAAGGGACAGGGATGGATCAAACGCCGGGTTGTCGGCTCGGTATTGATGCTGGTCGCGGCCAAGATCATCGCGGTGACCACGCCGTTTTTCTACAAACAGGCCGTTGATGTGCTGGCAAAGGACACCACCGATCCGGCGACTTTCCTGATGCTCGGCGCGGTCGGATTGACTGTGGCCTACGGCATGGCCCGGCTGGGAGCGGTGATCTTTGGCGAATTGCGCGATATGATATTCGTGCGCGTCGGGCAGAGGGCGCTGCGGCGTCTCGCACTGGAAACCTTTGGCCATATCCATGCTTTGTCGATGCGCTACCACATCTCGCGCAAAACTGGCGCGCTCAGCCGGGTGATCGAACGCGGGGTCAAGGGCGTCGATTTTCTGCTGCGATTCATGCTGTTTTCCATCGGGCCGCTGATCCTGGAGCTGACCATGGTCTCGGTGCTTTTTGCGGTGCTGTTCGGCTGGCAGTATATGGCGGTCGTCGTGGTCACGATCACGATCTACGTCACCTTTACCTTTCGGGTCACCGAATGGCGGGTCAAGCTGCGCCGCGAGATGAATGATCAGGATACCGATGCCAATCAAAAGGCCATCGACAGCCTTCTGAACTTTGAAACCGTCAAGTATTTCAACGCCGAAGCGCGCGAAGAACATCGCTATGACGGCGCTATGCAGCAATATGAGACGGCCTCGGTGAAGTCCGGGCAATCACTGTCGCTGCTGAACGCGGGGCAATCTTTCATCATCACCGCCGGTCTGGTCATCGTCATGGTGATGGCGGCGCGGGGCGTCTCGCAAGGGCTGCTGACCGTCGGCGATTTCGTGATGGTCAACGCCTATATGATCCAGATTACCCTGCCGCTGAACTTTCTGGGCACGGTTTACCGCGAGATCCGGCAAGCTTTGGTCGACATGGGCGAGATGTTCGCGCTTTTGGGTCATCCGGCTGAAGTGTTGGACCGCGATGGGGCCAAGCCGCTGGACGTGCGCCAAGGCGAGATCGTTTTCGAGGGAGTGAGCTTTGCCTATGAGCCGGCGCGCGAGATCCTCAAGGGCGTGTCCTTTACGCTGAAACCCGGACAAAGGCTGGCGCTGGTGGGCACCACGGGCTCGGGTAAATCGACCATCGGGCGGCTTTTGTTCCGCTTTTACGATGTGACGGCGGGGGCGATCCGCATTGACGGGCAGGACATCCGCGATGTGCAACAAGGCAGCCTGCATGCCGCGATCGGGGTGGTGCCGCAGGACACCGTTCTGTTCAACGATAGCGTCTATTACAACATCGCTTATGGCCGCCCCGAAGCCAGCGAGGCCGAGGTTCATGCCGCCGCCCGCGCTGCCAAGATCCATGATTTCATCGCCTCCTTGCCGGACGGCTACGAGACAAAGGTGGGCGAGCGGGGGCTGAAACTTTCGGGCGGCGAAAAGCAGCGGGTGGGCATTGCGCGCACCTTGCTGAAAAACCCGCCGATCCTGATTCTGGACGAGGCGACATCGGCGCTGGACACCCAGACCGAGCGGAGCATTCAAGAATCGCTCAAGGAAATGGGGCAGGGGCGCACGGTCATCACCATCGCCCACCGCCTGTCCACGATTGCGGACAGCCACCAGATCCTGGTGATGGAGGATGGCCGCGTGATCGAGCATGGCACGCATGACGTTTTGGTGGCCCAGGGCGGTAAATACTCCGCCATGTGGCACCGCCAGCTGGTCGAAGAGCCGGAGTCGCAGGCTGCCTGATCGGCCCCTGAGCGGCGACATGAAAAAGGACCCCAGCCGCGGCGGGGGTCCTTTTGAATTCCTTGGGTTTTGGCGCCGTTCTACCCGGCGGTCAGCGCGATTTCCGCGGCCAACATATCCGGCACTGCCGTGACCGTTGCCACCTGCTCACCGTTCAAAAGAATGGCCGCATAGCCGCCTGCCACGTTTTGCACGATGGTCACCACGGGCGGAATTTCGGCGCCCTCCGCGTCAAACTCCGGCTCGTAGATCAGCATGATATCATCCAGATCGGCATCATAATCGTGAATGGAGGCCGAGCCAGAGGTTTGATCCCAGCGGATATCCAAGCTGAAACTGTCCTCGCCCGCGCCGCCGTAAGCGCTGTCGCCCTGGCCGAGCAACAGCAGATATTCGCCGTCGCCCAGATTGGCGTAATCAGCGGTGCTGGAGCCGGTCAGATCATCGTCGCCGTCCTTGAGGAACCAGGCCAGATTATCCTTGTCAGCGGTTTCCACATCGTCACCATTGGTGCCGTTGCGGGTCTCGTCATAGGCATTGGCGTCATAAAGCGGATCGCTATTGCTGGTGCCCTCGTCCTCGTTGTCCAATTGCATGAACTGTCTGATGCCAAAGGCTCCCAGAAACAAAAGCAAATTCGCAATCGCACCAAAGTCCACCTTCTCACCCGTAACAAAGCTGACCGAGGCAGGATCGCCTGAAATTATGATAAAATTGAGGCTTCGCTGCCGACGGGCGCTTATTGGCGTGCCCGGCGGGGTTTGGGGGCTAGGGGGCGGTGCGGGGCTTGTTCCTCGTTAGGCTTTGCCTATAAGAGAGAGGCTAAGAACGTGGAGGCGGACTTGAGCGAGAGCGACAGCTTTATCAATGAAGTGACAGAAGAGGTCCGGCGCGACCAACTCTTTGCGATGTTTCGCAAATATGGATGGATCGGGGCGCTGGTCATCGCCGGTATTGTCGGCGGAACCGCCTGGACCCAGTGGAAAGTGGCCTCCGATCGGGGCCGGGCACAGGCCTTTGGCGACGCCGTACTGGATTCGGCCGATCTGGGCGCGCCCGCGGACCGGCTTGCTGCGCTAAAGGCGGCGCCTGCAACCGGCAATCAGACCGCCATCGTGCAGCTTTTGCTGGCCTCGGATCCAAACTCGGACCCGGCCGAGGCTTTGGCGGCCCTGCGCGCGCTTGGCGCGGATCAGGCCGTGCCGCAGAGTTACCGCGATCTGGCCAATCTGCGGCTGATCCTGGTCAGCGGCACCGATATGCCGATCGCCGATCGCCGCGGACTTTTGGAAGTCATGGCGGGCGCGGGCCGCCCCTACCGCGTTTTGGCGCAGGAGCAACTGGCTTATCTGACGCTGGAAGAGGGCAAGACGGACGAGGCGATTGTGGCCTTGATCGCGCTTTTGACCGATCAAGAGTCGAGTGTGGCCATGAAAGACCGCCTGCGGCAGGTCATCACGGCGCTTGGCGGCACGCTGCCCGAGGCCGTTCAAGGGTAGAAAATACAGGGCCGGCCCTTTGAATCGAAAGGGGTGGGCAATGAAAATGACAGAAAGGCAAAGGGCCTATGGCAATGCGGCAAGGGCTTTTCAGAATTGGCTTTGGGGTGATGCTGGTCGCGTTGTTCTCGGCCTGCGCGCCGGACGTGATCTTGGAAGGCGAGCGGTTTGATCTGCGCACCGATCTGGATGCCTCCGTTCCGACCGAGGAAAACCCAAATCCGGTAGCCCCACCGAGCGGCCCTGAAAACCAATCCGCCGCCATCAATCTGCCCGGCGCGCAAGTGCTGGCCGGCTGGCCGCAGCGTGCAGGTTCCGCGCGCCATGACAGCCCGCATGGCTCCTTTTCCGCGGCCCCGGCGCTGGTTTGGGCGGTGGACATCGGCGGCGGTAACAGCCGCCAAAACCGCGTCGCGGCCGCCCCGGTTGTGGCCGATGGCCGGGTCTTTGCGCTGGATGCCCTCGCCGGCCTGACCGCCGTTTCAACGGCAGGTGCGGTGCTGTGGCAGGCCGATCTGACGCCCGAATTTGACGCCAATTCCGCCCTGTCGGGCGGCGGTCTGTCGGTCGACGGCGGCAGCGTTTTCGCCGCCACAGGTTATGGTGAGGTCATCGCGCTCGACTCTGCGACCGGCGCAATTCGCTGGCGTCAACGGCTTGATAGCGTCACCGCCGGCGGCCCGCTCGCCAGCGGCGGCGCGGTCTATGTTGCGGGCCGTGACGGCACGGTCTGGGCGCTTGGCGCCTCGGACGGGCGCGTTTTGTGGACCGAAACCGGCGTGCAGTCTGCCAGCGGCGTTTTGGGGTCTTCGTCCCCGGCGATGGGCGACGGCACCGTGTATTTCCCGATGACCTCTGGCGATATTCTCGCCTTTGGCACCGATGGCGCGCCGCTTTGGTCCGGCTCGGTCGTGGGCGATCGGGCAGGGCGCGGCCATGCGGGGATCAACGATCTGACCGGCGATCCGGTCCTGTCGGGCGGCACTGTGTATTCCGGCTCCGCCTCGGGGACCACGGCGGCGCTCGACGCTCAGACGGGCCAGCGGATATGGACCGCCCCCCAAGGCGCGCTGAACCCAGCCTTGGTCGTCGGCGGCTCGGTCTTTGTGGTCAATGACGAGGCCAAACTGGTGCGGCTCGATGCCGGATCTGGCGCGCTGATCTGGCAGGTCGAGATGCCCTATTTCCTGAAGGACGATCCGAAAAAGCGTAAGGGGATCTACGCCCATTACGGCCCGGTTCTGGCGGGCGGGCGGTTGGCGGTTGTGTCGGGTGACGGGCTGCTCAGGCTCTTTGGCGCGGCCGACGGCGCGCTGCAGGCCACCGCCGAGATTCCGGGCGGGGCTGCCGCAGCCCCGGCGCTGGCGGGGGGGATGATGTTTGTCGTCTCGGCCCAGGGACAACTTCTGGCTTTCCGCTAGCCGATTTCCGCTGTATGGGAAGCGCTTCTTTAGGACGCTGACCAATCATGAGCTTTACCCTCGCCATCGTGGGCCGCCCGAATGTGGGCAAATCTACCCTTTTCAACCGCCTTGTCGGGCGCAAACTGGCGCTGGTCGATGACCAGCCCGGCGTGACCCGCGATCTGCGCGAGGGCGATGCAAAGCTGTTCGATCTGCGCTTTACCGTGATCGACACGGCGGGCCTCGAAGAGGTCACCGATGACAGCCTTCAGGGCCGGATGCGCCGCTTGACCGAGCGCGCCGTCGATATGGCCGATATTTGTCTCTTCTTGATCGATGGCCGCGTCGGCGTGACCCCTTCGGACGAGGTTTTTGCCGAGATTCTGCGCAAGCGGTCTTCGCGGGTCATCGTTGGCGTGAACAAGGCCGAGGGCCGGGCTGGCGACGGCGGCGCGATCGAGGCCTGGTCGCTGGGCCTCGGCGAGCCGGTGCGCATGTCGGCTGAACATGGCGAGGGGATGGATGATCTTTATCACATCCTCAAGCCGCTGGAGGGCGAATATGCCGAGCGCGAAGCGGAAAATACGCCGCTGACCGATATCGATCTGTCCGAAGAAGAGGCCGAGCAAGAGGCCGACGAGACCGCGCACCGGCCAACCGCGAAAAAGCCGTTGCAGATCGCGGTGATCGGGCGTCCCAATGCTGGAAAATCCACTTTGATCAACAAGATCATCGGCGAGGACCGTCTTTTGACCGGGCCGGAACCGGGGATCACGCGCGATGCCATCTCGGTCCGATCGGACTGGCTGGGCACGCCGATCCGGATTTTCGACACGGCGGGGATGCGCAAAAAGGCGCGGATTTTTGAAAAGCTGGAAAAGCTGTCGGTGGCCGACGGGTTGCGGGCCGTGCGCTTTGCTGAAGTCGTGGTTGTGCTGCTGGACGTCGAAATTCCCTTTGAACAGCAAGATCTGCGCATCGCCGATTATGCGGAATCCGAGGGCCGCGCTGTGGTCATCGCGGTCAATAAATGGGATCTGGAAGAGGAAAAGCAGGTCAAGCTTGCCGATCTGAAGGAAAGTTTTGGCCGTCTTTTGCCGCAACTGCGCGGCGCGCCTCTGGTCACGGTTTCGGCCAAGACCGGACGCGGGCTTGACCGGCTCCATGATGCGATCCGGGCCGCGCATGACATGTGGAACAAGCGGATCCCGACCGCGCGGCTGAATACCTGGCTTGGCGCCATGACCGAGGCGCATCCACCGCCAGCGCCGGGCGGGCACCGGATCAAGCTGCGTTATATGACTCAGGTGAAGACCCGCCCGCCCGGTTTCGTGATCAAATGCTCGCGGCCCGATGAGCTGGCCGAAAGCTACAAGCGCTATCTTGTCAATGGCTTGCGCGAACATTTTGATATGCCTGGAACGCCGATCCGGCTGTTCTTCCGCTCTCAGGGAGATCAGAACCCTTGGAAGGAACGCAAGTTTCACACGCCAAGCCGCCTGCGCAAACACAAAGAAACCAATACCGGGCAATAGGAAAGTTAGTCTGACCCCAAGGGGTCAGACCGAACGCTTCCAAAGGATCGCGGTGCCCAGAGCGGTGGCGCCGGCGGCTGCTGCGGCGGCCATGGCCACGCCTGGGATCTGCTCGGCATTGACCTGCCAGACCGCGACCAGCGCCCAAACCAAGGTGCCGCCGTAAACCGGCATGCTGGGTTGGCGCGATTGCAGCACCAGCCCCAGCACGGCGGCGACGCCAAGCATCGTGTAGGCCGAGGCGATGTTGGACATCACCCCATAGCCCGCCAGCACCAGCCCGATCGAAACAAGCGTCGCGGCGGTCAGCCAGCCCGCGAAAATCGACAAAGGGGCGATCAGAAGCCAGCGGTCTTTCGTCGGACTTGCCTGCATAAACGCGGTGATCGCTGCGATGGCCATGACCGCGATGGTCAGCGTCGCGCCGAGGGGCCACTGCGCGGCGATGGCCAGCCAGACCGTGCCCAGCGCCACCGCGACCATCAAGGCCGGGCGCGGCGCGGCCCAAACCTCATCGCCGCGCCGTTTGATCAGGCCAAAGCCAGCATGCAAGATCAGCCAAAGATAGATCACGCCCCAGATCGAAAAGGCATAGCCCGCAGGCTGGATTGCCGCGCGGCCGATATCGACGGGCATCTGGCCGGGCAGATAGCCCATGAAAGGCGGGGTCACGGAGGGAGCTGCCAGGAAGGCGAGGGTGAGGACAACGAGGAGGGCGGGGGGGAGGAACTGATTTTTCATGCAATTCATACGCAAAGGAGCTCAGCTTGGATTTGTTTGTGACGCAGGGTAAATGCGCGATAGGCGGTATGAAACCAAATCTGGTCCCTTTTTGGGTGGGCGATTCAAATCCGCCTCGCCGCCGCCTGATGCCGCGCTCCTGATCAAACGAGATCACCCGTTGCCGAAATCCGCCCCTTGCCGCCCAGATAGGGGTGCAGAACCGCCGGCAGATCCACCGATCCATCCGCCTGCTGCCCATTTTCCAGAACCGCGATCATGCAGCGCCCCACGGCCAGCCCCGAGCCGTTCAGCGTGGCCACAAAATCTGGCTTGCCGCCCGGCGCCCGGTAGCGCGCGTTCATCCGGCGGCCCTGAAACTGGCCGCAGGTCGAGACCGAGGATATCTCGCGGTATTTGGCCTGACCCGGCAGCCAAGCCTCGATGTCGTGGGTTTTCTGGCTGCCAAAGCCCATATCGCCGGTGCAGAGCACGATCGTCCGGTACGGAATACCCAGCTTTTCCAGGATCGCCTCGGCGCAGGCGGTCATGCGCGCGTGTTCCTCCAGCGCGGTCTGCGGCGTGCAGATCGTCACCATCTCGACCTTTTCAAACTGGTGCTGGCGCAGCATCCCGCTGGTGTCGCGCCCGGCCGAGCCCGCCTCCGAGCGGAAGCATTGGGTATGGGCGGTCATGCGGATCGGCAACTCGGCCTCGTCCTTGATCTCGCCCGCGACCAGATTGGTCAACGAGACCTCGGAGGTCGGCACCAGCCACCAGCCGTTGGTGGTCTGATAGCTGTCCTCGGCAAATTTCGGAAGGTTTCCAGTCCCATACATGGTTTCGGACTTCACCAGAACCGGGGTCCAGGTCTCCAAAAGCCCGTGCTCATTCACATGGGTATCCAGCATGAACTGTGACAGCGCCCGGTGCAGACGGATCACAGCGCCTTGCAGAACGACAAAGCGCGCGCCCGAAAGCTTGGCGGCGCGGGTGAAATCCATCAGCGGGGCAACACCCTTGATCTCGAAATGCTCGGCCGGGGTGAAATCGAAATTGCGCGGATTGCCCCAGCGACGGATCTCGACATTGCCGCTCTCATCCGGGCCGTCGGGCACCTCATGAAGGGGCAGGTTAGGCACCACTTCGAGGGCGGCTTTCAGACGGGCGCCCTCGGCCTCAGCCTCGGCGGTCAGACGGGCGATCTCTTCTTTTTTCTCGCTGACGAGGGCGCGCAGACGCTGAAACTCGGCCTCATCGCCGCGCCCCTTGGCCGCACCAGCCTCTTTGGAGGCTGCATTTTGGGCGGCCTGCGCGGTCTCGGACGCCAGAATCTTTGCCCGGCGCGCCTCGTCGATGCCTAGAACAACCAAAGCCAGCGCCTCAAGCCCGCGGCGCGAAAGGGCCAGGTCAAAGGCGGCAGGATTGTCTTTGATGGCGCGGATGTCGTGCATGGGATCGTCCTTGCGGCAATTTGGGGTGGGGCTTTGGCGGTTTTATGCCCCAGATCGGCGGGCGGCGAAAGGGGGCGCACCGGCGCGCCGAAACGAGCCAAATACAATCGTGGATTGGAGGGAAGGGCGAAATGCGCCTTTTGCAAACAACTGCTTGGCTAACGTCAATGCCTGCACTAGCGAAAAAACTACTTGGGTGTGGTTAAGGGCCAAAAAATGGAAGCTGCTGTCAAAACGGACTATCGCCGCTCGCTTGATCTGGCACGGTTTCTGGCCTGTTTCGGCATTGTCTGGAACCATGCCCGCGCGCCCTATGCCGATATCGGCTATTTCGCGCTGGCCCTGTTCCTGATGCTGACGGCCTTTCTGGCGGTGGGCTCCTTTGACCGTTCGGGCGATCAGCATGGCAATCGGCACTTTTGGCTGTCGCGGGCCCGCCGGATCGCGCTGCCCTGGCTGTTTTGGTGCGCCGTTTATCGGGTGATTTTCGAGATTGTCGCGGATGAACGCTTTGAGGTGCTCCGTGATCCCATGACATTCCTCATTGGTCCCTCGATCCATCTGTGGTTCCTGCCCTTTGTCATCCTGATGCTGCCGCTGATACCGATCCTGTCGCTGTCGATCCGGACAAGGCGCGATCTCTGGGTCGGCGCGGGCGTCTTGTTTCTGGTCTGCGTGCCGATGGGCATCTTGCACGCCGATGTCGGGTCGGCGGGTTGGTTCCGGGATGTCTGGTTATATCATCAGCCCTTGCCGCAATGGTTTTTCTCGATTCCGCTGTTTCTGTATGGGGCGCTCGCGGCCATTGCGCACCGCCTAAATCAGCCGATGATTGCGGTTGGCAGCGCGGCATCGGTGTCCGTTGCCCTCTTTCTCTACGCGCCCGAGTTTGCCTCTGTGCAGATGATCCTGGTCGCCGTCGGGTTTGAGCTGCTCTGGCGCTGGCGTCTGGTTGGCACCTGGCCGACGCTGCTGGCGGGGGCGGCCTTTGGCATCTATCTGCTGCATCCCGCCGCCATGCTGGTGGCTTACAAGGCCTTTGGCGCTGATGTTGACCGCAGCTTTGCCGCGATTTTCGCCTTCGCGCTCTGCTGGGCGCTGACCTTGATCCTGCAACGCCTGCCGGTCCTGCGCAATTTCGTTTGAACCGCCTATTCTGCGATGCGGCGCGGCTTGCCTATCGCCCCCCCCGGCGATAGGGTGCCCGCCGAATTGGTCGGGAACAGCGCTTTTCCGATAACAAACGAGGGTCAATATGTTTGCCACGCCAGCCTATGCTCAAGCCGCAACCGGAGCCGCCGGAGGCGGGGCGATTATCGCCAATATCATGCCGCTTATTCTTGTCTTCGGGATCATGTATTTCCTGCTGATCCGTCCACAGCAAAAAAAGATGAAACAGCACCGCGCCATGGTCGAGGCGATGCGCCGCGGCGATCAGGTCGTGACCTCTGGCGGGATCATGGGCAAGGTATTCAAGGTCAATGACGACGGTATCGTCGAGGTTGAGATCGCCGAAGGCGTCAAGGTCCGGGTGATCAAATCGACCATCACCTCGATCGTTTCCAAAACCGAGCCAGCGACAGTCAAAGAGTAATCAACATGCTGGAAATGCCGCTATGGAAGCGTTTTTTTATCCTGATCGTGGTCGGGTTTGGCCTGTTTTACGCCGTGCCGAACCTGTTTTACACCCAGGTCGAGGCGCATAATGACGCTGTGGCCGAGATCGACCTGACCGGGGTGACAACGCCCGAAACCGATGCGAACCGGGCGCTTTGGCCCGACATTCTGCCTTCGGGTCTGGTCAATCTGGGTCTCGATCTGCGCGGCGGTGCGTCTATTCTGGCCGAGGTTCAGGTCGCGGATGTCCATAAACAGCGGATCGACGGCTTTTGGCCGGATGCGCGCGATGCTTTGAAAGAGGTGCGCGATCAGGTCGGCACCGTGCGCCGCGAAAAATCGGCGCCCGACGTGCTGAAGATCACCTTGTCGAGCCCCGAGGGCCTTGCCGCCGGGGTTGAGGCGGTCAAGGCGCTGGCGCAGCCGGTCTCTTCGCTGACCGGCGCGGGATCGGTTGATTTCGAGGTGACGGGCGCGGGCGCGGTGATCACCGTGGTCCTGTCCGACGCCGAAAAGCTGGCAACCGACAGCCGCACCGTCCAGCAATCGCTGGAGATTATCCGCCGCCGCGTCGATGAGGCCGGCACCCGCGAGCCGACCATTTTGCGGCAAGGCACTGACCGGATTCTGATCGAAGTGCCGGGCCTCGGCTCGGCGCAGGAATTGAAAGACATCATCGGCACCACGGCCAAGCTGACCTTTAATCAGGTCTATTCGTTGGCCTCCTCGGCAGATGATCCTACGGGTCCGGGGCAAACGATCCTGCCCGACGCCAGCGATGAGGGCGTTTTTTATGTCATCGACGAGACCCCGGTTGTTTCAGGCGAAGATCTGACCGATGCTCAGCCCGATTTCGACCAAAACAACCGCCCGGCGGTCAATTTCCGCTTTGGCCCCTCGGGTGCGCGGGCTTTTGGCGATTATACCGCGGCCCATATCGGCGAGCCTTTCGCCATTGTTCTGGACGACGAAGTGATTTCGGCTCCGACGATCCAAAGCCATATCGCGGGCGGCTCGGGCATCATCACCGGCAATTTCTCGCTGGAGGAATCCACCAATCTGGCCGTGCTTTTGCGCGCAGGGGCGCTGCCGGCCAAGATGGTTTTCCTTGAGGAAAAGACGGTCGGCCCGGAACTGGGGCAGGATTCGATTGATGCCGGCAAGACCGCCGCCGTAATCGCCATGCTCGCAGTTTCGGCCTTTATCGTCGCCTCCTACGGCCTCTTCGGCGTCTTTGCGGTCTTGGCGCTGGCGGTCAACATGGGGATCATCTTTGGCTTTCTGTCTATGATCGGCGGCACGCTGACCCTGCCGGGGATCGCCGGTCTGGTCTTGACCATCGGCATGGCGGTGGATGCCAACGTGCTGATTTTCGAGCGGATTCGCGAAGAGATTCGCGTGGCCAAGAGCCCGGCGCGGGCGATCGAGCTGGGGTTCGAGCGCGCTTTGTCGGCGATTGTCGATGCGAACCTGACCACGTTGATCACTGCTGTCGTGCTCTTCACGCTCGGCTCAGGCCCTGTGCGCGGCTTTGGCGTGATCCTGGGGATCGGCGTGATCTCCTCGGTGTTCACGGCGGTTTATGTTACGCGCGTTATCATCATGGTCTGGTTCAATCGAGCCCGCCCAACCTCGATTATCGTATAGGAGCGGATCCATGGCATTTCGTCTGCGGCTTGCTCCGGAAAAAACCAACATCGACTTCTTCCGCTGGCAATTGGCCACCTTTGGCGGCTCGATGGCCCTAATGGTCATGGCGTTCATCGTTTGGGGCGTGATGGGGCTGAATTACGGCATCGATTTTCAGGGCGGCACCACGATCCGCACCGAAAGCTCCACCCAGGTCGATGTCGGCGCGATCCGAGAGACGCTGAACGCGCTTGAAGTGGGCGATGTCGCGGTGACCGAGGTTTTTGATCCTTCCTTCGGCCCCGATAAACACGTCGCTTCGATCCGGATCGCGGCGCTGGACGGCACTGAAGCCGTGACGCCGCAGACCATGACGGCGGTAACGGCGGCCCTGACGGGTTTGGACAACGCGCTGAAAATCACTTCGGTCGAATCGGTCGGGGCCAAGGTTTCGGGTGAGTTGATCTGGACCTCGATCATCGCCGTTGTGGTCACCAGTCTGGGCATCATGGCCTATATCTGGCTGCGGTTCGAATGGCAGTTCGCGCTTGGCGGGATTCTGGCGCTGCTGCATGACGTCTTTATCACCGTCGGCATTTTCGCACTGTTCCAGCTGAAGTTTGACCTGTCGATCATCGCCGCCTTGCTGACGATCCTGGGCTATTCGATCAACGATACGGTGGTGGTTTTCGACCGGCTTCGCGAGAATTTGGTGAAATACAAGACCATGCCCCTGCGCGACGTGATGAACCTGTCGGTCAACGAAACCCTATCGCGCACGCTGATGACCTCGGTCTCCACGCTGATCGCGGTTGGGGCCATGCTGATCTTCGGCGGCGACGTGATCCGCGGCTTTACCTTTGCCATCTTCATCGGCATCGTCCTGGGGACCTATTCCTCGGTCTATGTTGCCAAGAATATCGTGCTGATGATCGGGCTTGATCGCAGCGACAAGCCCAAATCGGACAAGGGGGCGAGCCATGAATTCGCCAATATCGACGCCTGAGGCGCGCTTTGCGCCGCTGGAATTTGCGAGCGCGCTGCGCGTTGAGGGCATCGGGCCGGGGTTTTTCCGGCTCGGCACCTATCTGCTGCGTGGCCCCGTCCTGATCTCGCCTTGGGGCGCGCGGCCTTGGGGGGGGCTGGCCGACACCGAAGGCCCCCTGACACTCGCTGGGCGCATTGATGTCTTGATTTTTGGTGGCGGCCAAGACATTGCTATCGCGCCGGCTGCCTTTCGCGCAGCGCTCGAGGCGGCGGGCATGGGGCTGGAGCCGATGTCCAGCCTATCGGCCGCGCGGGTATTCAACCAACTGCTGAGCGAGGGGCGCCGTGTTGCCATGGTGGCCCTGCCGCTGCCAATCCAGCCATGCCAATAAAGCCATGAGTGATCCCCAAAACTGGCGCGCGCACCGCCTTGTCGCCGAAAACCTGTCGGTCGCACGCGGCGGGCTGGCGGTGCTTGAGGGGATTGATCTGAACCTTGCGTCAGGTGCGGCGCTGGTGCTGCGCGGCGTGAATGGGATCGGCAAGACCAGCCTGTTACGCACCCTTGCCGGGTTGCAGCCGCCGTTTGTCGGGGTGCTGCAGGTGCCTCCCGAAGACTTGACCTATGCCGGCCATGCGGACGGGCTGAAATCGGTTCTCAGCGTTCAGGAAAACCTGTCCTTTTGGGCGCAGGTCGCGGGGCAGACCGGCACGGGCCGTGCCATGGCCGCAATGGACCTGACAACCCTCGCCCACCGCCGCGCCGCCGACCTTTCCGCCGGTCAAAAGCGCCGCCTCGGTCTCGCCCGGTTGTTGGTCACCGGGCGTTGGCTCTGGCTTTTGGACGAGCCGACCGTCAGCCTCGATAGCGCCTCAGCCGCGCTGTTCGTCTCGGTTCTGCGCGCCCATCTGGGGCAGGGCGGCAGCGCGGTGATCGCGAGCCATATCGACCTTGGTCTGCCCGAAGCCGAGGTGATGGAACTGACCCGATACCGCGCGCTCCATGATGCCCCTAGCCGCGGCGGCTTTGACGAGGCTTTCACATGAAGGCCCTCCTGATCCGCGATCTGACCCTCGCCTTTCGCGCCGGCGGCGGCTTTGGCCTCGCGCTGGCGTTTTTCCTGCTGGTGGCGGTCATCGTGCCCCTCGGCGTCGGCCCGCTGACCGAGATTCTGGGCCGGATTGCGCCGGGTATCCTCTGGGTTGGCGCGCTGCTCGCCTGTCTTTTGTCGCTCGACCGGATGTTCGCGCTGGATTACGAGGATGGCTCACTCGACCTTTTGGCCACCTCGCCAATGCCGATGGAGGGGGTGGTCGGCGTCAAGGCGCTTGCCCATTGGCTGGTCACCGGCCTGCCGCTGACCGCCCTGTCGCCGCTTTTGGGCCTGATGCTGAACCTGCCGGGGCCGGGCTATCCCTGGCTGATCCTGTCGCTTCTTCTGGGTACGCCCGCGCTGTCGATCATCGGGGCTTTTGGCGCGGCATTGGTGGTGGGGGTCAAGCGCGGCGGGCTGCTTTTGTCGCTGCTGGTCCTGCCGCTTTACCTGCCGACCCTGATCTTTGGCGCCGAGGTGGTGCGGCGCGGCGCGCTGGGGCTGCCGGTTCAAACCCCGCTGCTGTTGCTTGCCGCGATCACGGCCGGATCGCTCGGCCTTTTGCCCTATGCGGCGGCTGCGGCAATTCGGATCTGCCTGCGCTGAAATTCTCGTGATAGTCTGCGGCGAGCCTTGACCGGACCCGCTCATAGCGTAAGGAAACCGCATGTCACTTTGGGAATATGCCAACCCCGCGCGCTTCATGCGCCTGACCGAGCGGATGTTGCCGGTCCTCGGCGCGCTGGCGGTTCTGACGGTGCTGATGGGGGTGATCTGGGGGTTTTTCTTTACGCCCGATGACTACAAACAGGGCTCGACCGCCAAGATCCTTTATATTCATGTGCCTTCTGCGACCATGGCGGTTTCGGCCTGGTTCATGATGCTGGCGGGCTCGCTGATCTGGCTGGTCCGGCGCCATCACGTCTCGGCGCTTGCGGCCAAGGCGGCGGCGCCTGTGGGCATGGTGCTGACGCTCATCGGCCTTGTGACCGGCGCGATCTGGGGCCAGCCGATGTGGGGCACCTGGTGGGCCTGGGATCCGCGGCTGACCTCGTTCCTGATCCTTTTCCTGTTTTACCTCGGCTATATTGCCTTGTGGGAGGCGATCGAGGACCCCGATACCGCCGCCGATCTGACCTCGGTCCTGTGTATCGTCGGCTCGGTTTTCGCGGTTCTGTCGCGCTATGCGGTGAATTTCTGGAATCAGGGCCTGCATCAGGGCGCAAGCCTGTCCCTGGACGAAAAGGAGAATGTCAGCGATGTGTTCTGGATTCCCCTGGTGATTGCCATCGTCGGTTTCGGGCTGATGTTCGCGACCCTCGTTCTGGTGCGCACCCGCACCGAAATTCGCCTGCGCCGCGCCTCGGCGCTGATGTCGCGCCAAAGGAGAGCCTGATGCCCGACCTTGGAAAATACGCCTTTACGGTTCTGTCGGCTTATGGCGCGACGATTGTGCTGCTGGCGGCGCTGATTGCCGTGACTTGGGTGCAGTCGCGCCGCGCCAAATCGCGGCTGGCCGAGATCGAAGTTTCTTCGGAGACCGGCAGTGTTTAGACCCCTCATGCTGATCCCGCCGCTGCTTTTTGCGGGGCTTGCGGCCTTGTTCTGGATTGGGCTGGAAACCAAGGACGAGGGCCTGCCTTCGGTATTTATCGGCCGCCCGGCGCCTGCGGTGCTGGAACTGGCTCTGCCCGGCATCCCGCAACTGACCCCGGAATTGCTGCAAAGCGGCGGGGTCAAGATCGTGAACTTCTGGGCCTCCTGGTGCCCGCCTTGCCGGGCCGAGCACCCGACGCTGAAGGCACTCGCGGCCGAAGGTATTACGGTTTACGGCGTCAACATGATGGACCGCGAAGCCGATGCGCAGGAATTTCTGGCCGAGGCGGGCAATCCCTTTGCCGCTATTGCGTTTGATCCCAAGGGCTTGATGCGAATCGATTGGGGCGTCACGGCCCCGCCCGAAACCTTTATCCTCGGCGCCGATGGCACGGTTTTGTTCAAATTCATCGGGCCCTTGGTGGGCTCGGACTATGAACAAAGGTTCCGCCCGGAGCTGGAAAAGGCGCTGACGGGCGGCTGAACCTTAAGCGTCCAGTGTGATCCAGACCGGCACGTGATCCGAGGGCCGCTCGCCCCCACGCACCTGCTTGTCGATCTGGCAATCCAGCAGCAGATCGGCGGCCTGGGGCGACAAGAGGTGATGATCGATGCGGATGCCGTTGTTCCGCTCCCATGCGTCGGCCTGAAAATCCCAGAACGAATATTGGTCCGGCTTTTGGTTGCGGGCGCGAAAGGCCTCGGTCAGGCCCAGCGTGTTCAAGCGGCGAAAGGCGGCGCGGGTTTGCGGCAGGAACAGCGCGTCGGTGGTCCAGGCCTCCGGCTTGGCGGCATCCTGCGGCTGCGGGATCACATTGTAATCGCCGCAGAACACCAGCGGTATTTCCTGCGTCAAAAGCTGCGCCACATGGGCGCGCATCCGGCCCATCCAAGCCAGCTTGTAATCATATTTCGGCCCCGGTGCCGGATTGCCGTTGGGCAGGTAAAGCCCGGCCACGCGCACCTTTTTGGCCCCGACAACCGTCGCTTCGATCCAGCGGGCCTGCAGATCCTCAGGGTCCCCCGGCAGGCCGCGCTGCACATCTTCAAGCGGCAGCTTTGACAGGATCGCGACCCCGTTAAAGCCTTTCTGGCCATGGGTTTCGACGCGGTAACCCATCGCCTCGAAATGCGCGCGCGGAAAGTTTTCGTCGAGCGATTTGATTTCCTGCAGGCAGGCGACATCGGGCGCGGCCATGGTCAGCCAGTCGGTCAGCGCCTCAAGCCGGGCCTTGATGCCATTGATATTATAGGTGGCGATTTTCATGGCCCGGGCCCCTTGCCGATTTTGGCGAAGTCTAGGGCAGTTGCGCGGCGTTGGAAAGCGGTGGTGGGGCGGCGGCTTGCAGCCAAAGCGCGTCGAGCGCGTCGATCTCATGCAGATCGTAACGCTCCGCTTCTTGCCAGTAGCGGCCTGAGGGGCTGAAGTAACCCAACACCGCTTCGCGCCCGAGGGCGTCGTCGGTCAGGTCAGGGTCGTATTGTACGGGCGTACAGTTCGGCAGATCCGCCAATTCCGCACGCGGAAGTACCAGCCGCGAGGGCCCAGCGGACAGGTTCACCGCCGCGCAGCCCGCCCGCGCCGCAAGGATCATCAGCCGGGCCGATTTCGCCTCGAGCGAGCGCAGGGTCAGATCTTCGCGCAGGGGATCGGGCGTGCCTTTGCCGTAAAAATGCGTTGCCCCTTCGGCGGGATAGTGCATATCGCAGCCGAAAAAGGCCAGAACACGGGGGCGCAGGGCGTGCAGAGCCCAATAGCCGGCGGTAAAGGCCATGGTGCCGCCGGCATAGACAAAACCGCCGAGCGCGTTTTGGGCGGGCACGAAAACCTCTTGCTCGATGCGCCGCTGACCGGGGCCGAGGGGGGGCAGGGCGGCAGAAGGAAAGTCCCAAGGGAAGATGTGATCGTCCCAATCGGGGCGCAAAAGGTAGGCATTGTTGATCGCCACGATGCGGTCAAAGGCGCCGCGCGGCCAGTCGCGGGCGGCAACGGCATTTGGGGCAGAGCCGAGGATGAGGACGATGGACATGGGTGCCCCTTTCAAACAATAGAGATGGGGTGCGGGCTTTGGCTGTCCAATAAAATCCGCTAGAAGGGGTATAAATCGCGGCTTTAAGCGGAGCTGATGGGAAATTACATGCAAGTTCTGGAAACCTGCCCGATCTTTCCCATTTTTGACGAGGCGCAGGCGCGGGCGTTCTATGTCGGCCATCCGGGCTTTACCGTCGATTGGGAGCACCGGTTCGAGCCGCATTTGCCGCTCTACATGGCGGTCAGCCGGGGCGGGTTGATCCTGCATCTCTCGGGGCGTGAGGGGGGATGCGCCGCTGCACGGCTGCCTTTTCGTTTGTATCGCGGGCCTGAAAGAGGTGCACCGCGAATGGGCGGCCAAACCTGAATTTGTCCTGCTGCAAGGGTTTTAGCGGCAAGACTGGGGGGCTGGAGCTGCAGGTTACCGATCCGTTCGGAAACCGGATCCGGTTTTGCGAAACTTAAGGCGTGTTGCGTTCAATCTGGTTCACCCGATTGAATGCAACCGCAACATTCCCAGCCTTGACCGGTCTTGGATTGCCTTCATCTGACTCAGAGTGAAGGCAATCTGCCTTACAGCGAAAACGAGGTGCCGCAGCCGCATGAGGAGGTTGCGTTGGGGTTCTCGATGACGAACCGGGCGCCGATCAGCTCTTCGGTAAAGTCGATGACCGCGTTCTGCAAAAAGGGCAACGAGATCTCGTCGACCAGCACCTGCATGCCGTCCTGTTCGATCACAAGATCCCCGCTCGCCGCCGCATCCAGCTTGATGTCGTATTGAAAGCCCGAACAGCCGCCACCATCGACGGCCACCCGCAAGGCGCGTTTTTCGCCTGTCAGCACGGCAATCTCAGACAGCCGGGCAAAGGCGCGGGCGGTCACGCGGGGCGGCAGGGTGAAGGTCATGGACATGTGCGGCTTCCTCGTGCGGGGCCTGTTCCTTTGGGCCTGAGGCGAATATAGGTTTTCCCAAGGACATAAACAAGAACGGTGCCCGCCCATGCTTGCTGCCTATGCCTGCCAGCCCGATGCGTCGCGCGGACGTCTTTATCCCGAAGACCTTTCGTCTTTCCGCTCGGCCTTTCAGCGTGACCGGGACCGGATCATCCATTCCTCGGCCTTTCGGCGGCTCAAGCACAAGACGCAGGTCTTTGTGGAGCATGAGGGCGATTATTACCGCACCCGCCTGACCCATACGATCGAGGTCGCGCAGGTGGCGCGCACGATTGCGGGGGTGCTGAGGCTGAATACCGATCTGGCCGAGGCCATCGCGCTGGCCCATGATCTGGGCCACACGCCCTTTGGCCATACCGGCGAGGATGCGCTGGCGCTTTTGATGCAGCCCTATGGCGGCTTTGATCATAACGCCCAAGCCCTGCGCATCGTTACCCGGCTGGAGCGGCATTATGCCGAGTTTGACGGTCTGAACCTGACTTGGGAGAGCCTTGAAGGCATCGCCAAGCATAACGGCCCGCTGATCGGCCCCAATGCGGATGAGAAACACGGCAAAACTGACGGCGGGGGGCCGCTGCCCTATGCCCTCGCGCAGGTCAACGCGGCTTGGGATCTGGAATTGCACACCCATGCCAGCGCCGAGGCGCAGGTGGCCGCGATTGCCGATGACGTCGCCTATTCGCATCACGATTTGCATGATGGGCTACGCTCGGGCCTTTTCGACGAGGCGGACCTGATGGATCTGCCGGTGACCGGCCCGGCCTTTGCCGAGGTGGACCGGATCTATCCCGGGCTGGAAAAGATGCGGCGGCGGCACGAGGCGCTGCGGCGGGTTTTCGGGCGGATGGTCGAGGATGTTATTGCGGTGGCGCAGGGGCGCCTGCAAGCCGCGCGGCCGCAATCGGCGGAAGAGGTCCGCGCGATGGGCACCACGGTGATCCGGTTTTCAAAGCCCTTGTATCAGGACCTGAAGGCCGTCCGGTCCTTCCTCTTTCACCGCATGTACCGCGCGCCAAGCGTGATGATCGAACGGGCGCGGGTCACGCAGGTCATCGACGGGCTGTTCCCTTTGTTCATGGCCCAGCCCGCGCTTTTGCCGACTGAGTGGCG
>CAIYZT010000196.1 GCA_903930735.1 uncultured Paracoccaceae bacterium | reverse complement strand
CGATCTTGACCGGCTGGCATCAATCCATCGTATGTCTTCGGCGCCCCGCCAGCGGCGATAAACGCGGATTTCGCGCTCACAAAGCGGACAAGCGCCGTCAAAGAACACGGTCAGTTCCGCCCGCCCCGGATCGCCGCACGCTGGAGAGTCCTTGCTCACCAGGGCACCGGCTCACCGCGATAGTCGAAAAAGCCGCCCGAGTCCTCGGGCCGCAACCGGTCAATCACTTCGAGTAGCCCGCCTGCTGCCTCGGCCGGTGAACGCACTGCGAGCCCTATCTTCCTGAATGGCGCCGAAAGCCGGCTGTCGACCGTACCCGGATGCAAGGCCACGCAGATGGCCTCGGGTTGTCGTCGCCTCAATTCGATTGCCGCCGTTCGCACCAGCTGATTGAGCGCAGCCTTGGATGCCCGGTACCCGTACCAGCCGCCCAGATGGTTGTCTCCGATGCTGCCCACCCTGGCTGACAGCGTGGCGAACACCGCTTTGCCCGAGCGCGGCAGCAGGGGAAAAAATGCTTCATCAACAGCGCCGGACCGATCACGTTCAGCGAGAAGGCCTTGGCCAGGTTCGCTGCATCGAGCTGGCGCAAGCTTTTCTCCGGCGACACGCCATCGCCGTGCAAAAATCCCGTCGCGTCAATGATGAGGCGCGGGGGGGGGGGCGTCGGACTGCAGCAACTGACATGCTGCGCTGGCGATGGAAGCCTCGGAAGTGAGATCGAGCGATGGCAGCCCTCTGCGTGAAAAGCCGATGGCGCGCGTAACCCCGAAGGCGTGTTGCAGGCTGTCGAGCAGGGCGCCGCCGATCGCACCTGAGGCGCCTATTACGACCCCCAGGCTGCCCGCCGGAAAGGACGGCAGCATTGCTGCTTGCCTCACGTTTCGTAGCCGCTCCGCCGCTTGCGCTCGGCCGGACGCCTGACCGTCTGCATTTTTTTGAACTCGCCCACGGTCAGCACCATGCCGAGTACGGCGAAGGAAAAGCAAACAATTCCCGCGTAGAGAAGCGTCACGTCACTCACTGAGTTGTCCTTTCAAGCTGAGCACTTTGAAATAAATACCGAAACAAAGGATGGAGGGCACCCACGTTGCGGTGAAAAGGCCTTCATCTTTCTGGCCGTTAAACCAGAGATAAGCGGAAATGGAAAATGACAGCATCACTGCGAGCAATATGCAAAGGTCTGACATCTTGATCATATGTGGTTACTTTCTTTTGGTGTCGGTCGGCTACGGACGGGGGGAGATCTAGGCTTCCCAAAAAGCCCATGCTGAAACCATCAATAACAAGACGGCCGCGCCTGCATGCGATCGCACTGCCGATTCCCCGGGAAATTGCAGTACTAAAGGAACCGCTTCAAATAAACCCAGCGCCAGCCAGCCGGTCATCACAAGGGCGAGGGCGAATGAGACCGAGCCTGCAAGCCGTCTCAAACTTCCAGTTTGACCGGGCTTTACCTTGGGCGGTGTTCTCAAGCTTTCTTGGCGTAGGCCACGCACCAGCCCTTCGCGTTGACTTGCTTGCCCCCAACTGCGCCGCAGGGCGCCCACGGCTCGGAGGGCTTGCCCGCGTAGAGCACACAGTTGGCGCAGATGCTGCCCTTCACGTACTGCGTGTATTTCTTGATGTCAACCGCAGCGGCGTCGTGCTTGTAGCCCAGCGCAGTTGCCGTGGCTTCTTTCTCGTCGATACGCGCGGACTGTGCACTGGCGTCTCGCCCGGCCAGCATTACGACACCGGCGGCTGGCACGACAGCAAGCAGGGATCTTCGTAACTTGTTCATGGTGTTTTCTCTTCGGCTATTGCATCGATTTATTGAACTGCCGGTGGGAGAAGGGGGCTGGGGAAAATGCCGTACAGCCTCCCGTCTCACCAATATCAGTTGGGGATGATTACCGTATCGATAACATGGATCACACCGTTATCGGCCACGATGTCCGTTTTGGTCACCATGGCCTTGTCGACCATGACCTTGCCGGCGTCAAGCTTGACCATGAACGACCGGCCCTCGACGGTTTTGACCGTGCCTGCTTTGACGTCTTTGGCCATCACTTTTCCTGCAACCACGTGGTAGGTTAGTACGGCGGTCAGTTTCGCCTTGTTGGCGAGCAGGGCGTCAAGGTCGGCTTTGGGGATTTTCGCGAAAGCCGCGTCGGTAGGGGCGAACACCGTAAACGGCCCCGGTCCTTTCAGGGTGTCAACAAGGCCGGCGGCCTTGAGCGCGG
>CAIYZT010000195.1 GCA_903930735.1 uncultured Paracoccaceae bacterium | reverse complement strand
TTGGCGGGCATTTGCGCCCTTTTTGGCATCGGCCATCAGCACGGCCACGACGTCTTGGGGCATCACGATCGGCAGGATGCCGTTCTTGAAGCAGTTGTTGTAGAAAATATCGGCAAAAGAGGTGGAGACCACGCAGCGGATGCCGAAATCCAGCAGCGCCCAAGGCGCATGTTCGCGCGAGGAGCCGCAGCCGAAATTGTCGCCGGCAATCAGGATCTCGGCCTTGCGATAGGCGGGCTGGTTCAGCACGAAATCCGGGATCTCGGCACCCTCAAGCGTATAGCGCATCTCGTCGAACAGGTTCTTGCCAAGGCCGGTGCGGGCGATGGTCTTCAGGAACTGTTTGGGGATGATCATATCGGTGTCGATATTGACCAGCGCCATCGGGGCCGCGATGCCGGTAAGTTTGGTGAAGGGTTGCATCGGATTCTCCTGACTTTGCGGGCTATCTACCGCAGCGCGGCGCGGGCTTCAAGCGAGGGCGGCTCAGGGCACCATATAGGTCAGCGAGGCCCAATCGGAATGCCAGACCGGGCCCTTGGCGATGTCATTATTGGGCAGGGCGTATAGATCGACATTATCGGCCAGATAGATATGGCCGGACAGGGCAGGAACCGTGACCTTGCCCTCGGCGTCGGTGGTATAATTGGTTTCGGTAACAGTCCCATCGGGGGCGATTGCGAAGAGTTGGAGCTGCACGGCGGGGCGGGGCGCGCCGTCCAGCAGCACCAAAAGCGGCATGCCGCCGGTCATATCGTCGGTATAGGGATTGGCTAGCGCGACGATTTCGATGCGCAGACCCATGTTCCGGTCAGCGCCGGCCCCCTCGCCCACCGCGATCAGGGATTTACAAAAGCGGCGATAGGACTCGGTGAAAAGGGTTTGCGGAATGCCGCGGGCGGCGTGCTGGTCCAGGATCTGGGTTAGGGCTTTGTGCTCGGTAAAGCGTTGAAACTTGGCAAAGTCGTCATAGGTCAGCAGGGTGTCGATGGTTTCCAGCACCACTACGGCAAGGCCGCTACCGGGGGCGGGCATCATCAGCGCGGGGGTATCGCCGAGGCGGCCAACATAGGGCGTGGCGGTATCTCCCATGACCACTTCAAACCGGACCGGGCCCGCCGGAAGATAGGGAATGTCGACGCCTTCGAACTTTTGACCGTTACGCCAGGCGACGTTCAATTGCGCGCCGTCTTCAACTGTGAAATCCTCTGGCGCGAGCCAGAATTCATGGGCCTGCGCCGAAAAGGCATTACCTGTGACCAATGCCAGAGTAAGACAAACCTTCGTCCAGAAAGATCCCGTCATGCCGTTCACCCTATTGCGAAACCTTGGGCCCAAGTTGGCGTTAATCGCCATGCTGTCAATGGCCGCTGTGCCCGCCACCGCTCACGAAGTGCGCCCCGCAGTCGCGGATGTGACGGTGGGCGAGCAGACGGTCGATCTGTCGGTCCGGCTGGTGCTGGAACAGGTGCTGGTCGAGATGGATTTGACCGGGCTGGAAGATACCGACGAATCAGTGTTGGCAGCGCAATATGACGCCCTGCGCGCCGAGGATGCTGACAAGCTGACGGCAGAGTTGAATGCCGTCTGGCCAAGTCTGGCGCCGCGATTTATCATCAAGGCAGGCGAGACGGCTGTTCTGGCACGGATCGTCTCGGTCGAAGTGCCGCCGGTCGGCAACACGGACCTGCCACGCGATACGGTGCTGACCTTGCAAGCGGATCTGCCGGCCGATGGCTCGGCGGTGCAGATTGGCTGGGCAGAAAGCTTTGGCTCCCTGGTGGTGCGGCAGGCCGATGGGGACGCGGGTTCCTATGCGGCGCTGCTGGAGGGCGGCGATATGTCGGACCCGCTGCCGAGGGTCGGCGTTTCGGCCGACAGCGCTGGGGCGGTCTTTGCCCGCTACATCGTCTCGGGGTTTGAACATATCGTGCCCAAGGGGCTGGACCATATCCTCTTTGTGCTTGGCCTGTTCCTTTATGCCCTGCGCGCGGGGCCGCTTTTGGCGCAGGTGACGGCCTTTACCCTTGCGCATACCGTGACGCTCGCGCTCGCCAGCCTGAAAATCCTCTCCGTTCCGACCGGGATTGTGGAGCCTTTGATCGCGGCCTCGATCGTCTATGTGGCGGTGGAGAATATCTTTGGTGGCAAGATCGGCACCCTGCGGGTGGCGGTCGTGTTCGGGTTCGGGTTGCTGCACGGGCTGGGGTTTGCCTCGGTGCTGGGCGATGTCGGGCTGCAGGACAGCCGGTTTGTGATCGGGTTGATCGGGTTCAACATCGGGGTTGAGTTTGGGCAGCTGTCGGTGATCGCGCTGGCCTTTGTGCTGGTCGGCTGGCCCTTTGGACAGAAACTCT
Organism: uncultured Paracoccaceae bacterium; assembly: GCA_903930735.1. Classification (GTDB taxonomy): domain Bacteria; phylum Pseudomonadota; class Alphaproteobacteria; order Rhodobacterales; family Rhodobacteraceae; genus CAIYZT01. The sequence goes on along the minus strand of CAIYZT010000195.1, from coordinate 1,859 downwards.
GGTATCGCACGCGCGTCGTGATCCCCGCCTCAACGGCAATTGCGCTGGTGGGCGCCTGGTGGACGGTGGAGCGGGTGTTTTTGTAGCGCCCGAAGTAGGAATGGGCAAACGCTATGCCCATTCCCTTTTGGCGTCAAATCAGCGCGGCCTTAGAGCGGATTACCTTCAATCTGATTCAGATTGAAGGTAATCCAAGACCAGCACAGGCCGGGAGTATTGCGGTTGCGCTCAACCCTGTGAACCCGATTGAGCGCAACACTCTCTAGTTCGCAAGCGCCATCATCTCGCGCACATCGGTCAGATGACCGGTGATCGCCGCCGCAGCCGCCATCGCGGGCGAAAGGAGATGCGTGCGCCCGCCCCGGCCCTGACGGCCTTCAAAGTTGCGGTTTGAGGTGGCGGCACAGCGCTCGCCGGGTTGCAACTGGTCCGGGTTCATCGCCAGACACATCGAACATCCTGCCAGACGCCATTCAAACCCGGCATCGATAAAGATCTGCGCCAGACCCTCGGCTTCGGCCTGAGCGCGCACCAGGCCCGAACCCGGCACGACCATGGCGCGCAGACCGTCCTTTTTCTTCTTGCCCTTCAGGATCGCCGCCGCCGCGCGCAGATCTTCGATCCGGCCATTGGTGCAAGACCCGATGAACACGGTGTCGATCTGGATATCCGACAGCTTCATCCCCGGCGTCAGGCCCATGTAATCAAGGCTGCGCTGAACCGCATCCACCTTGCCGCCAGTGAAATCAGACGGCGAGGGTACGGTGCCGGTGATCGGCAAAACATCCTCAGGCGAGGTGCCCCAGGTGACGACCGGGGCAATATCCTCGCCCTTCAGCGTGATGACCTTGTCCCAATGCGCGCCCTCGTCGGTGAACAGCGACTGCCAATAGCGCATCGCGGCGTCCCAGGCGGCGCCTTTGGGCGCATGTGGGCGGCCGTTGCAATAGGCAAAGGTTTTCTCATCCGGCGCGATCAGGCCCGCACGCGCACCGCCTTCGATCGCCATGTTGCAGACCGTCATCCGGCCTTCCATCGACAATTCGCGGATCGCCTGACCGCAATATTCGATGACATAGCCGGTGCCGCCCGCCGTGCCAGTGGCGCCGATGACCGACAGGGTGATGTCCTTGGCGGTGACGCCGGGCATCAACGAGCCGGTGATCTCGACCTTGAAATTCTTGGCCTTGCGCTGGATCAGGGTCTGGGTGGCGAGCACATGCTCGACCTCAGAGGTGCCGATGCCGTGGGCGAGCGCACCAAAAGCACCATGGGTCGCGGTATGGCTATCGCCGCAAACCACCGTCATGCCGGGCAGGGTCCAGCCCTGTTCGGGGCCGACGATATGCACGATCCCCTGACGGACATCGGAGACGGGGTAATAATGAATCCCGAAATCGCGCGCGTTTTTATCCAGCGCGTCTACCTGAATGCGGCTGTCCTCGGTCATGGTGGCGGCGTTGGCGCGGTCCAGCGTTGTGGGCACGTTGTGATCGGGCACGGCGATGGTTTTTTCGGGGCTGCGCACTTTGCGGCCCGTCATCCGCAAGCCTTCAAAGGCCTGGGGGCTGGTCACTTCATGGACCAGATGGCGGTCAATGTACAAAAGACAGGTGCCGTCTTCGGCCTGATGGACCATATGGTCGTCCCAGATCTTGTCATAAAGGGTCCGGGCGGGGGATGCAGGAGCGGTCATGGCTCTCTCACTTCAGGAATTTCGGGGTTAGGTTTCGCTTGGCGGGGGCGGCTACTGCATAGCACGCAAAGCCCGTTCAGCGCCGTGACAAGACCGACCGCAGCAAAGCGGCAAAGCGCCAAGGCAGGCGGTCGTGATCGGCGATGTCAAAAAGGGGCGTCAT
>CAIYZT010000194.1 GCA_903930735.1 uncultured Paracoccaceae bacterium | reverse complement strand
CGACCTCGACCTTGGCTTTGACGGCGCGGAAGACATTCTGCGCACCTGGCGCCGGGGCATGCGGCCCGACCCGGACCTGACGGTGTCGGAATGGGCAGACCAACACCGCTGGCTGTCATCGCGCGCCAGCGCCGAACCCGGGCGTTACCGGACAGCACGCACGCCATATCTGCGCGAGATCATGGACGCGCTGTCGCCCCGCCACCCGGCCCAGCGCATCTCGTTCATGAAGGCAGCGCAGGTTGGCGCAACGGAGGCGGGCAACAACTGGATCGGCTTTGTGATCCACCATGCGCCCGGGCCGATGCTGGCGGTGTTGCCGACGGTCGAAATGGCCAAGCGAACCTCGCGCGGGCGGTTGGACCCGCTGATCGCGGACAGCCCGGCCTTGCGCGAACGGGTGAATCCGGCGCGGTCGCGGGATGCTGGCAACTCGATGCTGTCGAAGGAATTCCCCGGCGGTATCCTGGTGCTGACCGGTGCCAACAGCGCCACCGGCCTGCGCTCGATGCCCGCGCGCTACATCTTTCTGGACGAGGTTGACGCCTATCCGGCATCGGCCGACGAGGAAGGCGATCCCGTCACGCTGGCCGAAGCGCGGACCACGACCTTCTCGCACCGACGCAAAGTGTTCATGGTCTCGACCCCGACGATCCGGGGCCTGAGCCGGATCGAGCGTGAGTTTGAAGCCAGCGATCAACGCCGTTACTTCGTGCCCTGCCCGCATTGCGGGGTTATGCAATGGCTGCAGTTTGACCGGCTGCGCTGGGCGAAGGGCCAGCCAGAAACGGCGGCCTACGCCTGCGAGGGTTGTGAGAAACCTATCGCCGAGCACCATAAGACCCAGATGCTGGAACAAGGCGAATGGCGGCCCACTGCCGTTTCTGTCGACCCGCATTCGATTGGCTTCCACATCTCGGCGCTCTATTCGCCTATGGGATGGAAAAGCTGGGCGCAGATCGCGCGGGACTGGCTGGCTGCCCAAGGCTCCGACGAGATGCTGAGGGCGGCGCGCAACACCCTGCTTGGTGAAACGTGGGTGGAATCTGGCGATGCACCAGAATGGCAGCGCCTGGCAGATCGCCGCGAGACCTTTGCCGCGACCGTGCCGCACCTTGGCCTGTTCCTGACCGCCGGGGCGGATGTGCAGAAGGACCGAATTGAGGTCGACGTCTGGGCCTGGGGCCGGGGTTTGGAGTCCTGGCTGGTCGAGCACATCGTCATCGCTGGTGGCCCAGAGGATCCCGCCGCATGGGACAAGCTGACCACGCTTCTGGGTCGGACATGGTCGCATGAAAGCGGTGCTGTTATGCAGCTGTCCAAACTGGCCATCGACACCGGCTATGAGGCCCCGGCAGTTTACGCGTGGTCGCGCGCCGCCGGTTATGCACAAGTGACCCCGATCAAGGGCGTGGAAAGCTTTAACCGGTCGACGCCGGTGTCGGGGCCAACCTTTGTCGACGCCACAATCGGAGGGAAGCGGTTGCGCCGGGGCGCGCGGCTCTGGACCATCGCCGTGTCCACCTTCAAGGCGGAAACCTACCGCTTCCTTCGGTTGGAACGGCCGAGCGATGAAGATCGGGCGCTGGGCGTCTGCGAT
>CAIYZT010000193.1 GCA_903930735.1 uncultured Paracoccaceae bacterium | reverse complement strand
CACGCGGATCGGGCTGTCAAACTGCCCGGTCACAGGGGTGCTGACCAAAGGCTTCAGCCCCCCAAGCCCCCGCGCAGCCAGATCGCGCGCGATGCCCCGCACGCCCAAGGCATCGGGGCGGTTCGGCGTGACCTTGATATGGATCATCGGATCGGCGAGGGCCGGGCGATTGGCCGTCAGCCAATCGACAAAGCGCGTGCCGACCTCGCCCGAGGGTAGCTCGATGATGCCGTTATGCTCGTCCGACAGCTCCAACTCGCGCTCGGAGGCCATCATGCCGTGGCTTTCCACGCCCCGGATCTTGCCCACGCCCAGCGTTACATCGATCCCCGGCACATAATCACCCGGCTTGCACAGCACCACCGTGATCCCGGCGCGGGCATTGGGCGCGCCGCAAACGATCTGCCGCTCGCCCTCGTCGGTCAGCACGCGGCAGACCTGCAGCTTGTCGGCATCGGGGTGCTTTTCGGCATGCAAAACCCGCGCCAGCGTAAAGGGCGCAAGCCGCGCGAGGGGGTTCACCACCTCTTCGACCTCTAGCCCGAGATCGGTCAGGGCGTAAAGAATATCGTCCAAAGGAGCGGCGGTATCGAGGTGATCGCGCAGCCAGGAGAGGGTGAATTTCATCGGCTTGCCTATGGTTCAATGCAGCAACTAGTCGGCGTTCGGGATACCGCACCTTGGGCAAAAGGGAAAGCGGCAGCGGGCAGGTTTCCCTTTTGGAAACGCGTTGTTCCGAAAAGCCGGGGTAATGCGCCGCAATCGACGCGCGATCTGCAGGTAAACAGACCTCATGGAACCAATGTTGATCATACCCGTTGACCGTAAGCCCCTGAAGGTGGGCCGCATTTGTCTACTGCTTGGGCTGACGGTGCTGCTTTACATGATGCTGGCAGGCCGCTTTGGACAGGCCGCCGAAATGCTGGCGGCCTTGGCCACTTAAGGCGAGGCGCCAGAGGTTCTTTTAACGCGACAACCCGCCAGGCAGGTTCGGCATGTCGAGGCTGGCAAAGCCGTAATGGCGCAGCCAGCGTAGATCGCTTTCAAAAAACGCGCGCAGATCGGGGATGCCGTATTTCAGCATCGCAATCCGGTCGATCCCCATGCCAAAGGCAAAGCCCTGCCATTCGGCGGGATTGACGCCAGCCGCCAGCAAGACCTTTGGATGCACCATGCCGGAGCCGAGGATTTCCATCCACTTGTCGCCCTGACCGATCTTCAGCTGACCGCCCTCCCAGGAGCAGCGGATATCGACCTCGGCCGAAGGTTCGGTAAAGGGGAAGTGGCTGGCACGAAAGCGCAGCTCGACCGAGGGCACCTCGAAAAAGGCGCGGCAAAACTCTTCGAGCGTCCATTTCAGATTGGCCATCGAGATGTTGCGGTCGATCGCCAGGCCCTCGACCTGATGGAACATCGGGGTATGGGTCTGGTCCATATCCATCCGGTAAACCCGGCCCGGCGCGATCACCCGGATGGGCGCGCCTTGTTCCGTCATCGCGCGGATCTGAACCGGCGAGGTATGGGTGCGCAGCACATGCGGCGGGCGGTTGTCGCCGAGCGCGCGGTGCATGAAAAAGGTGTCATGTTCCTGCCGCGCGGGATGCTCGGGCGGGATGTTCAGCGCGTCGAAATTGTACCAATCGCTTTCGACCTGCGGGCCCTCGGCCACGGCAAAGCCCATATCGGCGAAAATTGCGGTCAATTCTTCCATCACCTGGCTGACCGGATGGATGGTGCCGACACGGCGGGGCCGGGCGGGCAGGGTCACATCAAGCCATTCGCCGCGCAGACGCTCGTCCAGGGCGGCATCGCCGAGCGCGGCCTTTTTGGCACGCAGTGCGGCCTCAATCTCATCTTTCAGAAGGTTCAGCGCGCCGCCTGCAGCGCGGCGCTGGTCCGGGTCCATCTTGCCCAAACCGGCCATCAAAGCCGAGATTTCGCCCTTTTTGCCCAAGGCGGCCAGACGCACCTCTTCCAAGGTGCTTTCCGAGTCGGCAACGGCCACCTTGACCAGATACTTACCCCTCAGCTTTTCAAGCTCGTCCATCACCGTCTCCGCTCAGATCGAGATGCTGCTAGCGGGGATGCAGGGTCTTGGCAAGGGGCGTCAGGCGGCGAGGGGAAGCATCACCGGGCGCTGGAAGGCAAAGCCGTAGGCCGGACGGTGGGCTAGCATGCCTGCAGTGCGGCGGCGGAATTCGGGCAGGGCGAGGGGGCCATCGCCGCTCAGTTGCGTGTCGATCGCGGCAAGGTCGTCTTCGGTCAGGAACAGGGTTTCCTGAATGAAACAATCCGAGATCAAGGCATTGTGCAGACCCTTGCAAAAGGCTTTTGCCGCTTGGGCAACCATCTGGGCTGGGCAATCCTTGGTATGCAGTCCGGCCTCGGCGGCGCGGGTCAGGATCAGCAGGGCGGTGGCCCGGTCGCAGGCAGGCTGATGGCTGATCCAGTGGAGGGCGAGCAGCAGGTCAATCGTGGCGCTGGGGCTGGCGAAGTCGGACCGACGGGCGATCTCGTGCCAGGTGTCACGCGACTGGCGGCGGGTCCAGTCCAGCAGCCCTTGGTGCAGGGGTAGGGCGGTGACAAAGCCTGAGTGATCGATTGCCGACATGATGTGCCTCGTGGGTTAACGTTGAGACCATTCATTGTGGGGAATTCGGGCACAAATACGGCGAGCGCGGGTTAGTGTTTGGAAAATGGAAACGATTGAGCCGTCGTTTCTGTTTCCGCGCCGATCTGAAAACGCTCCTCAAGGGGCGTTTTTCGGCGCGTTGCTCAAATGGTGGGACGCTATTCGAGCAAAGGATTCTCAGCAATCCAAAGCGGCTCAGCGATTTGGGGCGCGCCTTTCTGGTTGTTGCGTGACTACGCGCCTGCCGGGGATAATGAGGTACAAGCAAAGGTCCAGTGGATCTTTGCCCCGAAGAACGCCCGCTCTGTGGGCGGGCCGGTGGCCGGCGCGGCCAAGTTCGATTGAAATCAAATTGGGCAAGAATCCTTGAACCACCTACCCCAAAAACGAAAAGGCCCCGCGCGATGGCGGGGCCGTCTCAAATTGGGTCAGCCAATCAGGCCAGCGCGGCCTGCGCCTGCGCTGCGATGGCGTTGAACGCTTCGGGCTCGTTCACGGCCAGTTCGGCCAGAACCTTGCGGTCCACTTCGATGCCAGCCTTGTTCAGGCCGTCGATCAAACGCGAATAGGTGAACTCGGCATCAAACAACCGGACGGCTGCGTTGATCCGCTGGATCCACAAAGCGCGGAAGTTGCGCTTTTTGGTTTTCCGGTCGCGGGTTGCGTATTGGTTGGCCTTGTCGACGGCCTGAGTAGCGGTGCGGAAGTTGCGCGAGCGGGCGGAATAATAGCCAGCTGCGGCCTTGATCACCTTGCGGTGGCGGGCGTGCGTAACAACACCGGATTTGACGCGGGACATGTGTTTCTCTCCTTACCGGTCGTAGGGCATGTATTTTTTGACGATTTTCGCATCGGATGCGCACAGGATCATGGTCCCGGAAGCATCACGAATGAATTTCGTCGTGCGTTTGATCATGCCGTGGCGCTTACCGGCCACACCGGCCTTTACGCGGCCAGAGGCCGTAAAGGAAAACCGCTTCTTAGCAGCGGACTTGGTCTTCATCTTGGGCATTTCCATCTCCGTGGTTTCATCGCGCGACTCGGCATGCCACTTTCGCCGGCCTCGCGGGGCAGTTCAGACTATGCGCTATAGGGGGCCAACCCGATCTGCGCAAGCTGGTTTCGGGGATTTCTTGTCGCGCGGGCCGGTTTTGACGCGGGGCCGCGCGCGGGTTAACCCAAGTAGCGTTTGATCACCGACATAAATATGTCAGGGAGTTGGTCGATGCGGTAGCCGGGGCTATTGCGTGTCAGGGCCACGACCAGAAGAACTCCGGCAATCAGCACCAAGACGGCCCCTGAACGCGGGGCGCGGCTTTCAGAATAGGAAGACACAAGCGCCGGGATCGCCAAGATACCTATGACAATCCCGACGACGAGGATCAGATCGTTGTCCAAAACACGCCCCCAAAAACCAAACCCTTGTGGGCTGGCATTATTCGGGTTCGACGCGCGAAATCAACCTTTCATCGCAGGGCGCGACGCGCAGGATGTTGGTTGTCCCTTTGACGTTGAAGGGCACGCCGGCGGTGACGACGATCATGTCCTCTTCGCCTGCAAAGCCGTCATTGCGCGCGGCCCTGATCGCCGCGATGACCGCGCCTTTGAACCGGTCCTGCGGCTCGGTGATCACGGTATGCAGCCCCCAGGTCAGCGCCATGCGCCGCGCGGTGGACATCAGCGGCGTCAGGGCAATGATTGGCACATGCGGGCGCTCGCGCGCCACAAGGCTGGCCGTGGTGCCCGATTGGCTGAAGCAGCAGATCGCCTTGATATTGGTCGCCTCGGCAATCTCGCGCGCCGCCGCCACGATCCCGTCCGAGATTGTCTCGCGGCGCACCACGCGGCTGGCCTCAATGACCGAGCGGTAAGTCGGGTCTTTTTCCACCGACAGCGCCACGTTGTTCATCGTGCTGACCGCTTCGATCGGGAATTTTCCGGCGGCCGATTCGGCCGAGAGCATGATCGCATCCGCGCCTTCATAGATCGCAGTGGCCACGTCCGACACTTCCGCGCGGGTCGGCACCGGCGATTCGATCATCGATTCCAGCATTTGCGTGGCCACGATCACCGGCTTTGCCGCTGCCCGCGCGCCGCGCACCAGACGTTTCTGGATCGGCGGCACCGAGGTCACCGGAAGCTCGACCCCCAGATCGCCGCGCGCCACCATGATGCCGTCCGAGACCTGCAAGATCGCGTCATAGGCCTTTACCGCCGCCGGCTTTTCAATCTTTGACATGATGGCGGCCCGGCCCCGTGCTAGTTGCCGCGCTTCGATCACGTCTTCGGGGCGCTGAACAAAGGACAGCGCCAGCCAGTCCACGCCCAATTCGCAGGCAAATTCCAGATCCGAGCGGTCCTTGATCGACAGCGCCGCCAGCGGCAGCACAACGTCAGGCACGTTCACGCCCTTGCGATTGGATATCTGGCCGCCGACCGTCACCGTGCAATCGGCAAAATCCTTGCCGCAGGCATCCACGACCAACCGGATCTTGCCATCGTTCACCAACAGCGAAGTACCCGGCTCCAAAGCCTCAAAAATCTCAGGATGCGGCAGGTTCACGCGGGTCACATCGCCCGGAGCACTGGACAGATCCATGCGGAACTTGGCCCCATCGACCAATTCCTCGGCCCCATTTGCGAAAACGCCAACCCGCAGTTTCGGCCCCTGAAGATCGGCCAGAATCGCAATCGGGCGGCCTAGATCAGCCTCGACTTGCCGGATGATGGCGTGGCGCTTGCCGATTTCCTCTTGGGTGCCGTGGCTCATGTTCAGGCGGAACACATCGGCGCCGGCTTCGAAAAGGGCACGGATCATCTTGTAATCGCTGGAGGCGGGTCCAAGTGTGGCGACGATCTTTACGTTGCGCAGACGTCTCATGACTTGTGTCCTTCGGTGGTGCCGGGTCGGGCGGTATTGCCGGTGCGGGCGTTGGTGCCTGTAGAGTGCGGAGTTTCCGGGTGGGCCGCGCGTCTTATGTTCGAAAAAAATCCTAGGGGCAACCTGCCCGTTCCGTTAGCGCTAGCAAATCCATTTTGCAGTAGAAATCGTTTCGATTCCCTGTTTGGAAAGACACCTGTGTCAAAAAACGGACGGAATCGTGCAAGGCGCCTATAAAATCAGCGGAGAAAACCGTCCCGGAGCGTGGTTGATCAGCTGTGATCATGCCTCGAACCGGGTGCCGGACTGGGTCGGCGGCGGCGACTTGGGTATCGCAGAGGCGGATATGGCGCGCCATATCGCCTATGACGTTGGGGCGGCGGGTCTGGCGCGGGCCTTGGGCGTGCATCTGGACAGTCCGGTGATTGAGAGCGGGTTTTCGCGGCTGGTGATCGACGCCAACCGCGGCGAGCAGGATCCCACGCTTTTGATGCGGCTTTATGACGGCACCATCATTCCGGCCAATCGCCATGCCGGCCCGCAAGAATTGCAGCAGCGGCTGGACCGGCTTTACCGGCCCTATCATGCCGCCTATGCCGACTTGGCGGCGCAGCGGCAGGGTCCGGTGATCCTCGCCATCCATTCCTTCACGCCCTGCCTGCGCGGCCGCCCGCCCCGGCCTTGGCATGTCGGAGTTCTGTACTCACATCTCGACCCGCGCCTGTCCCATGCCCTGATCGCACGCCTCACGCGCGAGCCGGATCTGTGCATCGGCGATAATGAGCCCTATGCTGGCCATCTGCCGGGCGATGCGATAGACCGCCACGCGCTGCAACACGGACGCCATCACACCTTGATCGAGCTGCGCAATGATCTGATCGCAACCCCTGCCGCGCAAAACGAATGGGCGGCCCGGCTGGCGCCTATTCTGACCGAAGTGCTTGGCCAACTGCGCGCCGGCGATGTTTTACAAAGTTAGGAACCCCCGATGGATGACGCCGCCCGCGAAAAGCTGGAAGCCGCAACCTTTCGCGCGCTGATGGATCATTTGCTGAACCAGCGCCCCGATGTTCAGAATATCGACCTGATGAACCTCGCGGGTTTTTGCCGCAATTGCCTGAGCCGCTGGTATCAAGAGGCCGCCAATGCCGCCGGAGATCCGATGACAAAGGATCAGGCCCGCGCGCTGGTTTACGGCATGCCCTTTGCCGATTGGGTGGCCCAAAACCAGACCGAGGCGAGCGCGGACAAAAAGGCGGCCTTCGATACCGCATTTGCCCAGAACGTCAGCGCAAAAGCGGGGGCCGGGCAGGACTAGTCCGCGCGGGATTTCACAACAAAGCGGTCTTATCCGCAGAATTGTTGACCGAAGCCGGACAATCATTGGAAAGATTTGAATGAATATTTCAATTGCTTACCTAGAGCCAACGTTTCTTGGAGGATTCATGGAATTCTTGGCTTTGTTGCTGCTGGTGCCGCTTTTTTCCTGGGCGATCTTTTCGGCGGTTCTGGTGAAGACGACAACGAAGTTGATCCCGATAGTGGTACCGGTACGATTGGCGATGATGAGCTGACCGGAGATAATTCAAACATTCTGCTGAACGGCGAAGCGGGCAATGACATCTTGGATGGCGCGGGCGGCGATACCTTGCTTGTCGGGCGCGACGATCTGGATCCAGCCGCCGCCGTCGTCGAAGATTTCAACGGCGCTGAGGATTTCTTGTCCGTGGTCTACTTTGCGAATTACGAGACGGACCCTGATCTTGAATTGCTGGCCACGACCAATACCGAAACCGGCGCTGTCACCTTGTCTTTTGACGGCGTCGAACTGGTGATCCTGACCGACCCAGCGAATTTCGATCTGGCTGATGTTCAGTTCAGCGTGAGCTAAGGACGATTCAAAACAAAAAAGGCGGCAGTCAAACCGAAGGGTCTGACTGCCGTTTTGCTTTTGCGGGGCGGCTATCTGGGCAAGTCTGCCCTAAATCGCCGCGCGGCGCATCTCGTCCAGATAGATCTCGCGCAGGCGCGCCACAAGCGGGCCGGGCTTGCCCGCGCCGACCGCTTTGCCGTCCACTTCCACCACCGGCATCACAAAGGCGCTTGCCGAAGTGATAAAGGCCTCATCCGCGTTCTGCGCCTCGGCAATGGAAAACGCCCGCTCTTCGACTTCCATCTGCGCCTCTGCCGCGAACCGCAGCACCGCGACGCGGGTGATCCCATGCAGAATGTCATGGCTCAGCGGGCGCGTGATGATCCGGTTGCCCTTGACGATATAGGCATTGTTCGAGGTGCCCTCGGTCACCACGCCGTCCTGCACGAACCAACTGTCATCCACCCCGGCCTTTTTCGCCGCCATCTTGCCCATTGAGGGGTACAAAAGCTGCACTGTCTTGATGTCGCGCCGGTCCCAGCGCAGATCGGGGATCGAGATCACGCGCCAGCCCACCTTGGCCGCTGGGCTGTCGGCCAGCCCCGGCTTGGACTGGGTGAACAGCACCACCGTCGGCGACACCTCCGGGCCCGGATAGGCAAAATCCCGATCGCCGGGATTGCCGCGCGTGACCTGCAGATAGACCATGCCCTCGGCCAGATCATTGCGCGCCACCATCTGCCGGAAAATCTCCAGCCAGTCGGCGTCGTCATGCGGGTTTTGCATATCCAGTTCGGACAAGGACCGCGCTAGCCGCACACAATGCGGCGTAAAATCGATCAGCTTGCCATCCAGGACCGAGGTCACCTCATAAACCCCATCCGCCATCAAAAACCCCCGGTCAAAGACCGAGACCATGGCTTCGGATTCGGGTAAATAGGCGCCATTGACATGGACGATGCGCGACATGGGTTCTCCTTTAGGCTTGGCGATTCAGGGCAGGATGAGCATCGGCAACAGGCCGGCATCGCGGATCCAACCGATCACCATGGCCAGCGGCAGGAAGGTGAGGAAGACCAGCGCATCCTGACAATTCGTCCGCAGCGGCCCGATCTGCACCGAAATCTCGCTATTGGTATGGAAAAGCCCCAACCGGGGCAAAATCCGCGGCACTTTGCGGGCGTATTCGTCATAGGCCGGGCCAAATTCCGCGCGCAAAAAGGCCTCTTCGCGGCTGGCGGTGCGGCTGAGGATGGCAAAGATTGCCGCCGTCATCACCGCCGCAATCACGAAGCTGCCCAAGAGAAAGCCAAATCCGGCAACGCCCAGCGTCGAGGACAGATACAAAGGATGACGGCACACGGAATAGGGCCCGTCCTGCATCACCTCCTTGTTCTTGCACGACCCGATGTAAAGGATCGCCCAGAACCGCCCCAAGACGCCGATCACAATCAATAGTGTGCCGATCAGCCGCGTGATGTCGCGCGGCCAGCCCGCCTCCCATAGGGGTCTGGTCAGCAGGATCAGCGGCAAAAGCACGAGCGCCGAGGTGACCCGAAGCAGGGCAATGCGCCGCTTTTGATTATAGGGTTTGGCGCTGGATCTGCTCATTTGGTCCTCATCGCGTTTGACGCTTCCTGACCCCCAGCGGTCCTGGGGTCAAGTCCCAGTGGCGGCAAAGCGCCGTGCCGAGAGGGTGATATCACCCCATTCCGCCTCGGGATAGCGGGTTTGGGTCATCGCGCAGATCAAAACCCAGCCGCCGCGGGATAGTTCCATCCGCACCGGATGCACCAAAACGCCCGATGCGCGTTTGACCGCCAGCCAGACCATCTGCCCCTCGCGGACCGCTGTGCCCAATGCCGCGCGGCGGGCATCGGGCGCGCTGGCGGGCGCGGGCGGCACAGCAAACCGCGCCGGCATCGCGGTCATCTGCCGCCTCGTCTGATCGGGAAAAGCCTCGCGCAGTTTGGCCTGCGCCCGCGCACCCGGCCCCGCCAGCCCCAGATCAGCCAGTTCCTGCGGCATCAGCGACAGGATCAGCGCCATCGCCTCGGCCTCCTCCTCGGTCAGCCCGGTCAGGCGCGTGCGGTAGTCAAAGCCCAGCGTGATCCCGCCGCCATGACCTGCCTGCGTCAAAACCGGCAGCCCCGCCTCGTTCAGCGCGTCCACGTCGCGCAGGATCGTGCGCCGGTCCACCTCCAGCTCACGCGCCAGCTGCCCGGCGGTCAGCCGCCCCCGGTTCTGCAAAAGCAGCAAGATCTGCAACAGCCGCGATGCCCGCATGGTGCCAAAACCAATATGACAAAAGATGTCACCTTAGACGCCGCATGAAGGGCCATCGTCAACCTCGAGGTCCCCATGCGCTTTTTCGAAATCCGCCGAACCATCGCCGCCAGCCCCGAAAAGATATGGGCCATCCTGACCGACCCTGCCCGCGTCGGCCAAGGCTTTGGCCTGCAAAGGATCGAAGGCCAGATCGCCCTTGGCGCCCGGATCAAGATCTGGTCCGAAGCCGCCCCCGGCCGCGCCTTTGCCCTGCGCGTGACCGGACTTTCCGCCCCGCGCCGGATGGTCTGGCAGGGCGGTATGCCCCTGGGCCTGTT
>CAIYZT010000192.1 GCA_903930735.1 uncultured Paracoccaceae bacterium | reverse complement strand
CCCCTTGTGGGGAGGGGTTGGGGGGCGTGGCGGAAAGCTGCCCCCCACCCCGGCCCTCCCCACAAGGGGGAGGGAGGGGAGGGATGACAGGTGTTGGAAAGGCGGGGGTCATGGGTCGTCTTTCTTTCTCGATATCTGCTCAATGTGTTGTTTTAAGATCAATTTGTCCGCTCGCGCCTGCTTTTGGAAAAACAGCCACCAAATTCCGAAAAGCACGATGGTAACTGTGGCCTTAAGTGAAAACGGCATTTCCGACAGTTGATGCCAGTTGTGGTTTTCACTCGCGTTGATTAGCACGAGTGTTACTGCCACAGCATTTACGAATGCGGCCAGAGAAAATGCAGAAAATGGCGCTCGTAAAAAGCCACTAATGAATAGAACTCCTCCACATACCGCCGCAAAAAGACTTGAGGCGAGAATGAGCGTAGTTGCTGATAAAATGTGTTGCATTTGCCTCGACTAAAATTGCTCAATTTCAAAAAAGTAGGTCTCAAAGAAGTCCGGACCAAGAAGCAGTGTTTGCGCCCAGAGCAGTAAGTCGCCCCACGATTAAGAGTAGGGCGTTGCCCGCCACCCCTCACAAATCCATCAACAACCGCCGCGGGTCCTCCAGCGCCTCTTTCACCCGCACCAGGAACGTCACCGCGCCTTTGCCGTCCACAACCCGGTGGTCATAGCTTAGCGCCAGATACATCATCGGGCGGATGACGATCTGGCCTGCCACCACGACCGGGCGGTCCTGGATCTTGTGCATCCCCAAGATGCCCGATTGCGGCGGGTTCAGGATGGGCGAGGACATCAGCGAGCCATAGACGCCGCCGTTGGAGATGGTGAACGAGCCGCCCTGCATCTCGGCCATGGAAAGCTTGCCGTCGCGGGCGCGCAGACCCAGCTCGTTGATCTTTTTCTCGATCGCCGCGAAACCCATCTGGTCGGCGTCGCGCACCACGGGCACCACAAGCCCGGTGGGGGTGCCCACGGCCACGCCCATGTGGACGTAGTTTTTATAGACCACGTCCTGCCCGTCGATCTCGGCATTTACCTCGGGGATTTCTTTCAGGGCATGGGTGCAGGCCTTGACGAAAAACGACATGAAACCCAGCTTTACGCCGTGCTTTTTCTCGAACATGTCCTTGTATTCGTTGCGAAGTCCCATGATCGCCGACATATCCACCTCGTTATAGGTGGTCAGCATGGCGGCGGTGTTTTGCGCGTCTTTCAGGCGCCGCGCGATGGTGGCACGCAGGCGGGTCATCTTGACGCGCTCTTCGCGGGCGGCGTCATCCGCCGGAACCGGCGCGCGGGGGATGGCGGCTTGGGCCGGGGCGGCGGCGAGGGGGGCGGCGGCGGCGGTACGCGCGACATCCTCTTTCATGATGCGGCCATCGCGCCCGGTGCCCTGGACCTGATCGGGGGTCAAACCCGCCTCGGCCATGGCTTTTTTGGCGGCGGGGGCGTTTTCTACGTCCTTTGCCGGGGCGGCAACGGGGGCGGCTTTGGCCGTCTCGGCCTTGGCCGCCGCAGCAGCCTGAGCCGCGCCTTCGGTCACCACGGCCAGCCTTGCGCTGGGCCCGACAGTCGAGCCTTCGGGCGCGATGATTTCGGCCAAAATGCCGCTCACCGGGCTCGGCACTTCGACCGAGACCTTGTCGGTCTCCAGCTCGCACAGCATCTCGTCCTGCTTGACCATGTCGCCGACCTTCTTGAACCAGGTGGAAACGGTGGCTTCGGATACGCTTTCGCCCAAGGCGGGCACCATAACGTCGGACATGTTACTCTCCTATCCCCGGGGCGCTGCCCAGAGCCTCCTTGACGAGGGTTTCTTGTTCATACTTGTGACGGCTGGCCAGCCCGGTTGCGGGCGAGGCCGAGGCAGTGCGGCCCACATATTGGGCGCGGGTATGGGCCGCGCCGATCTGGGTCAGCAGCTCTTCAAGCTCGGGTTCGATATGGGCCCAGGCGCCCATATTCTTGGGCTCCTCCTGACACCAGATGAACTCCGCCCCCTTGAAGCGCGAAAGCTCGGTGGTCAGCGATTGCTTTGGCACCGGGTAAAGCTGTTCGACGCGCAGCAGATAGACATCGTCAATCCCGCGCGCATCGCGTTCGGCGAGCAGGTCGAAATAGACCTTGCCGGTGCAAAGAACGACGCGTTTGATCTTGTCGTCAGGCTGCAGCTCGGTCTTGGAATGACCTTTTTGGGCGTCATCCCACAGGACGCGGTGGAAATAGCTGCCGGTGGTGAAATCCTCGGCATCCGAGATCGCCATCGGGTGGCGCAGCAGAGATTTCGGCGTCATCAGGATCAGCGGTTTGCGGAAATCGCGGTGCATCTGGCGGCGCAGGATGTGGAAATAATTCGACGGCGTGGTGCAATTGGCGACGATCCAATTGTCATGCGCGCTCATCTGCAAGAACCGCTCGGGCCGGGCGGAGGAGTGTTCGGGGCCCTGACCCTCGTAGCCATGCGGCAAGAGGCAGACGAGGCCCGACATGCGCAACCATTTGGATTCGCCAGAGTTTACGAACTGATCGAACATGATCTGCGCGCCATTGCCAAAGTCGCCAAACTGCGCCTCCCACATGGTCAGCGCGTTCGGTTCGGACAGAGAATAGCCGTATTCAAAGCCTAAGACCGCATATTCCGACAGCATGGAATCGATCACCTCGAACCGGGCTTGGCCCGGACGGATGTGGTTCAGCGGATAGTGCCGCTCTTCGGTGGTCTGATCGACCCAGCCCGAATGGCGCTGACTGAAGGTGCCGCGGGTGCAATCTTGACCGGACAGGCGCACCGGAAAACCCTCGACGGCAAGGCTGCCAAAGGCCAGAGCCTCGGCCGTGGCCCAGTCAAATCCCTTGCCGGTTTCGAACATTTTCGCCTTGGATTCCAGCTGGCGCACCACGGTTTTGTGGATATCGAACCCTTGCGGCACGCGGGTCAGGGCCTGGCCGACCTCGGCAAAAGTCTCGGGTTTTATCCAGGTTTCGCCGCGCTGGTAATTGTCCAGATCCTTGGTCGTCAAGGATTTCCAGCGCCCGTCCAGCCAATCGGCCTTGTTGGGTTTGTAATCCTTGCCGGCCTCAAACTCGGCATTGAGCCGGGCCTGAAACGCCGCTTTCATATCCTCGATCTCGCCCTCGGGCATCAGACCGTCCCGGATCAGCCTTTCAGTATAAAGCTGCAGGGTGGTCTTTTGCTTGCGGATCCGGGTGTACATGGCCGGGTTGGTAAACATCGGCTCGTCGCCTTCGTTGTGACCAAAGCGGCGGTAGCAGAAGATATCCAGAACCACATCCTTGTGGAACTTTTGCCGGTATTCGGTGGCCACTTTGGCGGCATGAACCACGGCCTCGGGATCGTCGCCGTTCACATGGAAAATCGGCGCTTCGACCATCAGGGCGATGTCGGTTGGATAGGGCGAGGAGCGTGAAAACGAGGGCGCGGTGGTAAAGCCGATCTGATTGTTGACGATGATATGGATGGTACCACCAGTGCGGTGGCCTTTCAGCCCCGACAGGCCGAAACATTCCGCCACAACGCCTTGCCCGGCAAAGGCCGCATCGCCGTGCAGGAGCAGGGGCAGCACTTTGGTCCGCTCGGTATCGCCCAGAAGATCCTGTTTCGCGCGCACCTTGCCGATCACCACCGGGTTCACCGCCTCTAGGTGGCTGGGGTTCGCGGTCAGCGACAGGTGCACCTCATTGCCGTCAAAGGTCCGGTCCGAGGAGGCGCCGAGGTGATATTTCACATCGCCCGAACCGCCCACATCTTCGGGTTTGAAACTGCCGCCCTGAAATTCGTTGAAGATCGCGCGGTAGGGCTTTTGCATCACGTTGGCGAGAATGTTCAGACGGCCCCGATGCGGCATGCCGATCACGATGTCCTGTATGCCAAGCGCGCCGCCGACCTTGATGATCGCCTCCATCGCCGGGATCACCGCCTCGGCCCCATCCAGACCGAAACGCTTGGTGCCGGTGTATTTCACATGCAGGAATTTCTCATATCCCTCGGCCTCGACCAGCTTGTTCAGGATGGCGCGGCGCCCCTCGCGGGTGAACTGGATCTCTTTGCCATAGCCTTCGATCCGCTCTTTCAGCCAGGCGGCCTGTTCGGGATCGGAGATATGCATATATTGCAGCGCGAAAGTGCCGCAATAAGTGCGTTTCACGATTTCCACGATCTGCCGCATCGACGCATGGGTCAGCCCCAGCACCTTGTCGATAAAGATTGGGCGGTCCATGTCGGATTCAGAAAAGCCGTAAGAGGCGGGGTCAAGTTCGGGGTGGTTGCCCTTTGGCGCGATGCCAAGTGGGTCCAGATCGGCGGCCAGATGGCCCCGGATTCGGTAGGCGCGGATCAGCATGATAGCGCGGATCGAATCCAGAACCGCGCGCTGGATCTGATCTTCGGTCAGGGCCACGCCGCTTTCCGCCGCCTTTTCAGCGATTTTCTTGCCCGCCCCTTTGGCCTCGGCCGGCACCATCCATTCGCCGGTCAGCGCGGCGGTCAGATCATCGGTGGGGCTCGGCGGCCAATCCTTGCGCGCCCAAGAGGGGCCCGCCGCCTGCTTTCGCGCCTCAGCCTCGCTATCGCCCAGCGAGCGGAAAAAATCCGCCCATTGCGCATCGACCGAGGCCGGATCGGCGGCAAATCTGGCCGCGAGTTGATCGACGTAGTCGGCATTCGCGCCTTGCAGGAAGGAGGAGGCGTGGAACTGGGTGTTGGGGGATTGTTCGGTCATGGGATTGCCTCCGAGGGATTGGGGCCATAGCGGTTGGTGCCGGGTTGCGAGGGGCGGGTGAGAAACCAGATCAATGGCCCGCTGGAAACGAGTAGGAAGAGCCAGGAGTATTGACCGACCTGATTTCCAAGGCGAACCATATCCCAGCCTGCGCTGTTCGAATAAGCGACGATCAGGAGAGTTAGAACAAAGCTACCGGGTATGATTGAAAAAACCATCAACATACTTCGGCCCGTATCACGAAGTCTTTTGCAGACTGCCCTCAGCAGGGGAATACCAACGAGAATCCGCATCATCTGAGCAATCAGGAAGGTCCCGAGTACGTAAAGCGCAAAGGTCTCTTTAATCGTCTCCATGGAAAACGGTCTACTGGCTTGTTGCGCTGCAAACCCCTCTTTGAAGCCAATTGGAAAAGCGACGATGAAGGCCAATACCTGAAAACCCAGTGCTATAAAGGCGACGGCAACAAGTGCCGTCCACCAGAATTCGCGGCGGCTGGACCGGCCCGAAAGAACGAAGGTCTTGCGCAACGGGATTCTAAGGGAGGCCGCCGGTCCCATCTTACCTTCCCATGGCCTGCATCACGGCCTGCCCCAGATGCGCCGGGCTTTCGGCCACCACGATCCCGGCCATCTTCATCGCCTCGATCTTGCTTTCCGCATCGCCCTTGCCGCCGGCCACGATCGCCCCGGCATGGCCCATGCGCCGGCCCTTGGGCGCGGTGACGCCGGCGATGAATCCCGCGGTCGGCTTCCAGCGGCCGCGCTTTTTCTCGTCGGCCAGAAACTGTGCGGCGTCCTCTTCGGCGCTGCCGCCAATCTCGCCGATCATGATGATCGAATGGGTATCGGGGTCGGCCAAAAACATCTCGAGCACGTCGATATGTTCGGTGCCCTTGATCGGATCGCCGCCGATGCCGACCGCGGTGGACTGGCCAAGGCCCAGATCCGAGGTCTGTTTGACCGCCTCATAGGTCAAGGTGCCCGAGCGGGACACAACCCCGACCGAACCTGCGCGGTGAATATGGCCGGGCATGATGCCGATCTTGCACTGATCGGGCGTGATCACGCCGGGGCAATTCGGCCCGATCAGCCGCGAGTTCGAGCCTTGCAGCGCGCGCTTGACCTTCATCATATCCAGCACCGGGATGCCTTCGGTGATGCAGACGATCAGCTCCATCCGGGCGTCAATCGCCTCAAGGATTGAATCGGCGGCAAAGGGCGGCGGCACATAGATCACCGAGGCATTGGCCCGCGTCGCGCGCCGGGCCTCGTGAACCGAGTTGAAGACCGGCAGGTTCAGATGGCTCTCCCCGCCCTTGCCAGGCGTCACGCCGCCCACCATCATCGTGCCATAAGCGATGGCCTGTTCGGAGTGAAAGGTGCCCTGCGAGCCGGTAAAGCCCTGACAGATAACGCGGGTGGATTGGTTGACGAGTACGGCCATGGGGATGCTTTCTGTGTCTAGCTGAATTGGGTCGGCTCCGGAGGAGCGGCGGCATGGGCCGGGGTTGCCGACGATGATGGTGGCACGAAGGCTTCGGGGGCGTTAAAGTCCGTATCATAGCCGAAGCGCGTAAAATCCTCGGCGTAATACTCTCGGATCGCTTCGGCGGAAGCCACTGTCATGTTCCGCCAACTGCCAATTGGTGCCTGGACGTTTTCACGAGGGATCGCCGCCAACTCCTCTGTCGGCAAGCCGACATGCTGATAAATGTGATGCAAGTCCTGAGAAAGTGTTTCCAAGCGGCCAACAAAACTCACGCTGTCGGGTTTAGGCAGCCAAGCAGTCTGTGGGCGAAAGAACCCATAGGTTTTCGCCGTCAGGGGCAGGTCAAGACAAAGGTCATCAAAGCTCTTATCCAAAGCCCTTGCACGGGCCTCGCGATGCTTTTCTTTGTCAGCCGTCAATGGAATACCGCGTCCTATCCTGCGCATGTCGTCCTTTGCCTTCGTTATCAGAAACGCATATGCAGAATAGCATCTTGCGTAAGGATTTCGGCTGAACGCGAAACTAAAGAAACCGTCATAAGCGTCCCCCCCCTATCGCAGTCCGCAGTTGGGGAACCTTGATGTGTTTAACAATGGCAGTTTCGGACGGGACGCCGAACAGCGCACGGTTGTCCGGAACTTTTGCCCTTGATGAAAAGTGCATGTCGCGAGTGGCGTCCAGATGGTTCAAAAGAAGTGTTTCAATCGTCGTTCCCCCGTTCTTGGGGATGTGAACGAATATGTAATTGTTTGTCCTACTTGCGATCATGCTCAATTTCCCTTCATGAAACTGGTTTAGCGAGCTAAGCGAGAACCTTGTTGTAAATCAGATCGACTCACACCAGAAGTGACATTACTCTCTCTGCGCAAGTCACCCCTTGACCGCTTTCACGATCTTCTGCGCGGCATCGGCAAGGTTATCGCCCGCGATCACATTCAGTCCCGAATTGCGGATAATGTCCTTGCCCAGTTCCACATTGGTGCCCTCAAGCCTGACAACCAGCGGCACCCTTAGGCCGACCTCTTTGACCGCCGCAATCACGCCCTCGGCGATCACATCGCAGCGCATGATGCCGCCGAAGATATTGACGAGGATGCCCTTCACGTTCGGATCCGAGGTGATGATCTTGAAGGCCTCGGTCACCTTTTCTCGGGTCGCGCCGCCGCCCACGTCCAGAAAATTCGCCGGCTCCGCGCCGTAAAGCTTGATGATATCCATCGTCGCCATCGCCAGACCCGCGCCATTGACCATGCAGCCAATCTCGCCGTCCAAGGTGATGTAGTTCAGATCGAATTTCTGCGCCGCAAGCTCCTTGGGGTCTTCCTCGGACTCGTCCTTCAGCGCCAGAATATCGGGCTGGCGGTACAAGGCATTGCCGTCAAAGGCCATTTTGGCATCCAGCAGTTTCAGATTGCCGTCTTTCATCACCACCAGCGGGTTGATCTCCAGCATGTCCATGTCTTTTTCAATGAACATCCGGTACAGGTTTTTCATGATCGCGCTGCATTGCTTGATCTGGTTGCCCTTCAGGCCCAGCTCAAAGGCCACGCGGCGGCCGTGGAAATCGGAATAGCCGGTGGCAGGGTCGATATCGAAGCTGAGGATCTTTTCGGGTGTGTCATGGGCCACATCCTCGATGCTCATCCCGCCTTCGGTGGAGCAGACGACCGAGATTCGGCTGTCCTTGCGGTCGATCAGCAGGGCCAGATAGAACTCGCGGTCGATGTCGGAACCGTCTTCGATATAGATCCGGTTGACCTGTTTGCCCGCCGGGCCGGTCTGCACGGTGACCAAAGTGCGGCCCAGCATCTGGCGCGCGAATTCCGCCGCCTCACCGACCGAACGGGCCAGCCTGACGCCGCCCTTTTCGCCCGCTTCAGGCTCTTTGAAATGACCCTTGCCGCGCCCGCCGGCGTGGATCTGCGCCTTGACCACCCAGAGCGGGCCATCCAACTCGCCCGCGGCGGTTTTGGCATCTTCGGCCCGCATCACAGTGCGGCCATCCGACACCGGGATGCCGTAACTGCGCAGCAGCGCCTTGGCCTGATATTCGTGAATGTTCATGGGCGGCCCCCGGAAAAGGTGGATTTTGCCGTTGATGCCATGAAAAGTGTCAAGATAATATGTCCAACTATGGACCCGTCGGATAAATCCTACATATGTGATCACATGAAAAAAATTTGTGATCACACTGGTGCCGCGATTGACCGCGGAGCGAAAGGATGGCCCCTATCCCTCGGCAAAAGGGCGCGTTAGCCTATTGCAGAGTGTAAAGGAGTGCCAAAGTGCTGCCCAGTTGGTCCGTGGTCGCAACTGTTGACGAGCCCGCCGCGCTGGTGGTGGCCTTTGCCTTGCACCATCTGAACATCGGCGCGGCCGAGGTGCATATCTTTCTGGACGGTCCCAATCCCGAGGCTCAAGAGGCGCTGAACGCGATCCCGCAGGTCCAGGTGACGCTCTGCGATGCGGCCTATTGGGCGGCTTCGGTGCGGCGCAGAAACCCGGTGCTGCATACGGGTCGCCAGCAGGTCAACGCCGATATCGCCTATGGCCGGACCAAGGCGGAGTGGCTGCTGCATTGCGATTGCGACGAGTTTGTGCGGGATGGCGCAGCCATGGCGCAGGAGCTGACGACGCTGGAGCCAAAGCATGTCTATCTGCGTCTGAAGATCGCCGAACGGGTCTATGTCCGCCCCGAGGGCCTTGCGCAAAACCCCGAGGACGACAGTATTTTCAGCGGCATTTTCCGCTATCACCTGGACAATTTTGCCGAGGTTGGCCCCGCGCTTTATGGTGATCTGGTGCCGTTTCTGCGGGACGGCGCCACCGGGCACCGGGCGGGCAAGGCAGTGGTGCGCACCGGTCTTGACCTTTCGATGGGCATCCATTCGCCTGCCGGCATGCCGCACCGTACGGCGCTCGCAAGGCTGCTGCATTTCGACGGGCTGACCCGGCTGCAATACATTATCAAGCTTTTGCGCCGCGCCCATGAGCCGCCGACCATCATGTCCCAGCGGCACGGCGCCTCCCGCATCGCGCAGTTTGAGCACCTCAAGGGTCTGATGTCCGAGCCGGCCCTGGCTGCCGATTTGGTCGAGCGGTTGAAATCCCTGACCGAGCATCAGCGCGGCGCGCTGCACGCGATGGACATGCTGGACGAAGTCCCGTTTCGCCCTGCCGGCACCAACCCGCTTCAGGCGGGCCTGACCAACCGCGCCTTGGACGCCGAGTTGCGCCGGCGCTATCACAGCTTTTTGGCCGAAAAGGCCCCTATCCTGCTGACGCCTTAACGCCGGCGCGCGGAGAAAAGCACCTGTCCGCGCGGCAGGCGAAGGGTCTGCTCTTGCCCCGAAAAGCCCGCTTCTTGCAGGACCGCGCCGACTTGAGCGGCGGCGAAATGATAAGGCGCGCGGGCGGGATGGGTCACGACGCCGTCTGTTTGCCGGAAACCAGCGGCCGTGACTTCGGGGGCGAGGAAGACGGTGAAGAGCAGAGGCTCCAGCGCCGGAAATCGGGCGTGGATCTGCGCCAAGGCCCGCGCCAGATGGTCCAGCGGCAGATGGGTGAAGACCGCGAAGGCGAGGATATGGGTGATGGACTGGGGCACGCCCGGAAAGGCGAAATCCTCGTCCTCGATCAGGTGGTTTTCCGGCAGGCGGGACGGATCGGCAAGCTCTGACTCATGGCCGCACAGCATCAGCGCGCGTGATTTATCGGTGGCCCAGTAATGGCCGGGGTCCAGATAAGGCACCGCTTTACAGCCCAGGCGCAGACTGCCCGCGCCGATATCCAAAAGGTGGTGATCGGGGCGCAGGCCCGCCTGCATCAGGATCTGCATCTGCGCACGGCCCGTCTCGTCCCAGCGCCCACCGACTATATCGCGGTGCTGGCCCCGCGCCAGTGCGACATCGTAAAACCCCGGCTTGTGATAGGGCGAGATCGGGCGATCCGCTTCGGTCAAAACGCGCGCCCCGGCCTTTGGCGCAAGTTCAGCCCAGCGCATAGGCTCATGCCTTGACCGCCGCCTGCGCGATCCCGAGGCAAAGCTGCGCCGCAAGCGCCATATCCTGAACTGAAATCCATTCCAGCGGCCCATGGATATCTTGCATGCCGGTGAAAAGATTGGGGCAGGGCACGCCCATTTCAGTCAACCGCGAGCCATCGGTGCCGCCCCGGATCGGCACGGAAACCGGCGCGATCCCCAAGGCGCGGGCGGCACCCCGGGCAAGGTCCACCGGCGTCATGTCCTTTTCCAGCCAATAGCGCATGTTGCGGTATTGCTTGCGGATCTCGACCTTGATTTTCGCTTTCGGCTCTGCGGCCTGCAAGGTGCCAGCGAGGCTGTGCAGCAGGGCCCCCTTGGCCGCCAGCCCGTCCAGTTCGAAATCGCGCAGGATGAATCGCAGCACGGCTTTGGAATCGCTGCCGCTCATCTCGTAAAGATGGATGAAACCTTCGGTGCCATGGGTCATCTCGGGTGTCTGGGCGGCGGGTAGGGCGGCGATGAATTTGGCGGCAAGGCCCAAGGCATTGACCATCTTGCCCCGCGCCATGCCGGGATGGGCAGAGACGCCCGTAATTGTGACGACCGCGCCATCGGCGGAAAAGCTTTCGTATTCAATCTCGCCCACTTCGCCGCCATCAAAGGTATAGGCGAAATCGGCGCCAAGATCGGCGGGCAGGCGTGCATCGACGCCGCGGCCGATTTCCTCATCCGGGGTAAAGGCGAGGCGGATCTTGGGGTGGGGAATCTGCGGGTTGGCGATCAGGTGCCGCGCGGCGGTCATCACCACAGCAATCCCGGCCTTGTCATCCGCGCCCAGCAACGTCAGCCCCGATGCGGTGATCAGATCATGGCCAACCTTGGTGGCAAGGTAAGGCGAGGCTTCGGGCGTCAGGCTCAGATCGGCATCATCGGGAAAGCTGATCGCCCCGCCATTATAGCCCCGGATCACCCGCGGTTTGACCCCGGCCCCGTTGAACTGCGGCGCGGTGTCCATATGGGCCAGAAAACCAACCGTAGGCCCCGCCGCCGTGGCCGGAATCGTGGCCAAAACCGCGCCGTAAGCGGTGATCTGCACCTGCGTAGCGCCGATCTGGGTCAACTCGTCCTGCAAGAGTTGCGCCATGTTCAGCTGGATCTCGGTCGAGGGCGAGGTTGGGCTATCCTCGTCGCTCTGGCTGTCGATGGCAGCGTAGCGCATCAACCGGGATTCAAGCTCGGGGGCAAAATCGGTCATCGGGGCCTCTCATCGCCGGGGCCGGCCGATTTGGCGGGCGGCGGCTGGGGGGGGGTGGTCATCAAAGGCAGAGTTGCCCGGAACGGGGCGGATTTTCAAGGGCCGCCAAGCGACGGGATGCGGGGCCACGCCAGCGGATTGCTGCAGGCAGGCATTGCGATCCGCGCGGTTTTGCGGCAAAAGCGGGCAAAATGCGCTCTGCGCGAGGGGATGACGATGGATTACGGCAAATCAGGTGCGGTGCAGGTCGGCAAAAACACGCCGCGGTTCAAGGATAATGCGCCCAAAGAGGGCAAAGCCTCGGCCCCGAAAGAAAAGCGGCTGAGCAAGGACGAGATGATCGCCAAGATCAAAGCGGCGGCAGAAGCCAAAAAGGCGGCGGGTCAGCCCTAAGCCTGGCCCTTGCGGGGGATGGGCCCCTTGTTAATTCTCGACAATATCATCTTGGACCGGGGCAGCAGATATGCGGTCTCGGGCGGCGCCTGTGCGTCCGAGGCCGAAGCGCGGGGTCTGGTGAGCGCGCTGAAAGCCGACAAGAAATTCGCCCGCGCCACGCATCATTCCTGGGGGCTGCTGACCGCGCAGGGGGCGGTGAAGGCCGATGATGGCGAGGCCGGGGCCGGCATGGTAATCGTTCGGATGCTGGAGCGGGCTGGGTTGCGGGATCATGCGGTAATCGTGACCCGCTGGTACGGAGGCAAGCCCTTGGGCGGCGACCGGTTCCGTCATGTGCAAGAGGCGGTCAGGGTCTATCTGGCGGGGATGTGAGGGGGGCCCAAGCCTGAGACCTACCAGAACGCAAAACGAGCGCCTGTTAAAGCGCGCGCTTGATTTAGATCGGAAGGCCTTCAACCTGATTCAGATTGAAGGCCTTCTAAGGCCAGCACAGGCCGCAAACAATGCGGTTGCGCTCAATCGGGTGAAAGCCCTTAGGCCAGCGACGGATCAATCGCGATGCAGGCCGCAACCAGCCCCTTTACCGCATCCACTGATTTCGCAAACATCGCCATCTCGTCCGGAGTCATCTTGATATCGACAATCCGCTCGACCCCGCCCGCGCCCAGAATGATGGGAACGCCGACATACATGCCCTTCAGGCCCAAGGCTCCGTCAACATAGGCGGCGCAGGGCAAGAGGCGTTTTTGGTCTTTAAGGAAAGCCTCGGCCATTTCGATCGCCGCGGTCGCGGGGGCGTAAAAGGCCGACCCGGTCTTGAGCAGGCCCACAATCTCGGCCCCGCCATCGCGGGTGCGCTGCACGATACCGTCCAGCTTTTCCTGCGTGGTCCAGCCCATTGCCACCAGATCGGGCAGCGGGATGCCGCCGACGGTGGAATAGCGGGTCAGGGGCACCATCGTATCGCCGTGCCCGCCCAGCACAAAGGCCGTGACATCGCGCATCGAGACGTTGAATTCGAGGCTCAGGAAATGCCGAAAACGGGCAGAGTCCAGAACCCCCGCCATGCCGACCACCATATGATGCGGCAGGCCCGAAAACTCGCGCAGTGCCCAAACCATGGCATCCAGCGGATTGGTGATGCAGATCACGAAAGCGTTCGGCGCATGGGCCTTCAGCCCCTCGCCCACAGCCTTCATCACTTTGAGGTTAATGCCCAAAAGGTCATCGCGGCTCATCCCCGGTTTGCGCGGCACGCCGGCGGTGACGATACAGACGTCCGCCCCGGCGATATCGGCGTAGGAATTGG
>CAIYZT010000191.1 GCA_903930735.1 uncultured Paracoccaceae bacterium | reverse complement strand
GGGGGTGGATGCCAATCCCTATCTGGTCGCGGCCACGGTTCTGGCGGGTATCCGCCACGGGCTGAAACACCGGATCGACCCCGGCCCCGAGGTTTCGGGAAATGGCTATGACGCTGTTTCCACAGTGGAAATTCCGGTTGACTGGCGCTCGGCCATCGCCGCCGCAACGGGCTCGGATTTCCTGAAGCAGGCCCTCGGGACCGATATGCACCGCACTTTTACCGCCGTGAAGGCAGCCGAGTACAAGCGCGTGAACCGCACCGTCAGCGAGGTCGACTTCGACCTTTACCTGCACACGGTATAGGACCTGCGCCAGGCACATTCCGCGGCGCAAACCGGCTTATCCGCCAAAACCGCCGCCGCGATCAGCGCGGGGAGGCGCGCATCCAGCCCCAGCGCCGGCAGGATGCGCCCGCCAAATCCCGCCTCGGCCAAAGCCTCCGGAATATCGATATTCACATGCCCACCAGAGGCGGCAAAGAAAGGCAAGCAGATCGCCTCCGCCCCGAGCTCCTTCAAATCGGCAAGCCTCGGGGCTTGGTCAATAAACGCCGCCTCGCAGCGCGCGCGCCCAAGCCGCGCCCCGATCAGCCCCGCCACATGGTTCGCAATATCGGCTGGCACCGGGCTTTGCCCTGATCCATGCGCGGCCAAAATGACCGACCCTACATCCCCCGCCTCCGCCACGATCTTCACCGCCAGCTCATGCACGTCAGGATCACACCCCATCGGCTCCAACACCCGCCAACCTTGCGCCCCCGCCAGCGCCAGCCGCCCCGGCAGATGCACCCGCGTAAACCATCCGCCCGCCATGAACAAAGGATAGACGTGGCCCCCGGGGCCCAGCTCTGCCAGCGCCGCTGCAAGCCTGCCCGGCGCGGCAAGCGTTGCCGTCTGCACCTGCCGCCCCGGCAGATGCCCCGCCACCGCTGCGCCCAGAACCCTGAGCTCCGCCTCCGCCCGATCGGGATCAGATGGCTGGCCATGGGCTACGATCATAAAAGGCGGCATTTGCATAAGTCCGTAGGTAAAGCCCGCGCGGCCAAGGGCAAGGGCGATCTGCTTGCCCCTCCACTTTGACCCAAATTTCGCAAGGAAAAAACATCGGCTTTCCCCCCGCTGTTGTATTCACTAAAGTCTGACAGCAAGGAACAGTTAAGTCTGACAGTGGAAGCCCAAGGGCGCATTGCGTTGATGGTGCGTCGATAGAACACGGCGGGCGGGGTGCCGCCAAGCGATGAATGCGGGCGGTGGTGGTTGTAGAAGGTGATCCAGTGCGCGATGCCCGCCTTGGCCTGCGATCCGGTCTCCCAGGCGTGCAAGTAGACGCATTCGTATTTCAGGGACCGCCAGAGCCTTTCGATGAAGACGTTGTCGATGCGGCGCCCCTTGCCGTCTTTTACCGGCAGGTGTTTGCGCGCAAACACCGAGAGGCATTGATATCCGGCACCCCGCCCGTTTCAGCCGGTCGGTCCACACAAACGGCGTGAACTGCGAGCGTTGGTCCGTTGCCCGGCAATGGTTTGCGTGCAAACCATGAGAGGGGGTGTTCATGACGTCCGGCGGCCCGAAGCGGTGGATCGCCTCGTTCAGCGCCTCGACGCAGACGTCGGCCTCTTGGGTGTTCGAGATGCGCCAAGCCAGCACCTTGCGGGTGAGCCAGTCCATACCTTACGGCGATTGAAGACAATCGCCCACCGGCCAAAGGATGGCCACCAGATAAAGGAACCCGCGTCGCATCTGGGTTAGGAGGATCAGAAAACAGTCCATTGGACTGTTTTCCCGACGCAAGGGTGATATCAGCACACCAGACCTGACCAGGCCGCTCCAAACGCAAGCCGCGCAGCAAATAAGGATACCAGTCGCCAGCGGATGGGTCAGACCGCGCTGCGCTCGGCCATGCGCAGCTTGACGCGGCTGGGGATCGTCGTTGAATCCATTTCGAAATTCGCACGCGAGCTTGCGCGGTTTCAT
>CAIYZT010000190.1 GCA_903930735.1 uncultured Paracoccaceae bacterium | reverse complement strand
TCAACAACGAGAACTGGATATTCCCCAGCGAAACCTCGGTCGCGGCCATCCATTCCATCACCTCATCCAACACCCCAAGCGCGTAAAGTGCGGCCATGGGCACCAGAAAATAGCGCGCCAGGACCTTTAGGAAGGCATCCTTGATCATATCCCGCGCCAGAATCCGCGCGGCCAGAAACAAGAAGACGCGCTTGCCAAAAGCGATCACTTCGCCGGCCCCAAAGGCGGCGCGTGTGATCTGTTCGCCCCCCGCCGTCAGCCCATAGGCCAAGAGCGGCAGCAGCAGCGGCAAAAACCATTTGAGCGGCCGGATCAACGCGCCAAAGGGCCCGAGCCGGGCAGCAAGCCCGTGAATGCCGCGTTCAAGCGGGGGGGCAATCCGGCGCGTCAGCAGGCGGGCGGCAAAAAAGGCCAGCCCAAGCAGCGCAAACTGCGACCAGGCGGCGGGCGAAGTCAGCCAACCGACGGCCACCTCTTGGCTCTTCTGCAACCAAGCCAGGATCATGTCCGCGTCCATGTCTTTCCCTGCCATCTGCCAGCCTTTTGCCTGCCTTCGCCGGACAAGCAGTGGCCTGTGTCGGTGTTTCTGGCAAGTCCATCGGCCCGAATTTCCTCATTGCAGCCGTTGGATTGGAGGTCGTTGGGGCGGCGGGTACGTCATTTCGGCCGGCGAGCGGGGCTGGCGGTGCGCTGACACCAGAGTCTGCTCAAAGGGCGGATCATGCGGGATTGGCTGGGGACGTGCGATAAATGGCGGTTTAACGGGGTTTAGCGGGGGCGGCGCGGTTGAAAGGCGCGAAGTGACAGAGTTGGCAGAAGGCCGGAAAATGGGCTTTTTGATGGCGACTGGGCTCGTGGCGCGTGATTTTGGGGCGCGACTGCTGCCAGCGTTTAACTGCCTTTAAATGCGGGATTAAGGGGCCGGCTGCCGTGCGCGTTGGCGTCAAAACGACCGCGAGACCAGCTGCGGAACATGCAAATGGCGTTGCATGTTTGTCTTTTCACTCGCATGTTAAGGTAAGTTGCTGAAAAGTCGACAAGAAATTATGTGCTGTCGATGGTCGATGTGATCGGCAACATGCAAGCAATTTTCGGTGGACGGAGCGACTGGGCTAGGAAAGACTGGTAAGGAAGGCTATGAGGCTGGCGAGCATCAGCACATCGGATCCGCATCTGACGGCCTGGGACACGGTTCGTGCCAACCCAAGAAACGGCGTCACGGCCGTAATTGCCATACTGGACGGGCGGTAAAAAGTGGATTCATTTTGGGTGCTGGACCGTCGATATTCGGGCATGATTACATTGCGCGACAGAAATTCCGCAAGGTCTTCTCGCAGAAATAACAATCCGCCTCGGAGCGCACATCCAGTGCATGGTGCCAGGTCATGTTGAACGCCAAAGTCTCGACGGTGGCCGCATCGCTCAGGTCATGCAGTTGCTGCAAGAGCAGAACGCCAATGACGATGTGCAAATTCTTCGAGGGGCGCCCGAGGCGATCGTCAAAATGCGGCAACAATTCATCGATCGGAAGATCATCAAGAAGGTGCTCCCGGAACACCCCCGCCCAAGAACAATCACGCAGCCGACGCCGCTTGTCGCCCATTTCCGACCAGCGATCAAACAAATCACCGGTCCTTCTGTCGCGCAATGTAATCATGCCCGAATATAGACGGTCCAGCACCCAAAAACCACTTTTTACCGCCCCGTCAGTATCTGGCTTTGGCACACCCGAGCAACACGCGCCTCTTTGGAGATGACCGGCGCCGCACCTATATCATCAGTATTTATCCCGGTCTCTTCATCTCTTTGTCGCCGGGATATTTCTGGTATCTCTCGCTCTATCCGCGGTCACCGGGCGAGGTGGAGATGACCTATGGTGGCGGTCTTGCCCCGGAATTCCGCGAGGATCCTGATGCAGAAAAACATTTCGCGGCGCTGAAAGGTCTGTTGGACGACGTGAATGCCGAAGACAAGGGCTGCACGGAAAAGGTTTTCCGCGGATTGATGGGGGCGATGACTGCCCCCGGCCATCTGTCGCATCTGGAGCGGCCAAATTTTGAATTTGCGCAGTATATCCTGTCTAAGGTCGATGCATAGATTTTGGGTGCATCTGCGGAGGGGGAACTTCGACCAGGGCCAGTGCGTTTATCTCTGCCAAGATCAGGGGCACCAGGGTCGCGGCGGCCGTTGACAGATCCAGCGACCGCAGTATCACCAGTGAATGGTGGGACACCTGTTCGATCGCAGGTGCGGATACTGGCCAAAGCTGTTCCTCCTGCACCCATCTCTCGGCCAGATGGTCCGGCAACAGGCCGATGTAATTTCCCGTAAGTATAAGGGTGAGCATCGCCTCCATGTTGTTGGCCACGGCGCGAACGTTCATTTCCTGAAACTGTTCCTCATCCATGCGGCCCATATAGCTGCGAAGGACAAAAGGGTGGGGGGCAAGCGTGACACGGGTCATCACAGCGGCGCTTCCAAACAGTGGGTGATCGGGCCCACAATATAGCTTGTGCCGTTCAATCAGAAGGCGGTGGAAGTGAAGCCCGGCAACGGGCCGCACGAAAGGGCTGACCGCCGCGTGCAGATCATGCGCAATTACCCGGCGCTCCAACTCTGACCGTTCATCGACGATCAACTGCATTTCGACGTCATTCTCAAGGCGGTTGAACTTGCGCAGCGCCATGATCACGGGCGAATGGGGATGAGTTACAAGTGAATCCACAATTCCG
>CAIYZT010000189.1 GCA_903930735.1 uncultured Paracoccaceae bacterium | reverse complement strand
GTTGCGGCTCTCTCTTAAGGCCGCCGTCGATATCCGCGGGCTCTAGGGCGCCCGAATTTAGATCGCGGGCGAATTGCAGATAGGCCTGGCCCAGCAAGGCCTCTAGCCGGCCCCGGTCGCCTTCGGTTTGAACGGCGCCAAAGGCGGCGCGCAGCTGCGCCGCGTCATAGCGGGCAATGGGCAGACCGTGCACTTCGGCGAGATCCAGCGCGGCGAAAAGCGCTTGGCGGCGCGGCGCATCATCGGCCCCAGTCCAAAGATCCTCGTAATCGCGGTTGCGGTAGTAGCCCGCGAGGGCCGCATTCTCGGCCACCTCGGCCGACAGGGCCTGAGCAAAGGCGGAACTCTGCGCCAGCGCAGATCCGGAGCCAAGGCCAAGGCCAACAAAACCCATGCAAAACAGCGACATCCGGCCGATTGGGCCAAACGAGACGGGCGCGAACATCCCGGTATCCTTTGATTTGAGCATAATGCAGCGAGGAGCAACCGCTGAAGTCAGATTGTCAGGAAAATCCGCGCCGTGTAAATCGCTGAAACACCAGCATCTTTCCCGCCTGTGACCACAAAACAACGCCCAGATACCGCGCATTGTTCCTAATAACAGGCGGCCGTTAGCGGAATCTTGCCGATTCGACTTTAGCCATGGGCTTGCCGCCATTTCTTTGCTTTGGCTTCATGCCACTTCGTGCCACAAGGTACTGGCACGACGACAATGCAACGAACCGCCGGCAAGGTGGTCGAAGATCACGGGACAGGACAGGCATTAGAATGGCCACTACGACGACAAATCTCACGCGGCGCGGCCTTTTTGGGGTTTTTGCTGCGGCCGCCATCGTTGCGGCACCCAGCTATTCCAATGCCTTCGGTCTGCTCAAGGGCGCGGGCGACATTCGCCGCATCCGTATGACTTCGGGCCGCACTGGCGAGTCGATTGATACGATTTACTGGATCGAAGGCGAGTACATTCCCGAAGTGATGAAGGAAATCAATCACTTCATGCGCGATTGGCGCTCGGATGAGACGATCAAGATGGATCCGCGCAATATGGATATCATCGCCGCCACCCACCGTTTGATGGATGTGAACGAGCCCTATATGCTGCTGTCGGGCTATCGCACGTCGGCTACGAATGCGGCTCTGAGGGCCTCTTCGCGCGGTGTAGCCAAGAATTCGCTGCATGTGAAAGGCCAGGCTGCGGACCTGCGTTTGAAATCGCGCTCTGTTGGCCAGATGGCGCGCGCGGCGCAGGTTTGCTCGGCGGGTGGGGTTGGCACCTATTCGCGCTCGAACTTTGTCCACATGGATTGCGGCCCGGTTCGCACCTGGGGCGGCTGAGCCACCAGACCCTGTCAAGTCAGGAATTCTGTAAAAGGCGCCCTTCCCCGGCGCCTTTCATTTTTTCTTGATCAGGCCCCGTCGTCATCCGGTTTGGCCGCCCGGAACCCCTGGGCCACCACGAATTTCTCGGAACTGTCGCTGCGGCTCGCGGGCGGCTTCACATTCGCCACTTTGCGAAAATTCTTCTTCAGCAGGTTCTGCATCTCATTCTCGGCCCCGCCCGCCAGAACCTTGGCGACAAAGGTGCCGCCCTCGTCCAGCACGTCAAAGGCAAAGGCCAACGCCGCCTCCACCAGCGCCACGATCCGCAAATGGTCGGTGCCCTTGTGCCCGCTGGCCGAGGCCGCCATATCCGACAGCACAACATCCGCCTTGCCGCCGAGCCAGCCCTTGACCAGATCGTCGGCCTCTTCAGACAGAAAATCGAGCAGATGGATATCGGCCCCGGCGATCGCCTCAACCTCTTGCAGATCGACGCCCAAAACGGTGCCCAAAGGCTTTTTCGGATTTAGCCCCAGCGCATTGACCCGTTCCACCGCGATCTGGCACCAGCCGCCCGGCGCGCAGCCCAGGTCCACCACCCGCGCCCCGGGTTTCAAAAAGCCGTAGCGGTCGTCCAATTCCATGATCTTATAGGCTGCCCGGCCGCGATAACCCTCTTTCTTGGCGCGGATGACATAGGGGTCATTCAACTGACGCTCCAGCCACAGGGTCGAGGACAGCTTGCGGCCCTTGGCGGTCTTGACCCGCACCCGCAGCTCGCGCTGACCGCGTCCCGAAGAATTCTTGTCGCCCGATGGTTTGTCGCCCGTCATATATCTGGTCCGTCTTCCAATACACCATCCGCGCTCATCTGCGCGTAAAGCAGACCCTCGCGCAGGCCCCGGTCGGCCACACTGAGGCGGTCCGTGGGCCAGATCCGCATCAGGGCCTGCAAGATTGCCGCGCCGGACATGATCAGCGTATGCCGATCCCGCCCGATGCGCGGGTCGTTCTTACGCCCATCTGGCCCCAGCGCAAGATAGTCGCGAATAACAAAGTCAATCTGCGCCGAGGACATCTGCAGCCCGTCGACCTTGGCGCGGTCATAGCGGCGCAGACCCAGAAAGCTGGCCGCGACCGTGGTGACCGTGCCCGAGGTGCCAATGATCTGAAACCCCGCGCGCGGCGCGGGCCGATGATAGGGCGAAAAATTGGCGAGATTCTCTTCAAAGAACCAGCTCATCAGCGCAAAGCGGGCAGAATCGTCCTCGACGTCCTGAAACTGATCCTTCAGCGTCGCGACACCCAGCGGCACGGAAATCCAATCCACCACCTTGGCGCCCGAATTGCCCGAAAACCCGGCATGCATGCCCATGATCGCCCGCGAGCGTCCGCGCGGCTCCACCGCCGAGAGATCGATCCAAACGAGTTCGGTCGATCCGCCGCCAATATCGACCACCAAAAGCTGCTCGGTGCTGGCCGAAACCAGCGGCGCGCAAGAGATAACGGCCAGCCGGGCTTCGTCCTTGGTGGCAATGATTTCCAGCTGCAATCCGGTCTCGCGTTTGACCTGCCGGATGAAGTCCTTGGCATTGCGCGCGCGACGGCAAGCTTCGGTGGCGACCAGCCGCATCCGCGTGACCTGATGCTTTTCGATCTTTTGCTGGCAAATCCGCAGGGCCTGGATCGTGCGGCCCATCGAGGCACGGCTCAGCCGCCCCGAAGCCTCGAGGCCCACGCCCAGCTGAACCGTCTTGGAAAAGCTGTCCACGACCTGAAACTGACTACCCTTTGGCTGGGCAATCAGCATGCGGCACGAATTTGTACCCAGATCGAGCGCCGCATAAAGCGGGCCTTCACCGGGATCTGGGGAAAGGAAAGCAAGGCCCGCGCGGGTGTCATCCACAGACGACTCGACCGCCGACCCTTGTGCGTCCGCTCCCCGGGGACGCTGGGGCGTCATAATCGCCCTCCATAAGTTGTTGAGAGCGAGGGTATCGTGCTTGCCGAAGGGGCGCAAGCGAAAGCCGGAACCGCTGGTCCCCACGTCCGGATACCCTCTATTGACCAAGCCATTGCGCAGAGGGTCGCAGGCAACACGCGCCATGTCGAAAACCGACCCCTGGCTGTCGCAGACGGCGACTAGAACAGGGCAACAGGTGCGCAGAGGGAATCATAATTATGGCAGATGTTATCGTGGTGTTTTGGCGCGACATTCCCGCTCAGGTGATTGTCGGCAAAGGCCGCAGCGCGGCCAAGATTCAATTGTCCGAGCGCTTCGAGCAAGCTATCGACCGCTGCGCGATGAAAATCGGCGCCAAGGATGCCGATGCCTATCTCGCCGAATGGCGCAAGGCCGCGCCCTATCCGCTCGACGGCGCGCAGGATGAGGTTGCCAAATCCGAGGCCGCCCGCATCGAGGCAGAATATGATACCGAACGCCTGAAAGTGCTGATCAGCGCCGACGGCTGGGCTGCCAAGCTTTAACACATAAGGAGCGGCCCATGGCCCTGAGCTTTTTCCGCAAAGACCCGGCCCCCAAGGGCAATGCTGCCGATCTGGAAGCATTTGTGAACGGCTATTCGATCGAGGTCATGCCGCGCACGGCCGAAAAGGTCGAAGATTTCCGCGCCATCCTGCCGCACGGCACCCGCGTGTATATCGCCCATATCGAGGGCACGCCGATCGAGGATATGGTGGCCACCGCCAAGCGGATCGCGGGCGAAGGCTTTGATGTCATGCCGCATTTTCCCGCGCGGATCATCAAGGATCTGGCGGTGCTGACCGATTGGACTGCGCGCTACAAGGATGTAGGCGTTTTGCAGGCCCTGCTTTTGGCCGGCGGCGTGGCGCAGCCGCACGGTGATTTCGCGACCTCGATGCAGCTCTTGGAAACCGGCGCCTTTACCGGATTTCAGCGCCTTCATGTCGCCGGCCATCCGGAGGGCAACAAGGACATTGATCCTGATGGCTCGGACAAAATGGTCATGGAAGCCGCGCGCTGGAAATCGGCTTTCTCCGAGCGGACCGATGCGAAAATGGCGATGGCGACGCAGTTCAGCTTTGAATCCGCGCCGGTGATTGCCTGGGTTGACCGTCTGGCCGCCGAGGGCATCAAACTGCCGGTGCATATAGGCATCGCCGGGCCGGCCAAGCTGCAAACCCTGATCAAATTCGCCATTGCTTGCGGGGTTGGCGCTTCGCTGCGCGTCTTGCAAAAGCGCGCCATGGATGTCACCAAACTCTTGCTGCCCTATGAGCCGACCGAGGTGCTGAACGAGCTCGCGGCGTATAAGGCAAAGAACCCCGGATTTGGCATCGAACAGGTCCATTTCTTCCCCCTTGGCGGCATCAAGACCAATGCGCAATGGGTTACCGACAACGGCGGCGCTTCGGGCCAGCCTGTAAACGCTTAAGAGATAGGTTTAAAAATGACCCGTACTGTGCTGGAATCTAAGACAAAAACCGTTATCATCGGTTTTGACGAACCCTTTTGCGTGATCGGCGAGCGCATCAACCCGACGGGGCGCAAGAAACTTGCCGCCGAACTGGAGATGGGCAATTTCGATACCGTCCTGCGCGACGCGCTGGAGCAGGTCGCGTGCGGTGCCACGGTGCTGGATATCAATTCGGGCGCGGTTTTCACCAATATGATGGCGCTGGACCCGCGCTATGCGGACAATAACTTTGTCGAGCCGCCGTTGATGAAACGGCTGATCGAAATGGTCCAAGCCGTTGTGGACGTGCCCCTGTGCATCGACAGCTCGGTGCCGGGCGCGCTTGAAGCCGGGCTTTTGGCCTGCGAAGGCCGCCCGTTGCTGAATTCGGTCACCGGCGAAGAAGACCGACTGGAACTGGTTCTGCCACTGGTCAAAAAATTCAACGTCCCGGTCGTGGCGATCTCCAACGATGACACCGGCATCAGCCAGGACCCCGACGTGCGCTTTGCCGTCGCCAAAAAGATCGTGCAGCGCGCCGCCGATTTCGGCATTCCGGCCCATGATATCGTGGTTGACCCGCTGGTCATGCCGATCGGCGCCATGTCCACCGCTGGCCAACAGGTCTTTGCCCTTGTTCGGCGCCTGCGCGACGAATTGGGCGTGAACACGACCTGCGGCGCGTCGAACATCTCCTTTGGCCTGCCCCAGAGGCACGGCGTCAACGCGGCTTTCCTGCCCATGGCCATTGCCGCTGGCATGACTTCGGCCATTATGAACCCGGTCCGCCAGGTTGAAATGGAAGCGATTCGCGCCGCCAATATGCTGATGAACCACGATGCAAACGGCGGTGAATGGATCAAGTTTTCCAAGATCCTTGAGGCAGTTGAGGGTGGCCTGTCCTTTGCCGAAGCCTCCGCTGCCGCGTCCAACTCTGCCGCCGGCGGCCGCCGCGGTGGACGCAAGGGGCGCGCGTAACCTTGTCTTAATCATGGGGCGATTACGCTCGCCCCATGGATATGATGACACCCCATCCGCATGCCGAAAGCTGGATCGCCCGGATCTTCGCCGCCAAAGCGGCGAAGGGACAGGTCATAAGGCGCAAGATCGAGTGGATCGACCGCGAAGTCGGCCGCGCCCGTTTTATGAGCGAAGTGCGCAGGCGAGACTTTCATCTGCTGCAAACCGCCGACCAGTTCATCATCGTGTGCCACTCCGGACCGGTGCACATGCATTTCTAAGGACCGGCCACGAATTTCCTTCGAAAATTCTGGCTTACCCGGACAAGAGCAAGATTTTTCGAAGGAAAATCGTCAGTGGACCGTCTTTGGCCGCAACATTACCCTCAAACGACGCAAACAGGCATTGAAGCCGCCCCGCCAGCGCCTAAAACGTCATAGCGTGCGCAGGGTCGGGCGCGCAGGAGTAACCGATGTCCAAAGAAGCTCTCGTCATTTTCACCCCCTCGGGCAAACGGGGCCGCTTTGCCGTGGGCACACCCATCCTGACCGCCGCGCGCCAATTGGGCGTCGATCTGGACTCGGTCTGCGGCGGTCGCGGCATCTGCTCCAAATGCCAGATCAGCCCCGGCTATGGCGATTTTGCCAAGCACGGCGTGACGGTCGACGATGACGCCCTGACCCCCTGGAATTCGGTCGAAGAGCGCTACAAATCCAAGCGCGGCATGGCGCCGGGTCGCCGTCTGGGCTGCCAAGCCTGCGTCATGGGCGATGTCGTTGTTGATGTGCCACCCGAATCCCAGGTCCACAAACAGGTCATCCGCAAATCCGCGACCCAGCGCGATATCGTCATGGACCCGGCCACCCGCAGCTATCTTGTTGAGGTTGCCGAGCCTGATATGCATGAACCCACAGGCGATTTCGAACGTCTGACGCAAGCCCTTGCAGCGCAATGGCAAATTGTGACCCCCATCACCACCCTGCCCGTCTTGCGCCGTCTGCAGCCCGCGCTGCGCAAGGGCAATTGGTCGGTCACCGTTGTCGTCAATCAGGGCAATCACGATGCCGCACCGCGCATTCTTGATGTCTTTCCGGGCTACCGCGAAGGCGGACTATACGGTCTTGCGATCGACCTTGGCTCCACCACCATCGCCGCGCATTTGTGCAGTCTCGAGGACGGCTCGGTGCTGGCCTCGTCCGGCTTGATGAACCCGCAAATCCGGTTTGGCGAAGATTTGATGAGCCGGGTTTCCTATGCGATGATGAACCCCGGCGGCGATGTCGAAATGACCCGCGCCGTGCGTACCTCGATCAACGATCTGGCCAAATCCATCGCGGAAGAGGCGAAGATCGACCCCAAGTCGATCTTTGAAGTTGTCTTTGTGATGAACCCGGTGATGCACCATCTGTTGATGGGCATTGATCCGGTGGAACTGGGCCAAGCGCCCTTTGCGCTCGCGACTTCGGGCAGCATGACGTTGAACGCGTCGGAATTGGACCTGACGAGCATCCACGATTCCGCCCGCGTTTATGTTCTGCCTTGCATCGCGGGCCATGTC
Organism: uncultured Paracoccaceae bacterium; assembly: GCA_903930735.1. Classification (GTDB taxonomy): domain Bacteria; phylum Pseudomonadota; class Alphaproteobacteria; order Rhodobacterales; family Rhodobacteraceae; genus CAIYZT01. The sequence continues at coordinate 11,530 of CAIYZT010000189.1, read as the reverse complement.
GGCGCGGATTGTGCGGCGGTTGCCCTGTCGGAAGAACCCAGCAAATCCAAGGACATGGTGCTGATCGTCGATGTCGGCACCAATGCCGAATTGCTGCTGGGCAATGAAACGCGGGTGCTGGCTTGCTCTTCGCCCACAGGTCCCGCCTTTGAGGGTGCGCAGATCTCGTCCGGTCAGCGTGCCGCGCCAGGTGCGATTGAACGGGTCGAGATTGACCCGGTGACCAAAGAGCCGCGTTTCCGCGTGATTGGCTCGGATCTGTGGAACACCGATCCCGGTTTTGACGCCGCGACCTCGGCTTCGGGGATCACGGGGATTTGCGGCTCAGGGATTATCGAGGCCGTGGCCGAGATGCGCATGGCGGGCCTTGTTGATCAGGCCGGTCTGATCGGCGGCCCCGATCAGACGGGAACAACGCGCTGCGAGGCCGAGGGGCGCACCCATTCCTATATCTTGCACGATGGCAGCGCCGAGGGTGGGCCGAAAATCTCGGTCACCCAAGGCGATATCCGCGCCATCCAACTGGCCAAGGCCGCACTTTATGCCGGGGCCAAGCTGCTCATGGACGAGATGGGCGTGGAAACGGTCGACCGGGTGACGCTCGCGGGGGCTTTTGGCGCCCATATCAGCCCCAAACACGCGATGGTTCTGGGCATGATCCCCGATGTGCTGCTTGAAAAAGTAACATCGGCGGGCAATGCCGCGGGCACTGGCGCGCGCATCGCGCTGTGCAGCCGCGCCGCCCGGACCGCGATTGAGGCGACGGTGCAGCAGATCCACAAGGTCGAGACCGCCATCGAGCCGCGCTTTCAAGAGCATTTCGTCAATGCTTCGGCGATCCCCAATGCGTTGGATACCTTCCCCGAATTGTCCAGGATCGTCACCTTGCCCAATGTTTCGTTCAACACTTCAGGATCAGGCGGCGGGCGGCGGCGGCGGGGGTAATTCGGTGGTGACAAATCCCGATCGCCCGCTAACCTTGCCGCATGGATGATCCGCTTGGCCCCCTGCTGCTCCGAATTGCCGCGCAGGACCGCGCGGTCTTTCGCGCGATCTATAGGCAGAGCGCTCCGAAACTTTTGGGCATATTGATCCGTATGCTTGGTCAAAGGGCCGATGCAGAGGATGCCTTGCAGGAAGTATTCACCAAGGTTTGGCTACGCGCCGCGAAGTTTGACCCTGATCGCGGGCCGGCGCAGGGCTGGTTGGTAACACTTGCTCACAACCACGCCATCGACCTAATCCGTGCACGCCCGCCGCGCAACGAAGGTGATGATGCCCTGCCCGAGATCGCCGATACCGGCCTTCGCGCCGATCAGCGACTGGAGGCAAAGAGCGAGGCGCGGCGGATCAGCGATTGTTTTGGCACGCTGGAGGCCGACCGTTCGGCAGCCGTCCGGGGCGCCTATCTGGAAGGTTTGAGCTAAGATGATCTTGCGCTGCGCTTTGGCGTGCCGCTGAATACCATGCGCACTTGGCTGCGGCGTGGGCTATTGGCCCTTCGGGAGTGCATGGAAAAATGAGCATGGAACCGGAGGAAGATGACGATCTGTTGGCCGCTGAATATGTCTTGGGCGTTCTTCCGTTGGACCAGCGCATCGCTGCCCAGAACCGCGAGAAAACCCAGCCGGCCTTTGCCGCGATGATCGCGGTTTGGCAAGCGCGCCTGACCCCGCTGAATGATGCCACGTCCGAAGTTGCCCCCTCGCGCGAGGTTTTCCAGCGGCTAGAATCCCGGCTGTTCCCGCTGGCGCCGCGCAAGTCCTGACTCACCGGACTTTGGGCCGCGGCGGGCAGCGTGCTTGCGGCTGCAGTTGTGGCGCTGTTCTTCTTGAACGCCGCGCCCACGCCGACCCTGACCGCCACTCTGGCCGCCAACGACTCCGAAATCAGCTATCTGGTGCAGATTTCCTCGGCCGGCATTTCGGCCACTCGTTCCGGTCCTGGGCCAGCGGCGGGCCAGGCGCATGAGATGTGGTTGATCGTCGGCGATGACGCCCCCGTCTCGCTGGGCCTGATGGGCGCAGCGCCCCTGCCCCTGCCTGACGCTCTCGCCCCCGGCATGATCCTTGCGGTGTCGCTGGAGCCTGCTGACGGCTCGACGACGGGGGCGCCGACCGGTCCGGTGCTGTCCCCTCGGCGCGCTCGAAAAGATCTGATCACGCCTGCGTGATGCCTGAAACTAACCCACTCCAGCTCCCGTTTACCTGATGAGAGGCAAGATTGACTTGCCTTCGCAAACCGGGAGACTGACATGAAATTTTTACTTGCCACCACCGTTGCCGCTGCTGCCTTGTTTTCGGGCGCCGCCTTCGCGGAAAGCCACGCCAATCCGATGGTCGGCGGCGCCGAGATGCTCGCCACCATGAACATCGTTGAAAACGCGATGAATTCCGCCGATCATACCACGCTGGTTGCAGCCGTGGTTGCGGCGGGCGTTGCCGATACGCTGAAAGGCGAAGGCCCCTTCACCGTTTTCGCCCCCACCAACGACGCCTTTGCCAAGCTGCCCGCCGGCACCGTCGAAGACCTGCTGAAGCCTGAAAACAAGGACATGCTGGTCAAGATCCTGACCTGCCACGTCGTTGCGGCCAAAGCCATGTCCTCGGACATCCTGTCGATGGTCGAAGCGGATGGCGGCATGCATATGGTCACCACCGTCGGCGGCTGCGATGTCACCATCGAGACCAAAGACGGCCATGTGACGATCAAAGACGGCATGGGCAATGTCGCCACCGTCACCATCGCGGACGTGAAACAGTCGAACGGCGTGATCCATGTGATCGACACGGTTCTGCTGCCCAAGATGTAAGGGGCCCCGCCTTCGGAACCTGTGCGAGGGGTTAAAACCGGGCTTCCTCAGGCCGGCAGATGATCCCGAACAATTCCCTTTGGTCGCGAAGGCGCCCCTTTACGGCTGACCCTGAGGATCATGGCCCCGCAGGGTCAGCGCTTTTGTGCCGCTTGACGCCCGCTGGCCGCTGACATATCTGAGGACTAACGCGGGTGTAGCTCAATGGCAGAGCAGCAGCTTCCCAAGCTGAATACGAGGGTTCGATTCCCTTCACCCGCTCCACCCCCCCAATCGGCATCTCGCGGCTCCAATGCTTGATTGCGACGTCATTCCGGCATAAACCGGGGTTATGTCACAGCCCAATGTGTTCCTTGCCCCTATTGATCAGGACACGCTGCTGACCCGTGTTCTGGCCCCCTTTTTCCCGCGCTACAAAGTTCTGGGCCAGTTGCAAAAAGAGCCGGCCCACCTGCGCAGCCCCTATCGCAATATGATCCTGTCGCAGGACAAACGTCTGCTCTTTCTGCGCAACCAGAAATGTGCCTGCACCCAGACCACGCAGTTTCTTTATGCCTACGGCAATGGCGGGCAAACCTATCCGGGCAATGTGCACCGGGCGGACACGGGCATATTTCCAGCACGGTACCGCTGGTCGGTGATCAAACCGGTGCTTGACGCGCAGGAGGCCTTTTTGTTCACCTTCGTGCGCGACCCGGTTACCCGCGCCGCATCCGCCTTTCGTAACTTCTTTCTCGATCAGGACAATATTGCGCGCCACAAACACATGGCGCCAATGAAAGCGCATGGATTTGATCCCGCCCAGCCCGCGAGCCGGAATTTCGATGTTTTTCTGGATTATGTCACCAATACATTGGCGATCGACCCGCTGCGCTGCGATACACATTGGCGATTGCAGGTCGACAACATCGCTTTTGCTGATTTGCGGTTTGATCTGATCGGAAGGGTTGAATCCTATGATTCTGATATCAAACGCGTATTCTCCGCTATAGGTCGTCCCGATTTTCCGCCCGACACTCTGCTGGCGCAGCGCCACAATCCCTCCCGCCCGAGTGATTTTGCACTCAGCCCTGCTCAGCGGGCCCGGATCGAACAGATCTATGCCGCCGACTACGCGGCTTTTGGATATTAGGACGGTTTTCAACCTTCCGAAAACAGGCTAGCAATCCCCATCAAACCGGAGATTTCCCATGAATGAAGATATCAAACGCATCGGCCCTGGTGCGCGCATGTCCGAGGCTGTCTGCTTTAATGGCATTATCTGGCTGGCCGGTCAGATCGGCACGCCGGGCGCGAGCGTGGCGCAGCAGACCGCCGATTGTCTGGCTGAGGTGGACCGTGTCCTCGCCGAGGCCGGAACCGACAAGACCCGCATCCTGATGGTGCAGATCTGGCTGGCGGATATAGCCAGCTTTGATGAGATGAACACGGTATGGGACCAATGGGTGCCCGCGGGCCATACGCCCGGCCGCGCGACCGGCGAGGCAAAGCTGGCGACGCCAGACTATCTGGTCGAGATCATCGTCACGGCGGCCTTGCGTTAAAGCGTGCCGTCCTAGACTGCCTTCAATCTGAACCAGATTGAAGGCAGTACGCTGCAGGAAAGCGCAGCACCCTTGAGTTCGGGCGGCGCTCCAAGTTGGGGCGCCTCTTTTTTTCGGTTTATTTACAAAGACTTGCTGTTTTTCAGTAACCGAACCGTAACCCTTGTCGCGCGAAAACCGGGCCCGTTCCGCCTTACTTTCCGCCGATCAGCTGCATCACCGCCTGCACCACCACAGCCGACCCTTCGGCCGACAGATGGTTGTTGTCGGCGTAAAAGCTGACCCCGCCGTCGTTCAGCGCGCAGGTCTGACCGTCGCAGAACAGATCGCGCGGCCTGACCCGCAGAATGTTCGGCCCTGTCAGACTGTCCAGCATCGCCTCGACCCCTTCGGCGCGGTGGATGGCAAGCGCCTGCGGCAAAGCCAGCCGCGCCGGAAACGCGCCGAACATCCCCATCCGCGCCAGCCGCCCCGGCACGTCCCACCCCGCCTCGGGAACCGGATAGACCAGCACAACCCGGTGGTCCCGCGCCAGATCGTCAATTCCCTGCCGCATCAGGTCCAGCACCTGCTGGCGGCGGTCAGCCTCATCCAGCACCTGCCCCAGCGAGGCCAGCGGCACCACCGGGCGGTTCTTGCCGGGTTCGACACCGCCCAACCCGTTGTCAAACCGCGCGCCTTCCAGATACAGCGGCCAGCGCAGCGCCAGCACGATCACACTGTCCGACGGCCGCGCCGCTACATCGGCAAGGCCGGCCCGGGCAAAGGCGTCGCAGGACTGGGCGCGGGCGTCGCCCATCACCGCCAGGCCCGGCAGGGCCCGACAGCCGCCCTGTGTCGAAACATAGCCCGCCTGACCCGCCGCCATCATCGCCTGCCGCAGACTGCCCCACAGCATCGCGGCATGGCTGTCACCGTAGAGATAAACCAGCGGCGCCGACCCCTCCAGCGTGCAGCCCGCCACCGGATGCTGCGGCACGCGGCCCGCCCGATTGGCATCGCAGCGCCCACGCCCGGGATTGTAGATCTGGGCCGCCGACACCCCCGCCACCTGCGCCGAGACACGACCCGGCAGCCCGCCCGACAGATAAAGCCCCAAGCCCAGCACAAACACCCCCACTGACCCCGCCGCAGCCGCCCAAAGAACGCGCGCGCGCCCCGCCAGCCACGGCAGACGCCGCCGCCGGACAGGCTCTTCGACAAAGGCCCAGGACAGGACGGCCACAGCAATGGATAGGGCGGCCAGGCCGAGGTGCAGCGCCATCTGAGCCCCCTCGGGCAAGGGATCAATCTGGCGCGCGGCGGCCAGGGCCAGCAGGGGTTGGTGCCACAGATAGGCGGAATAGCTGACCAAGCCCAGCCCCACTGCCGGACGTGCCGTCAACAGATGCCGCCCGAAGCGCCCCGCGCCAAAGCGCAGGATCAACCCAGCGCCGATGGTCGCGGCAACCGGCCCAACCCCTGGAAACAGCGCCTGATCCGACCCCGAGGTCAGCACCATCGCCCCCAGGATCAGCCCAAGCCCCACATCCCCCGGCACCGGATGCAGGCGTGGCTTGCGCGGCAAAGCCAGCACGCCCCCGATCAGCAATTCCCATGCCCGCGCCAGGGGGAAGTAGAACACCTGATCGGGATAGGGCCCGAGAGCCCAGGTCGCAAAGACCAGGCTCAGCACCCCCACCCCGATCAGAACCGGCATCAGTGGCACGCGCCACCTCAAGAGGCCCATCAGCAGCAGCGGGAACACCAGATAGAACTGCTCTTCGACCGCCAGCGACCAGGTGTGCAACAGCGGGTGGACATCGGCGGCATTGGCGAAATAGCCGGTCTGCGTCATGAACCAGAGGTTCGACAGAAAGGCCCCGGTCAACCCGAGGCTCGCGCCATAGTTGGCCAATTCCTGCGGCGGCAACCACATGAGGGCCACCAGCGTCGTGACCGCCAGCATGACAAACAGCGCGGGCAGGATGCGGCGGGCGCGGCGCTCGTAAAAGCCGCTCAGCGAAATGCCACCCGCGTGATGGGCCTCTAAAAGCAGTCCCGTGATCAGATAGCCCGAGATGACGAAGAACACATCAACGCCGAGCCACCCCCCGGTAGACCGGGCAGGCCGGCGTGAAACAGGATGACCGGCAGGACCGCTACCGCCCGCAGACCATCAATATCCCGCCGATGATCCATGAACCGCCCCCAAAGCCCGTGGATCGGCCCTAAAAGAAGCGTCCAGCAAAGTCCAGCGGATTAGCCCCGCAGGAAGGCCACCAAGGCGGCGGTTGACCCATCCTTGCCGTCGGTGCCCGCCTTGCCTTCGAGAACGGGCTGCAGGGCCAGCGCCAGTTCCTTGCCCAGTTCCACCCCCCATTGGTCATAGGAATTGATCCCCAGAATAACGCCTTCGACAAAGACGCGGTGCTCGTACAGCGCGATGATCTGGCCGAGGACAAAGGGCGTCAGTTTGGGATAGGCAAGCGTGGTCGAGGGCCGGTTGCCGGGGAAAACCCGATGCCGGGCCTGACGTTCCAATTCGGCGCCCTCTGCCCCCTTTTTTGCCATGATCCCCCGCGCCTCGGCGCGCGAGCGACCGCGCAACAGCGCCTCGGATTGTGCCAGACAGTTGGACACCAGCAGCAGGTGCTGATGCGAGAGTTCAGGCTCATGCCCTTCGCGCGCCACCAAAAACTCGCAAGGCACCGGGCGCGTGCCCTGATGGATCAGCTGGTAAAAGGCATGCTGGCCATTGGTGCCCGGCTCGCCCCAGACAACCGGGCCGGAATGGATACCCAGATCAGTGCCATCCATCGCCACACGCTTGCCATTGCTCTCCATTTCCAGCTGTTGCAGATAGGCTGGCAGGCGCAAGAGCCGCTGATCATAGGGCAGAACGGCGCGCGTGGTGTAGCCGCAGATTTGATTGTGCCAAAGTCCGACCAGCGCCAGCAGGACAGGCATATTGTCCTCGAAGGGGGCGTTCAGGAAATGCTCGTCCATATCCCGCGCGCCGGCGAGGAAGGCGTCAAAAGCCTCTGGCCCCACCGCCAGCATAACCGCCAGCCCGATCGGGCCCCAGAGCGAATAGCGCCCGCCAACCCAATCCTCGAACCCGAAAACCCATTCCGGATCAATGCCATAGGCCGCCGTCTTTGCCGCCGCAGTGGATACCGCCGCAAACTGTGCGCCGGGATTGGCCACCACGCGTCCCATCCAGGCCTTGGCGGTATCGGCATTGGTCATCGTCTCGATCGTGGTAAAAGTCTTCGAGGCGACGATCACCAAGGTCGTTTCCGGGTTCAGCCCCTTCAGCACCTGCGTTATATGCGCGCCATCGACATTCGAGACATAATGTACCCGAGGCCCATCGTGATAGGGCGCCAGCGCCAGCGTCGCCATTGCCGGACCCAGGTCCGATCCGCCGATGCCGATATTCACCACATCCGTATAGGCCCCGCCCTGCCCGCAGAGCGTGCCCGCGCGAACGGAGCGCACAAATTCCGCCATCCGAGCCCGGATTTCGTGCACCTGTGGTACCACATCGCTGCCCTCGGTCTTGATCACGGTGCCTTTCGGCGCGCGCAGGGCAACATGCAGCACCGCGCGCCCTTCGGTATCGTTGATCTTTTCGCCGCCAAACATCGCGGCCCGCTTTTCCGCAACCCCGGTTGATCTGGCGAGGCCAATCAGCGCTGCCTTGCTCGCGGCATCGATATTGGTCTTGGCGTAATCCAGCAGCATCTCGCCCGCGCTAACGGAAAACCCCTTCGCCCGCGCGGGATCGGCGGCAAAAAGATCCATGATCGCGCGGTCCTGAGCGGCGGCGTGCAGATCTTTAAGAGGCTTCCAAAGATCGGTCATGGCTTACTCCGCCCAGTGAATAATGGCTTGGTTCAGGATCAGCGCAATCGGCGCCTGTGCAGGCGACAGGCCCGTCGCGCGCCGGATAGTGGTCTGCTTTTCGGCGCCGGTGATCAGGACATGGACCTGCCGCGCCCCGGTCAAGGCGGGCGCGGTCAGGGTGACGCGTGGCTCACCGGCGGCTTCGGCGCGCATTGGCAACAGCAGGGGCGCGTGGCGCGACAAAGCCTCGTCCAGACGGTCCGCGCCGGGGAAAAGCGAGGCGGTATGCATATCCGCTCCCATGCCCAGCAACAAAACGTCGATCGGCAGATGCGGTTTCAGGCCGCAGATCAGGTCATCCAGGCGGTCTTCGGGACGCGCCGCCTCCGCATAAAGCGGCACCAAACGCGCCGCCGCCGCCCGCCCGATCAACAGCCGCTCGCGGAGCAGGCGGGTGTTGGAACGGGGGGAGTCCTCGCCAACCCAGCGTTCATCATTCAGGAAAACGGAGACGCGGGCCCAGTCCAGATCGGCCCCCGTCAGCGCGTCGAAGATCGGCCCCGGCGTCGTGCCTCCGGGGACCGACAGGCTCGCCCGCCCCCGCTCGGCGATGGCCACGCGCAGGGCATCGGCGATCACCTCGGCGAGCCCCGACATCAGATCCACGCGGTTGGGATAGGTCAGAAACCTCATCCTTTGATCTCGCGCCAGCGCCGTCCATCCCGGTGCATCAGCATCAAGGCATCATCGGGCCCGGTCGATCCGGCATCATAGCCCTGCGGACGCTCGCCCCGACCTTCCCAGCCCTGAATGATCGGATCAGTCCAGGCCCAGGCGGCCTCCACCTCGTCCCCGCGCATGAACAGGGTCTGGTTGCCCCGGATCACATCCATGATCAGCCGTTCGTAAGCGTCCGGCACATCATCGGCCTCGACGCCCAAGGCATCGGCAAAGGCCATATCCAGCGGCACCTGCATCAGGCGCATGCCCCCCGGTCCCGGCTCTTTGATCATCATCATCAGCTCCATGCCCTCATTGGGCTGCAGCCGGATCACCAGCACGTTTTCCTTCCAGCCCTCGGCATCATCGAAAATCGAATGCGGCGGCTGTTTGAAGGTGATGGCAATCTCGCTGGTCCGCGCGCGCAGCTTTTTGCCGGTGCGCAGGTAAAAAGGCGTACCCTGCCAGCGCCAATTGGCGATCGCGACCTTCATCGCGATATAGCTTTCGGTGCGCGATCCGGGATCTTCGCAATGCTCCAGATACCCGCCCTCACCGCCGCCCGCCAGATATTGGCCGCGCACGATGTCACCCGGCGCGATGGGCTGCAGGGCTCTGATTACCTTCAGCTTTTCGTCCCGCACCGCATCGGGATCAAAGTGATAGGGCGGCTCCATCGCGATCAGGCACAAAAGCTGCATCATATGGTTTTGCACCATATCGCGCATCGCGCCCGATTTGTCGTAATAGGCGCCGCGCCCTTCAACCCCTACGGTTTCGGCCACGGTGATCTGGACGTGATCGATATATTCGGATTTCCATAACGGTTCGAACAGGATGTTGGCAAAGCGCACCGCCATCAGATTCTGCACGGTTTCCTTGCCAAGATAATGGTCGATCCGGTAGATCTGGCCTTCGGAGAAATGGCTGGCAAGCACAGCATTAAGCGCTTTTGCGCTGGCGAGATCGCGGCCAAAGGGCTTTTCCACCACGATACGGGCCCGCGCATCGGCGATTGAATGGCGATGTAGCCGCTCGGCCAGTTCGCCAAACAGGGATGGTGCCACCGAGAAATAAAAGGCCCGTACCACATCAGGGCGCATCTTCGCGCGCAAGGCCTCCCAGCCGCCGGTGCCCTTGGCGTCGATCGAGACATAGCTGATGCGCGCCAGAAATTCGGCAATCACTGCGGTGTCTTGCCGGGCCTTGGGCACAAATTGCTCAATCGCCGCGCCAACCTGGGCGCGAAACGCCTCTTCAGTCAGATCGGCCCTGGCGGCGCCGATGATCCGGCTGTCTTCGGTCATCTGACCCGCCAGATAACGACGATAGAGCCCCGGCAGGATCTTGCGCCGGGCCAGATCGCCCGTGCCGCCAAAAATCACCAGATCAAAGCTTTCAACCGGAATAACGCGCGAAACCATCGCAAACCTCGCTGTGGGGATACGCCTGTTAGCGCTAACGTCGCGCTTTTAACCCGCAGGCCCCCCGGTGTCTAGCACCGCTTCGTGAAGAATCCCACCGCCTTCACGCCTCGTCATGGCCCTGCCAGCGCAGGCCCAGAAAACCTGCCTCGGCGGCCAATCCTTGCACGACCCGCTCCATCGCGTATTCGCTAGCCCCTTCGCCCAAAAGGCTCACCTCGATCTCGGTCTTGCCGCCATCGCCGGCGGGCATTGCCGTGATCTCGGACAGATGCAACCCGTTGACTGAGAGGGCCCCCAGGATCAGCACCCTAGCCTTTGCTTCATCCTCGGGCCGGACCGCTACATACAGCCGAAAGGGCAGCGCCAGAGGAACGCCAGCCTTCGTGTGTTTTTTCAAGAACTTGACCACGGGCCGCAGACCCAGATTGATAAAAACCACCAGCGCCGTCAGCACCAGCGCGTAATCCCAACCCCCGATTCCCGCCATCAACCCAACCGCCGCCGCGCACCACAGCGTCGCCGCCGTGTTCAGCCCGTGCAAATTGAAGCCGTCCCGAAAGATGATCCCCGCGCCCAGAAAACCTATCCCCGATACGACCTGCGCCGCGACCCGCGTCGGGCTGGCATCATTGGGAACCAATTGCGAAAAAATCACGAAAGCCGCGGCACCCATGGCCACCAGCGCATTCGTGCGCAGGCCCGCCATGCGCTGGCGCACCTGCCGCTCAGATCCGATTACCGCCCCACAGCTCAGCGCCACGCCCAGATTGATCGCCGCATCCAAAAGCATGATCGTCATGCAAATCCCCCAAACTTGAGGTGCAATGCACCATGGCCCCTTTGGGAATGCAACAGCGGATGCGGGCGCTCAGGCGTCTAGTTCGGCATCCCAGTAGAGATAATCCATCCAACTGCCATGCAGATGATTGGGCGGGAAACGGCGGCCATGGGCCTGCATCTCTTCGGCACTGGGCATCCGGGGCGGCTTGCTCAACTGCATGCCCGATTGTTTCAGCGTTTTGGCACCCTTACGCAGATTGCAGGGGCTGCAGGCGGCCACAACGTTTTCCCAACTCGTCACCCCGCCGCGCGAACGCGGCACCACATGGTCAAAGGTCAGATCGCCCTTTGAGGTGCAGTATTGGCAGCAAAACTCGTCGCGCAGAAAAAGATTGAAGCGCGTGAATGCCACGCGC
>CAIYZT010000188.1 GCA_903930735.1 uncultured Paracoccaceae bacterium | reverse complement strand
CTAGAATCGACGCCCGCAGCCTGCATCCGCAAAAGGCTCTCGCCATCGACCAGCCCGCCCGCAGCATCGGTCGGCCCGTCGCGCCCATCGGTGCCGCCGCTGAGAAATACCCAATTGCGATCATAGCCTTGCGCGGCAATGGCAACCCTCAGCGCAAGCTCTTGATTGCGCCCACCAAGACCATTTCCCCGGATGATCACCGTGGTCTCGCCGCCAAAAATCAGGCAGATCGGGCGGCCTTTCGGCGCGGCACGGGCGGCTACCATGATTTGCTCGCAGGCCTGCTCCACATCCCCGATCAGCGCGTCACTGACGATCCGGGCATCATAGCCCTTAGCCGCCGCCAGCACCGCTGCCAAGCTTTGGCCATTGCTGCCGATCAGCAGATTTGTCGCCGGTTTTGGCGGGGTCTGGGCTGCGGTATCGCGGGTCAAATGGGCGCGTATCTCTGCAGGCAAAGACTCCCAAACCCCGCCCGCCCGCAATATCTCCGCCGCTTCGGCCGCTGTACCCAAGGGCGCGGTCGTAGGTCCGCTGGCGATCACCCGCAGGTCGTCCCCAATCACATCCGACAAGATATAGGCCGTCACCGGCGCGGGCGCGGCCAGTCGCAAAAAGCCGCCGCCCTTTAGCTGCGAAACCTGTTGGCGCACCAGGTTCATCTGCGTGATCCCAAACCCGCCTGCCAGCATCAGCCGGTTGAGGGAGGATTTATGCCCAAGGCTCAGCCCCGCTGCAGGCGCGGGCAGCAGGGCAGATCCGCCGCCCGAGATCAGGGCGATGACTTGATCCTCGACCTTGGCCTTAGCAAGCGCGGTGATCACTGCGCGGGCGGCCACCGCGCCATTTTCATCAGGCACGGGATGACCAGAGGCGTAAGAGGTAACCCCCGGTATCTCCATATGATTTTCGTAGTTTGTAACCAGAATCGCCTCTGGTCCCTCAAGATGCCGCAGCGCTTCTTTCATCATCGGAACCGCAGCCTTGCCGACCGCAATCAGCAGCACCCGCCCCCCCGGTTTAGGCAGCGGGAAGGGCGCTTTGTTCAATTGAGATTGCAGGGCATGCCCCGGATCGGCGGCTTTGACGGCGAGATCAAACAGACCCGCCGCCGCCTTTCGCATCTCATTTGAATACGTGCTGGTCACAGGGTCAGCCCGCCGCGATCTGGCGGGCTTTTTCGACAAGAACCTCGGCCTGCCGGATCGAGGCGTAGTCGATCAGACGCCCATCCAGCGACACCGCACCCTTGCCTTCGGCGGCAGCGACAGTCATCGCTTCGATGATCCGGCGGGCGCGGGTAACCTCGGCCTCCGAGGGGCTCATGGTTTCATTGGCAAGGGCGATCTGGCTGGGGTGGATGGCCCATTTGCCCTCGCAGCCCAGGACCGCCGCGCGTTTGGCCGCATAACGATAGCCATCGGGATCCGAGAAATCGCCAAAGGGGCCATCGACCGGACGCAGGCCATTGGCCCGCGCGGCAACCACCATCCGGGCCAGCGCATAGTGCCACATATCGCCCCAATGAACCTCGCGGCTGCCGTCTTCAAGCTTGTCGGTCAACACGGCGTAATCGGGGTTCACGCCGCCGATTACCGTGGTCCGCGCGCGGGTCGAGGCGGCATAATCGGCCACCCCGAAATGCAGGCTTTCGTTGCGCTTGGAGGCCCCGGCAATCGCCGTAACGTTCTGCATGCCCAGCGCGGTTTCGATGATATGTTCGAACCCGATCCGCTTTTTATAGCCCTTGGCGGCCTCGATCTGGGTGACCATCATGTCGACCGCATAGACGTCGGCGGCGGTGCCCACTTTGGGGATCATGATCAGATCCAGACGCTCGCCCGCCTGTTCGACGACATCGACAACATCGCGGTACATGTAATGGGTATCGAGTCCGTTGATCCGAACCGACATGGTTTTCTTGCCCCAGTCCAGCTCGTTCAGGGCTTTGATGATATTCTTGCGGGCCTGCGCCTTGTCATCGGGCGCGACCGCGTCTTCGAGATCAAGAAAGATCACGTCGGCGTCAGATTTCGCAGCTTTTTCAAACATATGCGGGGCGCTGCCCGGAACGGCAAGCTCGCTGCGGTTCAGGCGGGCGGGGGCTTGTTCGATGACGTGAAAGCTCATTCTATCTATCCTTTGGGAACCATGTGGCCG
>CAIYZT010000187.1 GCA_903930735.1 uncultured Paracoccaceae bacterium | reverse complement strand
ATCGACGGCAAGATCATGCTGGCGCATGGCAATGTGAAGGAGATAACACAAGACTCCGTGGTGCTGGAGGATGGCGCGGTGCTGCCCGCCGATGTGATCGTCTACGCCACGGGCTTTGGCTCGATGAACGGCTGGGCAGCGGACCTGATCGGGCAGGATGTGGCCGACAAGGTGGACAAATACTGGGAGATTGGGTCTGCCACCACCAAGGATCTTGGCCCTTGGGTGGGCGAACAACGCAATATGTGGAAGCCAACCCACCAAAACGGTCTGTGGTTCCATGGCGGAAACCTGCACCAGTCGCGCCACTATTCCCGGTTTTTGTCCCTGCAGTTGAAGGCAAGAATGGAAGGCATCCCGACGCCAGTTTATGGCATACCGCAGACCCATCAACTAGGCTGACGGACCCGTGATCTGGACTAGGTCCCCGCGCCTCACCGCGCTGAGAACATCAGCGATGGCGCGATACCCGCCGCGGTGACAGGGATGTAATGCGACGCGACTTGAGCGGAACAAGATTGGCATCGAAGAGACAAGCCTCGATTTTCGTGCCGCCAAGGTCGATCCCGCCATACATCTGATGGTTCATTCTTCCATTGGGTAGAGGATCAAACCCTCGACCACCCGCCTGACGGTGCCGCCGCTGAACGGATTGTCGATATCGAGGCCCAAGACCTCAGACCAGACAATCGCCTGCATTTGCGCTGCCACCACATAAAGAACTGCTGTCCACGCGTCGTTGCCGACAGTGGGCACGTGTAGATCGACCTCGTGCTTGTTGGGCCCGAGGGTCAGGACGGTGTTTGCTCCATATTGCGCCCTAATCTCGTTCGCGGCGTCCATATCATAACGCCGCGTATGAGGATTGCCGGATACCAAAACATGGACCCTCGTGTTGGCGTCGACAATGGCTTTTGGACCATGACGAAACCCCAAGGTCGAGTCCCAAAGGGTCGAAATGGCCCCAGCCGAAAGTTCCAGCACCTTAAGGGCACTTTCGTGCGCTGCACCCTGAAGCACACCCGAGCCTAAGAAAACCGCGCGCGACGGCGTTTTGGCACCCGCCGAGCGCGCAAGGTCAAGCGATTGTGCCATCACGGCCTCGGCCGCGCTTGCCAGCCGCGATATTGCTTCGGCAACGGGCATCGGTGGGCGATCATCCAGACAAACCAATGCGCTTAGCAACATGGTGCTATAACTTGATGTCATGGCAAGCGCCTGATCATTTGTCTCGCGCGGCAATAGAACAAGACGCTGCTCGCCCGGCCCGGGTGCTTTGCGCGTTGCAAGAACCCCGTCTACATTGCAGGTAAAATTCAACCGATCCGCATCAGGCGCATGGCGGTCAAGCAGATCAAGCGTGCCGATGGTTTCAGAGCTGTTGCCGCTGCGACCGAAGGAAACGACCAGAACCTTGACACCCGGCCGTATGTAGTTTCTGGGGCAGCTTACCAGATCAGTCGTCGCAACGCAGCGATACCTTGCGCGCCCTGGCCGGCTGTTGAAATAGGTGCAAAGCGTTTCGCCGATAAAAGCCGACGTCCCTGCACCGCAGAACCAGATCTCGTCGTAATCGCGCGACCGGATCCCCGTTGATATCTCCTCCGCTTGGCTTGCAAGTGCCCCGGCCCAAGCCCGCCAAACCGTGGGTTGGGCGGTGGCCTCCTGAAAGGTGCGCCACTTTGCGAGTGCGCCGGGTGTCTTGCCGTTGACAGGTATCATAATCATGTCTCGCTTGGGCTGAGGTTGGCGATCAGAAGGTGAGCTACTCCCCGATCTTTGGACAGTTTTCCGGCTTGTTTAAGCTACTGCCTTCACCTGCTGATTGGTTTCAATGCTGTTGAATTAAACCACGGCGGGCGGTTGACCGCCATGGGCAGTGTGAGGGCGTTGGTGGTTGCAAAAGGTGATCCAGCGCCCGATGCCATTCCTTGCCTGCGACCCTGTCTCCCAAGCGTGCAGATAAACGCATTCATACTTCAGCGACCGCCAGAGGCGCTCGATGAAGATGTTGTCCATGCAGCGACCTTTGCCGTCTGTTACCGGCAGGTGTTTGCGCGCAAACACCGAGAGGCATTGATATCCGGCTCCCGACCCGTTTCAGCCGGTCGGTCCAGGCGAAGGATATGAACTGCGACCCTTGGTCCGTTGCCCGGCAATGGTTTGCGTGCAAACCATGAGAGAGGGTGTTCATGATCTCGGGCGAACCAAACTTGTGGATTGCCTCGTTCAACGCTTCGACGCAGAAGGCAGCCTCAAGCGTGTTGGAGATACGCCAAGCCAGCACTTTGCGGGTGCACCAGTCCATTATGGCGACGAGATACAAAATCCCTTCCTCATCGGAATATAGGTGATGTCGGCGCACCAGACCTGATTTGGGCGATCAATCCGTAGCCCGCCCAGCAGATACGGATAGGTCTTGGGCCCCTTCGCAGGTCGGCTGGTATCGGGCTTTTGGTAGATCGGTGCCAGACGCATAAGCCGCATCAGTCGCCGGATGCGCTTGTAATTCACAGCATGGCCGCCGTTCTGCAAGTGCCACGTCATCTGCTGCACGCCGTAAAACGGTGTCTCAAGGAAATGTTTTTCGATCACCACCATGAGGTCAAGCTTCATCGCCGTCTCGCCCATCAGCTCATAGTAAAATGATGATCGCGAGATCGACAACAGGCGGCATTGCGCCCCGACCGACAGGCTGGGATGGTTCTTCACAATCATCCCACGCCTCACTTGCCGATCCAAGGCTTGAGCCTTCTGGACAAAAAATCGTTGGCCACAGCCAGCTCCCCGATCTTTGCATGCAGCACCCGCACAGTGTCCTCATCGACCTCGGGGGATTTCCTGCCACCGCGCTCAAAGATGTCGGCCGCGCAGTCCAGCAGCGTCCTCTTCCACTGATGGATCATCGCGGCATGCACGCCATATTCCGCAGCCAATTCCGACACGGTCCGCTCACCCTTCAAGGCCTCAAGCGCAACACCGGCTTTGAACACCGCATCATGGTTCCTACGTTTCTTCATAGTCTGATCTCCTCATTCTTGGAGACCAGCAAAGCTCAGATCATAACTTCCGTCACTGTCCAATTTTCGGGGGGTAGCTCTGAGCTGCGTGAGCAGCACAATCTGGCAGCAAAACGCGCGATCGGCGATGCTCCTTTTGATTTGATAATGCCACACAGCACAATTTTTCTTGCGGCTGGCACCACAGTTTTGCAAGTTGCCCGCCGCATCTGGCTCAATCGACTGCCGCTTTCGGTCTTCACAAATTGCTTGACGATTGCGCAGGTGTTGGTGACAGTTTACGATCTGAATTGACGCTGCTTGGCGGACATCTTCGGCCGCAAAATATTTCGTTGGTAGGGGGTTTTGCTGAAGCCATGCTGGATCAGTTGTGGTTTGATCAACTTTTCCTCGGCACTGGCGCTATAGACGAGGACTGCTGCCTTTACAGTTTGT
>CAIYZT010000186.1 GCA_903930735.1 uncultured Paracoccaceae bacterium | reverse complement strand
GACTGCGGTGGCGACCAATATCGTGCGCTATGCACGCACCATGCGCCCCGATCTGCACATCGTCGCCCGCGCCCGCGACCGGGTGCATGTTTACGAGCTGTTTCAGGCCGGGGCGAATGACACCGTGCGCGAGACCTTTGATTCCGCGGTGCGAGCGGGGCGCTATGTGCTTGAAAATACAGGTTATTCAGAATACGAGGCCTCAAAGCTGTCGCAGACTTTTTGGCGGCTGGACCGGCAGGCGATGCGCGGGCTAGCCGAGGTCTGGGTTCCCGGACAGCCCGTGGATAAAAACCTAGCCTACATCAAACGCTCGCAGGAGCTGGAAAAAGAGCTGGAGGCGGCGATCATGGGCGAGATTTATGAGGTCAGGCCGATGGAAGTGACCGCTGATCTGGTTGAAGTGGACGATCAGCCCGCGGAAACGCCGGCCTCGGCAAAGGTGACCATGCCGGAATGACAGGCGACGGCGGCCTTGACGATGCCGATCGCCAACGCCGCGCCCGAGCCTTCACCCAGACGCAGGCCGAGCGACAAAAGCGGCTCTTTGCCGAGTTTTGCCAGTAGCCTGCCATGCGCTCCTTCGGCGGACAGATGGCCCGCAACCGCATGATCCAGCGCGCCCGCATTGACCGATTGCAGCACAGCGGCGGCTGAGCAGGCGATAAACCCGTCCAGAATCAACGGGATCCGCAAGACGCGCGCTCGCGCCATGGCTCCGGCCATCGCCGCAATCTCGCGCCCGCCCAGACGCTGCAGGATCTGCAAGGGCTCGGCGGGCAGGTGCCGCGATACGCCCGCCCTCACCGCCGCCGCCTTGCGTGCCAGCCCCGCATCATCAACCCCTGTACCGCGCCCGACCCAATCGCCAGCCGCCCCGCCATAAAGCGCGCAAGCAATCGCCGCCGCCACAGTGGTATTGCCAATGCCCATCTCGCCCACAACCAGCAGGTCGGCTGTCGGATCAACGGCGTTCCATCCGGTCCCAAAGGCTTCGGCGGTCTCCGCCTCGCTCATCGCGGCGCTTTGGGTGAAATCGGCGGTGGGCCGGTCCAGATCCAACGCATGGACCTGCATTTGCGCGCCATTCAGCTTTGCCAATTGGTTGATCGCCGCGCCGCCATGTGAGAAATTGGCGACCATCTGCACCGTCACTTCGGACGGAAAGGCCGAGACGCTCTGCGCCGTTACGCCGTGGTTGCCCGCAAAGATCAGGACCTGCGGCCCGGTGATCGCGGGCCGGTCCGTACCCTGCCAACCAGCGACCCAGATCGCCAGATCCTCCAGCCGGGCAAGCGCGCCGGGCGGTTTGGTCAACTGGCCATTGCGCGCGGCGGCGCCGGCAAGGGCGGCGGCATCGGCGGCAGGAAGGTCTTGCAACGCGGCGTGGACGTCGGAGAGGGAGGCGAATTTCATCAGCGGGAATCCTGCAAAGAAGGTAGTGGATGCATTCCTAGCCTGCCACGCGCGCCCAGAACAGGCGCAAACCGACAGATCGCACCTGCCCGCGACCTGGGCGCGCATTATGCCTGTCCAAGGAAAAAGGCGGCCGCTTTGGACCGCCCTTTTCTTTGTGTTTCGCAGGCAGATCAGGCGGCGCGGCTCAGCAGAACCTCGTCCACGCGCTTTTGTGCGCCAGCCTCGTCAAAGCCGGAAACCGCCGCCACTTCGCGGGTCAGACGCTCCAGCGCGGCCTCGTAAAGCTGACGCTCGGAATAGCTTTGCTCGCGCTGATCGTCATTGCGGTGCAGATCGCGCACGACCTCGGCAATGGCCATCAGATCACCCGAGTTGATCTTTTGCTCATATTCCTGCGCCCGGCGCGACCACATCGCCCGCTTTACGCGCGCCTTGCCTTTCAGCGTGTCCAAAGCCTTGTTCACCAAATCGGGCGAGGACAGGCCGCGCATGCCGATATCGGTGGCCCTATGGGTCGGCACCCGAAGGGTCATCTTGTCTTTTTCGAACGAAATAACGAACAATTCCAGATGAATACCAGCAATTTCTTGTTCCTCGATGGAAACGATCTTGCCCACGCCATGTGCCGGATAGACGACAAAGTCATTGGGATGAAAATCGGGCTTCTTCGATTTGGTCATGGTTTCTTCCTTGGTGTCTGGCGACATTTCGGCACAAAAACTTTCCTGCGGTCCAAGGACCGGCAGGACGAGCATTATGGCCGTGAAAAAAGGGTCTCAGGAGCGCGCTGAGGATGGTGAAGGGTGGGTATGTTAAGACTGCATGACGATTCTATAACACAGAATCGGTCCGATTCCAACAGGGTCAACGGCTTGACGTGGTGAACGGCCGGGCAAAGCGCCTGAAAATCTGGCAACTCAGCGTTGCCAAATACGCATAAGTCGGGATTAGCGCCGGATCAGCCCCCGGGTCCGGCCGTTTGGGAAAAGTATTTGCTGCGCTTGTCCAGCTCGCCATCCCGCTCAGCCGCTTCAGGGAGCGGGTCTTTTTTGGTCACGATCACCGGCCACATTTCCGAATATTTGCGGTTGAACTCGACCCATTCAGCCATATGCGGCTCGGTATCCGGCTTGATGGCATCGGCGGGGCATTCAGGCTCGCAAACGCCGCAGTCGATGCATTCATCGGGATGAATCACCAACATGTTCTCGCCCTCGTAAAAGCAATCGACCGGGCAAACCTCGACGCAGTCGGTGTATTTGCAGGAAATGCAGTTATCGATCACGATATAGGTCATGGGGCGGGCTCATTCATGGGATAGCACTACGGCACATAACTTGCGCTGCCGGATCATTCAAGCGCGCCAGCGGCCATGGGCGGGTCAAGATCGACATAAAATGTGCGGGCCTGATCGGCGCTGCCCCGCCGCGAGGACAAAGCAGCGATCCGGATCAGGCGGATACGGCCTGAATGGGAACCGGGCTGTGGGAACGTCAGCACGTCACCAATGCTGATCCAATGCCCCGGTTTCAGGCAACGCTGGGCGTTGATGCGCAGCGCGCCGTCCTCGATGAATTCAGCCGCGAGATCGCGCGACTTGAAGAACCGGGCAAAGACCAGCCATTTGTCCAGCCGCAGTTTCGGCTGGACAAATGGGTCAGGTTTGGCCGAAGGCCCGGCCAATCACAACTTGGATTTGAGCGCCATCAGAACGGCGAAGGGATTGTCCGGATCGACAGGTTTTTCCGCGCGCGGGGGGCGGGCCTCAAAGAAGTGGGTCTTGGGGGCCTGATCGCGCTCGCGGTTCTTGTCAAAGGGCTTGCCACCCTTACCGCCGTGATCGCGGCGTTTTTCGCCGCCCTGCGGACGGCCACCATCCGGTTTGCCAGCCTCGCCCTCGGGCTTGGCTTGCCGGCGCTCGCCGCCCTTGTTGCGGTCACGTTTTTCGCCATCCGGGCGCGGGCCGCGGGCAGGACGATCAAGCTTGGCCGCATCGGGCGAAGCGGGGTCTGCGGCAACGCCTTCGCCTGCCGGAGCGGCAACAGCGCCTGCGTTCCGATCAGGACGGGGGCCACGGTCAGAGCGGGAGCTGCGTTCGGGGCGCGGACCCCGTTCTGGGCGCACGAAACGCGGCTTGGGGGCCCAGGTGAAGGTGTAATAGGCCTCCATCTCGGGCGGTGCAGCATCGACGGCGGGTGCGGGCTCAGGCTCGGGCGGCGGGGCCAGGACCGAAACCTCTTCGGGGATCGGCAGGATAGGCGCGTTTGGATCAATCACGATCACCGGCGGGGCGGCCGCCGCCTTGACCTTGACCCGCTCGGCCTTCTCGCCCTTGTAGCCCAGCCCCGACATCAGATCGTTGAACTGCTCCAGCGTCATGCCGGTGATCGACAGCATGTCCGGCGTCGCCTCAAACCCGGCGCGGCTGTCTTTCTGGCGCAGGATATCGGCCAGTCGCTCCAGCATATCGATGCGGATCGCGCGCACGCCCGAGGGGTGATAGCCCGCCAGCGTATAGTGCATTTTGGGCACTTCGGCGATGTTGGGGATGGTCACCAGACCCGGAGGCGGGCTTTCGGGGAACTCCGACAGACCGTTCCACAGCGACCACAGCACCAGCCGCAGGCGCGTCGGTGCGGGCTTTAGCAGGGCGGGCAGGAAAACGGTGTATTGACCAAAGCGGATGCCATGCTTGCGCAGCGCGCCGCGCGATTCCTGGTCCAGCTCTTTGACTTTGGCGGCAATCGCATCACGCGACATGACGCCCATGGCCTCGGAAATGCGAAAGGCAAAGCCCTTGGCCAGCCCCTGCAAGGCCTCGTCGCGGCCCATGGCCAAAAGAGGCTCGAACTGGGCCGCCACTTTGCGGTCGATGAAATGCTGCAACCGGCGGCGGACCTTTTCGGTAACCTCTTCGCCCGCATCCTCGTCGACGAAAGCTTCGACCGCCGGACGGGTCGGCTCTGCGCCGCGCACCAGCTTGCCCACGGCGTTATTGCCCCACATCAGGCCGCCCTGCTCGGTAAAGTCCATCTCGGTATCGGGGGCGTTGTAGAAACGATCCGCCCGCAGATGGAACTCCGGCTTCAGCGCCTGATAGGCGGCCTGCGCCAGCATCCGCGCCTCACCCGTCGATTCGGACGTATCCTGCCTGAACCGGAACCCCTCGAGACGACCGACGAACTCGCCTTCGACCGTCACTTCGCCTTTGTCATTTACCTCGGCCACGAGGGTCTCCTTCTGCTTCAACCGCCGCATCAGAATGCTGGTGCGCCGGTCAACAAATCTTTGTGTCAAAGCCAGATGCAACGCATCCGACAGGCGGTCTTCTACCGCGCGCGTCTCGTCTTTCCAATGGGTTTCATCGTCAACCCAGCCTTTGCGCTGCGCGACATAGGTCCAAGTGCGAATATAGGCCAGTCTTTTGGACAAAGTATCGATGGTGCCGACCGGATTATCGATCCGTTCAATCGCTTTTTTCAACCAATCGGAGGGAATTTTGCCACCTCCAAGGCCACGCCCGCAGAGAAACTCATAGATTCGCGCCAGCAGTGTGACATGTTCGGTTTCCGAAGCGCCGCGGAAATCGGGGATCCGGCAGACGTCCCAAAGCAGGTGCACGCGTTTGGGGCTGGTCAGCCGTTCCAGAATCTCGGGCATATCTTTCAGCGTCTTCAACGCCAGAACATCGTCCGCATCGCGCGCCCGCGTCAGCCATTCGTTGTCCGTTGGCGCCTCAAGGCTGCGGATCAGCCGGTCAACCGTGCCAAATTCCAGCGCCGGGTTGCGCCATTGCAACTTGCGGATCGGCGCAAAGCGGTGATTTTCGATGGCCTCGATCATCTCCGGATCCAGATCGCGCACCTCGCCGGTGACCCCGAAGGTGCCGTTTTCCAAGTAGCGCCCGGCCCGGCCCGCGATCTGGCCCAGCTCTTGCGCATAAAGCCCACGCATCCGGCGGCCATCAAATTTGGCCGTGGCCGAGAAGGCCACATGTTTGATATCCAGATTAAGGCCCATGCCGATGGCATCGGTGGCCACCAGATAATCCACATCGCCGTTCTGGTACAAAGCCACCTGCGCATTGCGAGTGCGCGGCGAAAGCGCCCCCATGACCACCGCGCAGCCGCCCTTTTGGCGGCGGATCAATTCGGCGATCGCATAGACATTTTCAACCGAGAACCCCACGATTGCACTGCGGGGCGGCATCCGGCTTATCTTTTTCGAACCCGTGTAGGAAAGCTGCGAGAAACGCTCGCGCTTCAGGAACGTCACGCCGGGCACCAGATTGGCGATCACTTGGCGCATGGTTTCTGCGCCCATGAACAAGGTTTCATGCAGACCCCGCGACCGCAAAAGCCGGTCGGTAAAGACATGGCCGCGCTCGGGGTCGGCGCAAAGCTGGATCTCGTCGATGGCTACGAAATCGGCGCCGATTTCCTGCGGCATCGCCTCGACGGTGCAGACCCAATAGGCGGTGCGGTCCGGAACGATGCGCTCTTCACCGGTGACCAGCGCAACGACCGAAGGGCCGCGCTGCGCGACGATGCGGTCATAAACCTCGCGCGCAAGCAGCCGCAGCGGCAAGCCAATGACGCCGGTGCGGTGCGCCAGCATCCGGTCGATTGCAAAATGCGTCTTGCCGGTATTGGTCGGCCCAAGGACCGCCGTGACCCCCGGCGCCAGTCGAGCCGCCTTATCCATCGTTCAGCCTTACAGATCCTGCCCCGCCAGATCGGCCACCAGCCGCTCGATAGAGGCGTTTACCTCGGCCAGATGCGGATTGACAGCCTGCGCGGCGCGGTAGGCCTCCAGCGCTTTTTCGGGGCGGCCGATCTCTTCGAAGATCATTCCAAGGCCGGAAAGTGCCCCGAAATGGCGCGGGTTCAGATCCAGCGTTTGGGCGATATCGGCGATCGAAGGGCCAAGATCGCCGGTCTGATAATAGGCGGTGGCGCGCGCGTTGTAGCCTTCGGCGAATTCGGGCGCATGGTCGATCAGGGCGCTGAAATGTTCGATTGCCGCGTCCAGATTGCCCTCCGCCATGGCCCGCTGACCGCGTTGCAGCAAAAGATCCATCGCGGCCGAGCCTGATTTCGACCATTCGATCCAGATTGATTCTGTGATCCGCCTGGCTTCGTCCTCGCTGGCCTCGGCCAAGCGCGAAAACAGATCGTCCAGAGCGTTCTCATCGGCAAAAACCGGCGCAGCGGCGAAAAAAACCGCCAGAAATGCCGCTACGACACGATTGAGTAATGTACGGCGCGCTTTCATAAGACGAAGGTAGCGGAACCGGCGCAGATTTCCAGTGGCCAAGGGTTCAAAGTCGAGTGATTGGAGAAGATATGAGCGACGTGATTTCAGGCGCAGTGGCGGCATTGTCGGCAAAGATGGCCGATGGCTTTGAAGCGGTGGCAAAATTCGTGCTGACCGGTGAGGGGTCGATCATGCTCGACGGCAGCGGCGTGCGCGCAGGCGATGAGGCGGCAGAGGTGACGCTGACCGCCAGCGCCGAGGATTTCCAAGCCATGTTCGAGGGCGATCTGTCGCCGACCGCGGCCTTTATGACCGGCCGGTTAAAGGTGGACGGCAATATGGGCCTTGCCATGAAACTGGCAGCGGCGCTGGCGTGAACGCGCCGTTTTACGACGAGGTCGCCGAAGGCCCCGCGCGCGCGCTGTGGCTGACCACGGCGGATGGCGTGCGCCTGAGGGCGGCAATCTGGCCGATCCCGCAAGGCGCGAAGGGGACGGTTTTTCTGCTGAGCGGGCGCACCGAATATATGGAGAAATATGGCCGCACCGCAGCCGATCTGGCGCAACGCGGCTATGCCATGATCTCGTTGGATTGGCGCGGACAGGGGCTTTCGGCGCGGGTGCTGGACGATCCGATGGCCGGTCATATCGGTGATTTTTCGGAATATCAAAGCGATCTGCAGGCGCTTTTGGATCTCGCGCGGGCCCAAGGGCTGCCCGAACCTTGGTATATGCTGGCCCATTCCATGGGCGGCTGCATCGGGCTGCGGACCCTGATGGGCGATCACCCCTTCAAGGCGGCGGCGTTTTCGGCGCCGATGTGGGGGATCTTGATGGCGGCATGGATGCGGCCATTCGCTACGGCCCTGTCCAGCGCCTCGCGTTGGTTTCACTTTGACGACCGCTTTGCGCCCGGCACCAAGGCCACAACCTATGTGCTGGATCAGGCGTTTTCGGGCAATACCCTGACCTCGGACGCCGAGATGTGGGACTATATGCGCCGGCAGGCCCTGGCACATCCGGATCTGTCGCTGGGCGGCCCGTCGCTGGGATGGCTGAACGCGGCCCTGAACGAATGCCAACTGCTGGCCCAGATGCGCAGTCCCGATTTTCCGGTGCTGACCGGGCTTGGCACCGCAGAAAAGATCGTGGACACGGGCCCGATCCATCTGCGTATGGGGGCCTGGCCGCGCGGCAAGTTGAGCCTGTTTTCAGGGGCCGAGCATGAGGTGCTGATGGAACGCAGCGCCACACGGCTGCGGTTTATGAACGAGGCTGCCGATCTTTTTGATCGCAGCAAGTAGCCCGTTACAGCTTGATTTGCGCGAATCCATCGCGCAAAGCGCCTGACCCAGCGTCAGACATCGCACGGAACGCGGCGTCCCCGGCCTCGATGCGGCGTTTGCGCAAAACGCGGCAAGCGTCCCTTTCGATCACGCACATATCCAGCGGCATGCCCACCGACAGGTTCGATCGCAGCGTTGAATCCATCGACAAAAGCACCGCCTTTTCGGCATCCGCCAGCGAAGTCGCCGGATTGACCACCCGGTCCAGAATCGGCTTGCCGTATTTATGTTCGCCGATCTGCAAAAACGGCGTGTCCTCGGTCGCTTCGATGAAATTGCCTTCAGGATAGATCAGGAACAACCGCATCGCCCCGCCCTTGCGCTGCGCCGCCACGATCATACTGGCCGAGGCGCCTTGATTCATCGCCGACAGCTTTTCATCCACCTCGCGGCGCACGTCGGCGAGCGTGTTACCGATGATCACCGCGACCTTCAGCATGGTCGGCGCCAGCATGATCGAGGTCTCGGCGCTGGCCTCAGGCTCCTCAACCGCCTCGCGCAGGCGGGCGATCGTGGTCTGGGTGACGGATAACGAGCCCGCCGTCATGATCGTGATCACCCGCTCGCCCGGCTCTTCGAAAAAGAACATCTTGCGATAGGTCGAGATATTGTCGAGCCCGGCGTTGGTCCGCGTGTCGGACAGGCAAACCATACCCTCATTCAGAAGCAATCCTACACAATAGGTCATTTTGGGCCCCGCTATCGTGAAGGCGCGACCCTGTTGCGCCTGCGCCTGAACCGCAAACGAAACGGACATGGATTCAGGTCCTGCCCCGCGTGCGATGCCTCGAATGGGGGCGGCCTCTTTGGCATCCAGACCCGAGCCGATGCGCAGATAGCGTGCATCTGGGCAGCAGGCATTGGCCGGATCAAAGCCGATCCAGCCGAAACCGGGCAGGTTGATCTCGACCCAGGCATGGGCGGCCTCTTGGCCGGAGCCGTTGTTTTCAGATGATAAATAGCCCGAAACATAGCGCGCGGGCAGCCCGCGAGACCGCGCTAGCGTGGCAAGAACCTGCGCGGGATCCTGGCAAAACCCTTGGCCTTGCGCCAGTGCCAAAGGGTCAGTTTCCTGTACGCTGTCCGCAAGATCGCGCAGCGGGGCGTTCATCTGGGTTGCTTCGGTGCCGCGCAGATAGGCCTCGGGCGGCGCGCTCTCGCGGTGGCCCTTTAGCATGCCCGCCAGATCGGAGGTCTCGACCACACCCTGCACCATGACTTCAACCGAATCGACTGGCCCCGGAATGGTCCAACCAGTCACCAAATCGCCCGCGCCGTCCCGAAACTCGCCCCCATGCGCCCGCCGCTGACCGAAACCGCCCAGGAAATCACCTTTTGCCCGTCAAACCGCGAGGGCGTCATGCGGTGGCTTTGCACCATGGCGCGCGCCGGGCTGCCATAGGAATAGCGGGTCATGTGCTGGATGGTCAGGATCATAGCGCCATGTCCCCCGAGAGGTATCAATCGTGGATGGCACCGCCCAGCGCCGCCGCCTGCCCCACAAAGCGGGTCAGAAACTCGTGCAGGCCCTCGTCGAAAATCCGGTAGGTGGTCTGGGTTTCCAACTCGGCCATCAACGCGCGCACCGCGGTTTGCGTCGGGGTTTCATGGTCATAAA
Organism: uncultured Paracoccaceae bacterium; assembly: GCA_903930735.1. Lineage (GTDB taxonomy): Bacteria > Pseudomonadota > Alphaproteobacteria > Rhodobacterales > Rhodobacteraceae > CAIYZT01. The sequence continues at coordinate 10,539 of CAIYZT010000186.1, read as the reverse complement.
TCCTGGCCAGCCGCCCCAGATGATTTGCCATCCCCGCGACGCAAGCGATCAGCGCGCGCGGGCATTGCGGGTTCAGGATCAGGAAATCGGCGATCTTGGTAGCTGTCACCTCGCCGCCATAAGCCCAACGAAAGGCGCGGTGGCTGCCCAGCGCGCGCAGCAGCATCATCCATTGATCATCATCCAGCCCCGAACCGACAAAATCGGCGCGCGGCAAAAGGACATAGTATTTCACATCCATCAGGCGCGCGGTGCTGTCGCCGCGCTCCTGATGATAGCCGATATTCAAAAAGTTATAGCCGGGGCCCCGCAGCAAGGTCGCATCGATCGCCCCGCGCAGCATGGCGGCTTGCTTCATCACCCAATCGGTTAGGCGCGACCATTCCTGCCGGTTGCGGTCATTCTCGATCCGGCGCAGCTCTTGGAACGTGATATTCAGCGCGTCCCAGACCTGCGTGGTCAGCGCGGTGCGCACCATGCGTCCGGATTCGCGCGCCGAGGTGATGCAGGAGGCCACGGAATTGGGATTGTCGCGGTCAAAAAACAGATAGGATTCAATCGCTTTCTGGTCCGGCGCACCGTATTTCGCGGCATAGCCGGTGGTATTGCCGCTGGCGCGCAAAAGGCTGTCCCAATCGCTGCGATAGCCAATGGCTGAGGGCAAAAGCGCGATCCGCGCGCCGACCTCCAAGAGCCGGGCCGCGGTTTCGGCGCGCTCCATGTAACGGGCGATCCAGTAAAGGTTGGCTGCGGTGCGTGAAAGCATAACCCTACTCCGCCAGAACCCAGGTGTCTTTGACGCCGCCGCCCTGCGAGGAATTGACCACCAGCGAGCCATCCTTCAGCGCCACTCGCGTCATGCCGCCCGGCACCAGTTCGATCTGCTCGCCGACCAGACAATAGGGCCGCAGATCGATATGGCGGGGCGCGACGCCCTCGGCGACAAAGGTGGGAGTGGTGGACAGCGCCAGCGTCGGCTGCGCGATATAGTTCGACGGATTGGCAGGGACCCGCAGGCGAAACTCTTCGACCTCGGCCTTTGTGGATTTGGGACCCACCAGCATCCCGTAGCCGCCCGAGCCATGCACCTCTTTGACCACCAGCTCGGGCATATTCTCGTCCACGTATTTATACTCGTCCGCCTCGGCGCATTTCCAGGTCGGCACGTTTTCCAAAATCGGCTCTTAACCGAGATAAAAGTGAATTATTTCCGTCACATAGGTATAGACAGCCTTGTCATCGGCGACCAAGGCGCCGGGGGCCGATCAGATCGTCACGCCGCCCGAACGGTAAACATCCATCAGCCCCGGAATGCCAAGCATGCTGTCGGGGCGGAAACACAAAGGGTCGATATAGGCATCGTCAATGCGCCGGTAGATCACATCGACGCGTTTGGGCCCCTGCGTCGTGCGCATGTAGACAAAGGCGCCATCGACGAACAAATCCTGCCCCTCGACCAGTTCCGCCCCCATCAGATCGGCCAGAAACGAGTGCTCGTACTAGGCCGAATTGAAATGGCCCGGTGTCAGGATCACCACCACCGGATCGCGCTCGCACTTGGCGGGGGCGACGCTGGCAAGGGTGCGGCGCAGAAGATCGGGGTAGCGACCCATCGGCTGGATCCGGTTTTCGCGGAACAGATCCGGGAACATCCGCATCATCATCTCGCGGCTTTCCAGCATATAGGAGACGCCCGAGGGGGGTGCGGCAGTTATCCTCCAGCACATAGAAATCCTTTGGCCTGGTGCGCACTATATCGATGCCGACGATATGGGAATAGACCCCTTTGGGCGGCACAAAGCCCGAAACCGCAATCTCATAGGCCGCATTGCGATAGACCAGATCGCCCGGAATTCGCCCTGCACGCACAATCTCGCCGCGCCCGTAGACATCGACCAGAAAGGCGTTCAGCGCCCGCGCCAGCTGTTTGATGCCCCGGTCCAGCTTGGCCCATTCCGGCGCGGTAAAGACGCGCGGGAACATGTCGAAGGGGATCAGCCGGTCCGGATCGCCGCCCTCGCCGTAAACGGCAAAGGTGATGCCGATGCGGCGAAACAGCTCTTCCGCCTCGGCCTGTTTTTCCCAGCCGCCGATCGGCAGGCATCGACTGCATCCAGTCCTGCAGCCGCGCATAGGGGTCACGCACCTGGCCTGCGTCATACATCTCATTGAAATAGGTGGCCATCCTGGCCGCCTCTCCATCTGCAAATGGTTACGGCGGAGCCTTCGCAAAGGTAAAGCCCGCGCTATCGTTTTTTTCAGCAATCTGGAAAATGCGCCCGATTCTTCGGCAATAGGTTCAATTTCGCGGGCGCCCTTGCAGCCCCCCCGGCCTTGCACCTAGATGAGAGCCAAAGCCGCGAAGGAATTTGTTATGACCCTGCCCCTGCCCAAACCCGTTTTCGACGCCCGCATGGGCGGAAACTCCTTTGGAAATCTGCCTGAATGGAACCTGAACGATCTGTACGAGGCACCCGATGCCCCGGCCCTTATCGCCGATCTGGCCTTTGTCGAAGCCGAGGTAAAATCCTTTGCCGCCGATTATCAGGGCAAGCTGGCGAGCCTTGACGCCGCGGGCGTTCTTACGGCCGTGCACCGCTATGAGGCGATCGACATCGCTGCCGGGCGGATCATGTCCTATGCGGGCCTGCGGTATTACCAGAACACGATGGACAGCGAGAGGGCCAAATTCATGGCCGATATGCAGGACCAGATCACCAATTCCACGACGCCCTTGGTGTTCTACAGCCTTGAGTTCAACCGTTTGGACGAGGCGCATCTAACCGGCCTTTTGGCTGCAAATGCCGATCTGGCCCGCTACAAGCCGGTCTTTGACCGCCTGCGCGCCCAGCGCCCGCACCAACTGAGCGACGAGATGGAGACATATCTGCACGACGCCTCGGTCGTCGGCGCTTCGGCTTGGAACAAGCTTTTTGACGAGACCATGGCGGGCCTGATGTTTGCCGTCGCGGGCGAGGAGGAGGAACTGAACCTCGAAGCCACGCTGAACCTTCTGACCGACCCGGACCGCGCCAAGCGCGAAGCTGCCTCGCGCGCGCTCGCGGTGGTCTTTGACCGGCATATCAAGCTTTTCTCGCGCATTACCAATACCTTGGCCAAGGAAAAGGAAATCGATGACCGCTGGCGCAAGATGCCCAGCCCGCAGCACGCGCGCCATCTGGCCAACCATGTCGAACCCGAAGTGGTCGAGGCGCTGCGCAATGCCGTGGTCGCCGCCTATCCCAAAATCTCGCACCGCTATTACCGGCTGAAGGCGAAGTGGATGGGACTGGAGCGGCTGCAAACCTGGGATCGCAACGCGCCCTTCCCGATCGAGACCCCAAAAATCGTCGACTGGGACGAGGCCACACGGACCGTTCTGGAGGCTTACAAGGCCTTTGACCCAAGGATGGCCGAAATCGCCAAGCCCTTCTTTACCGACGGCTGGATCGATGCCGGCGTCAAACCCGGCAAGGCTCCCGGCGCCTTTGCCCATCCGACCGTCACCACGGTGCACCCCTATGTGATGCTCAACTACCTCGGCAAACCACGCGATGTGATGACGTTGGCGCATGAGCTTGGCCACGGCGTGCATCAGGTTCTGGCCGCCGGTCAGGGCGAGCTTTTGTCGTCAACCCCGCTGACCCTGGCTGAAACCGCCAGCGTTTTTGGCGAGATGCTGACCTTCCGGGCGCTGCTGGACCGCGCCCAAACCCCGGCCGAGAAAAAGATCCTACTCGCAGGCAAAGTCGAGGACATGATCAACACCGTGGTGCGTCAGATCGCGTTTTACGACTTCGAATGCAAACTGCATGCGGCGCGGGCGACGGGCGAATTGACCCCCGACGACATCAACGCGCTGTGGATGTCCGTACAAGCACAGTCGCTGGGCGATGCCTTTGACTTCATGGACGGATATGAAACTTTCTGGACCTATATCCCCCATTTCATCCACTCGCCCTTTTACGTCTATGCCTATGCTTTCGGCGACGGTCTGGTGAACGCGCTTTACGCGGCCTATGCGGGTGGGATGGAGGGCTTTGAGGAAAAGTACTTCGAGATGCTGAAAGCCGGCGGCTCCAAGCACCACAAAGAGCTGCTCGCCCCCTTCGGTCTGGACGCGAGCGATCCCAAATTCTGGGACAAGGGCCTGTCGATGATCGCCGGGTTCATCGACGAGTTGGAGGCTTTGGAGGGGTAAAGCCCAAAGCCGGGCCTTCGGACTTGCGATTGCAAACCGAAGGCGCCGCTTGGGCTGTTAGTTCAAGGGCAACCAGGGCCAGGGTTTATCCTCGCTCGAAGCGGTCTGAAACTCGGCCGCCTTTGCCTGCCAGGCCCCGAGGGACTTGCCAAAATTCGCGATCTGCTCGTTCGGGCGGCCCTTGCCGGTCAGCATGACGATGAACTGTACCAGCGTCATCACATGCAGAACCGTCTGCGCCAGACCGATCAAGATGGCGATCAGGACCATATACAGCAGCCGCATCCACAGCGCCTTGCGCTCGGGATTGGCGGATTTGGATTTCGGCTCGGGCTGGACCCGCGGGCCTGGATCTTGGGATGATATATCGGTCATGAGTTGACCCTCCTGTTCTTCGGCCGATATAGGCAGGGCCGCAGCCGGATTTAACCCCCTTGAGCGGAATGCCTTCAATCTGATTCAGATGGAAGGCAATCCAAGACCAGCACAGGCCGGGAATATTGCGGCCAAAACCCGCCGATCCCTTACAGCCGAATATCCGAAGCCACGCCGTAAGCGCGGTCCATCATCACTTGGGTTCCGCGCACAAATTCCAAGGGGCAAGGATAGGCCGTGCCCTCGCGCAGGGATTTGCAAAAAGCCTCGACCTGCAGGACATATTGGTTTGCGGTCGGGAAACGCTCGGTGCGCACGGTCATAGCGGGTTTGTGCAGCTCGATCTCGGCCACATCATGGACGTTGGCGTTGAATGGCGCAGAGGCGAGCCGGATCATGCCCTTGTCGCCCTGAAATGTCACTTCTTGCCGGTTCGGCAGCCGCATTCCGGTGATCGAGGAATAGGTAAAACGGGTCTTGCCCATCTCCATCACGGCGCTGACATGGGCCCAGCTGTCGATCTTGTTCTCGCGGATCATACGGGCCTGCAACTCCGTGGGCTCGGCCCCGGTCACGAAACGCACCGAGCCAAAAGTATAAACCCCGATATCGCGCAGCGATCCGCCGCCGGTTTCGGGCTTGTTGCGGATATTGTCCTTGGCCTCTGAGATATCAAAGGAAAAGGCGGTATCGACATGGCGCAGCTTGCCGATCTCGCCCGATTGCACCCATTCGCGGGCGCGTTGCCACTGCGGATGATGCACGATCATGAAAGCCTCGGCGACAAGCAGACCCGAGGCGTCGCGCGCCAGCATGATCTGCTCGATCTCGCGAGCATGCAGGGCAATCGGCTTTTCGCAGAGCACATGTTTGCCCGCCGCGATCGCCTTCAGCGTCCAGATCACGTGCAGATGATTGGGCAGCGGGATGTAGACCGCATCGACCGAAGGGTCGGCCAAAAGAGCGTCATAGCTGTCGTGAATCTTTAGCCCGGGGCAAAAATCGGTAAAGCCGGCAGCTTTTTCGGGGCTGGAGGTGGCGAGCGCGTAAAGCTCGGCGCCTTTGGCCATATGGATGGCCGGGGCCATGTGCTGGCGCGCGAAGTTTGCCGCGCCCAAAACGCCCCATCTAACTGGTTTCAACTGCGATTCCCCCCCGTTACGTTCCGATGTCGTCTGCCCGCATTCGGCCCAAAAATCAACCGGCAGAAGATCGCCTGCCTTGGCGCCCTCCCCTTAGAGCTACGCTGTTACTCGTCCGCAACGGTGCCAGGATCCTGCGCAAAATCCCGAGCCGCCTGCGCCGCCTTGCGCGCGGCGACCGGGATTGAAAACAGGTAGGCGATGTTGAAGGCAAGCAGGGTCGACCACGGAAAGAAGACCAGAAAGGCGAAAAGGGCGATCAGGACCATCAGACCGGATTTCTTCCAGGTGCGGGGAATGCGCATTTTCAGCGAAAAGCTGGCGATGCGGCTGATCATCAGCGCTCCGCAGCCGACCAGCCAGATTGAAGAAATCCAGCCGGGCGGGGTCAGCATCGGAAAGGCGTTGGACAGGATGATCGGGGTCAGCGCCAAAAGCGCGCCCGCCGGCGAGGGTACGCCGATAAAAAAGCGGGCGTCCTTTACGTCACCGGATTTGACCCCGACATTGAACCGCGCCAACCGAAGGGCGGCGCAAAGGACATAAAACAGCACCGCTCCCCAACCCAGAACCGGCACCTCCAGCAGCGACCACACGCCGAGGATAAAGGCCGGGGCCACGCCGAAATTGACAAGATCGGCCAGCGAATCCAATTCCGCGCCGATCAGGCTTTCGCTGCCCAGCGCCCGCGCGAGGCGCCCGTCCAATCCGTCGAGAATCGCGGCGATCAAAATCAGCAGCATCGCCAGATCCAGATTGCCCGCATAGGCCATGCGCAGGGCCGTCACCCCAGCGGCAATCGCGCCCAATGTCATCGCATTGGGCAAAAACTGGATCAGCGCGATCTCGCGTTTGGGTTCTGGCATCGGCTACTCGCGGCGCGCGGTGGCGGCGGGGGCCGTGCTGGACAGATCGGCCAGAATGGTCTCGCCGCCGACCGTGGTTTGGCCAAGACTGACCATCGGCGCGGTGCCCGGCGGCAGATAGATATCGAGGCGCGAGCCAAAGCGGATCAAGCCAAAACGCTCGCCGCCGCGCAGGGCAGCGCCGGGTTTGACCCAGCAAACGATGCGCCGCGCCACAAGCCCCGCGATCTGAACCACGGCGATCTGGCGGCCGTCAGCCAGATCAAACCGCACCGCGTTACGCTCGTTTTCGTCGCTGGCCTTATCAAGGCTGGCCGACAGGAAAGCACCCGGATGATAGGCGACCGCCCCCACAACCGCGCGGACCACCGACCGGTTTATGTGACAATTAAACACCGACATGAAAACCGACACGCGCCAAAGTGGCGCTGTATCCATGCCCAGACCGGGCGGCGGCGGCACCATCTCGATCAGGGAAACCACCCCGTCAGCCGGGGAAAGCACGAGGCTTTCGCCAACGGGAACCGTGCGGACCGGGTCGCGGAAAAAGTAGTAGCACCAGATAGTCAGACCGGCACCGATCCAGCCCAGCGGCTGCCAGATCAGGAACAGAAGCAGCGAGATGCCCGCAAAGATGGCCACAAACTTTTGGCCCTCAGGGTGCATCGGCGGCAAGAAGCTGTCTTTCAGATTCATTGCCATGTCGCGCGCGCTCCCTTGATGCAACCTAGTGTTTAGCGGGGCAGCGGGATCAGGGCAAGGCCGCAGACACGAATGCCGCGGCCAAACCCAGTGCTGCGGCGGATCTTAGGCGGGTTCCAGCATGCCCTTGCCGCGCGCTAATTCGCGCATCCGCTCTTGCAGCTTTTCAAAGGCCCGCACTTCGATCTGGCGGATGCGCTCGCGGCTGACGCCATAGCTTTCCGACAGGGCCTCGAGCGTCACCGGCTCTTCAGAAAGGCGCCGTTTGTGCAAAACGTCGCGCTCGCGCTCGTTCAGCGCGCTCATGGCTTGGGTCAGCAGGGCGATGCGGGCGTCGTATTCGTTCTTTTCGGCATAATCACCGGCCTGATCGCTGTCCTCGTCCTCCAGCCAGTCCTGCCACTGAGTCGTGCTGTCGCCGTCGCTGCCGACAGTCACGTTCAGGCTGGCGTCCGAGCCCGCCAGGCGGCGGTTCATCGCAATGACTTCGGCCTCTGAAACCGAAAGATCATGCGCGATCTTGGTCACATTTTCGGGCCGCAGATCGCCCTCTTCCAGCGCGCCAACCTTGGATTTGGCCTTGCGCAGATTGAAAAACAGCTTTTTCTGCGCCGAGGTGGTGCCAAGTTTCACCAGGCTCCAGGAACGCAGGACATACTCTTGGATCGAGGCGCGAATCCACCACATCGCATAGGTCGCCAGACGAAATCCCTTTTCGGGGTCAAAGCGTTTGACCGCCTGCATCAGGCCGACATTCGCTTCGGAGATGACTTCGGCCTGCGGCAAGCCGTAGCCGCGGTACCCCATGGCGATTTTCGCGGCCAGACGCAGGTGGCTGGTGACGAGCCGATGTGCGGCCTTGGGATCTTCGTGATCAACCCAGGCCTTGGCCAGCATGTATTCTTCTTCCGGCTCCAGCAGCGGAAACTTACGGATTTCCTGCATGTAGCGGTTCATCCCCTGTTCGGGGGACGGGGCGGGTAGATTGGCGTAGGTGCTCATTTTGACGCTCCCTCTTGGACCAGGTCCGATTACGGCCCCCGGAATTTGCCGATTTATGCATGCCGTCCTTGCGGCGCAAGGGCAAGCTGCCATGATTTTCTTAATTGGAATTTAGGAACGATCCGGGGCATGTGAAGAGTTGTTACATAGCCCTCACGCCGATGTTACCCCGCGCGCCCTCAGGGCTTGCTGGCTGGGCCCACGGCGCTGGACAGGGTGGCCACCAGCCCGGCCATATCGGGCGGCAATTCGGCGGTGAAATCCATCTGCGCGCCGGTGACCGGGTGCAAAAAGCCCAACGAGGCCGCGTGCAGCGCTTGGCGGGGGAATTCATTGGCCAGCGCGCTCACCGCACCAAACAGCTTTTCGGGCAGGCGCCGCTTGCCGCCGTAGGTCTGGTCGCCGATCAGCCCATGCCCGCCGTAGGCCAAGTGGACCCGGATCTGATGGGTGCGGCCCGTCTCCAACCAGCATTCGACCAACGAGGCAGAGTTTTGGTAGTTTTCAACTACATGCGCGCGGGTGATTGCATGGCGCCCCTGATCCCAGACCACCGCCTGCCGTTGCCGGTCGGTCTTGTGACGCGCCAGATGCGTGGCAATGCGCAGGATGCCGCCAGCCTCAAAGGTGACGCCCTTCATGCCTCGCAGGCGCGGATCATAGGCCGAGGGCACGCCGTTCACGAGCGCCAGATAGTGGCGATTGACGGTGTGGGCTTCGAATTGCGCGGCGAGCCCGTGATGGGCGCGGTCGGATTTGGCGACGACCAAAAGCCCGGTCGTATCCTTGTCGATCCGGTGCACGATGCCCGGGCGCCGCGCCCCGCCAATACCGGAAAGGGTATCGCCGCAGTGATGCAGCAGCGCATTGACCAAGGTTCCCGAAGGCGTACCGGGCGCTGGGTGCACCACCATGCCCGCCGGTTTGTTGATCACAATCAGATCGCCGTCCTCCCAGACGACTGTAATCGGGATATCCTCGGGGCTGGTATCCAGCAGGATCGCCGGCGCCAGACGCAGGGCAAAAACCTCGCCGCCGCGCATCTTGGTTTTGGGATCGGTGACCGGCACCCCGCCGCGCAAAACATCGCCCTCGGCAATCATCTTCATGAGCCGCGAGCGCGACAGCGACGCTTCCTCTGGCACGGCGGCGGCAAGCGCCTTATCAAGGCGCTCGGGCGGGTCTTCGCCCAGGATGATTTCGAGCCAGTCGCCCTGCTCGTCTTCGTCGGCAGCAGAAAGGAAAGTCATGTCGGATCCTGAGGATGAGCCGCAGCTGCCGCCGGGGCTGAGAGTGCTGAAAGCCTTGGTGACCACCTTGATGGTCACGATGATTATCGGTGTCATAACCGTGGTCTGGCTGCTTGTCACCCGTATGCCGAATGGAAATGCCCCGATGATCGCAGCGATGCCCGCAAGCCTAGCTCTGCCCGAGGGCGCAAAGCCGGTGGCGATCACCCAAGGGCCGGGCTGGATTGGCGTTGTGACGACGGACAGCCGGATGTTGATCTTTGGGCCCGATGGCAGCCTTCGGCAAGAAATCCTCATTAAGCCCTAGTCGTTTTCGCATGCCCTCGGTCGCAAAGGGGGCGCTGCCCCCTCGCGCTGGCGCGCTAACCCCCCGGGATATTTGGATCAAGATGAAGAGCCGGGCTTTCCCCCTTCATCTTGATACAAATATCCCCCGCGGAGCGTCTGTCCTTTGGTCTCTAGCGGGCGGACCATGTGAGCCCCCCTCTTTCCTCGCCGCAATCGGCTGATTGCGACGTGATCCGTGACGCGCACGGAAGGGCGGGCGGGCGCGGCGCGGGTCAAGATTTGCCAAACGGGGGGGGACTGCGATGATCGGTGATCTGGGGGCAAGGGATGCAACCGAGCTGGCGGCTTGGGTGGCAAAGGGGAAGGTCTCGCCAAGCGAGTTGCTTGATGCGGCCCTGAGCGCGGTGGCGGCGCGCAATCCGGCGATCAATGCGGTGGTTTTGATGCAGGAGGGCGCAGCGCGCAAAGCCATCTCAGATGGTCTGCCGCCCGGGCCTTTTCGGGGCGTTCCCTTTCTACTGAAAGACCTCGGCGCAGAAGCGCGCGATTTTCCCAGTCATAATGGCTCGCGGCTCTTTGCGAACACCCGCTATGCCCGCGATTCCGCGATCCATGAGCGGATGCGGGCCACCGGTCTGGTCACATTTGGCCGCACCACCAGCCCCGAGGGCGGCATTGGCACCGCCACCGAGGCGGCGGTTTATGGGGGGCCG
>CAIYZT010000185.1 GCA_903930735.1 uncultured Paracoccaceae bacterium | reverse complement strand
ATGAACGCCCACCTGGCCGAGATTGCCCGCAACGTCGCCCCAGGTGCCCATGCCGTCCTCGTCCTCGACGGCGCGGGATGGCACGGATCGGCCGCCCTCACCGTCCCGGACAACATCTCGCTCCTGACTTTGCCGCCCTATGCCCCGGAACTGAACCCCGTCGAAAACGTCTGGGCCTACCTCCGCGCCAACAAACTCGCCATCACCGTCTTCGACACCTACGACGACAGCGTCGACAGCGTCGACGCCTGCTGCAAGGCCGGGAACTTCTTCGCCAATTATCCCGAGGCTATCGCTTCCATCACCTCACGCTCGTGGGAAGAAGTCAGTTGAAAGGGCCGTTGGTATTACCTGTAGCCTCCCTGATCTGACCCAATGGATGAGCTGCTGAAGGCTCACCCCTAGGTGCCGGGGCCGTGCCGCCACTGGAGGCCCGGCTGATCCCGCTCAATCGAATGTCAAAGCAGCACCGAAATTGTACGGATTGCCGCCCGCTTCAGCCGTTCAAATCCACCACAATGCGGCCCTGCACTTCGCCCTTCAGGATCGCGGCGCCGAGGGCGGGCAGGTCGGACAGAACCGCCGGATGAATCATCGCTTCCAGCTTGTCCATCGGCAGATCGGTGCCAATCCGGGCCCAGGCGCGCTGGCGGCCTTCAAAGGGTTTCATCACCGAATCGATACCAAGCAGGTTCACCCCGCGCAGCAAAAACGGAATGACTGTGGCCGGAAGCGAGGACCCGCCCGCAAGCCCGACCGCCGCCACCGAGGCACCGTATTTCATCTGCCCCAGCACCCGCGCCAGCATCGGCCCGCCCACGGCATCGACGCAGCCTGCCCAAACCTCGGCCTCGAGCGGGCGCTTGACGGTCTCGTTGATCTCAGCCCGCGCCACGATACGCGACGCGCCCAGACCTGTCAGGTAATCCGCCGTTTCGGGGCGTCCGGTCACAGCGGCGACGCGGTAGCCAAGCCGCGCCAGAATGGCGAGCGTAACCGAGCCGACGCCGCCTGCCGCGCCAGTGACCAGAACTTCGCCCTGCGAGGGGGTCAGCCCGTGATCCTCCAGCGCCTGGACAGCCAGCATCGAGGTCAGCCCCGCCGTGCCCACGGCCATCGCTTGCCGCGTGGTCAGACCGGCAGGCAGGGGCACCAGCATATCGGCCTTGACCCGCGCCTTGGTGGCATAGCCGCCCCAATGCATCTCGCCCACGCGCCAGCCGGTCAGCACGACCTTGTCGCCGGGCTTGTAGCGCGGATCGTCCGATGCCTCGACCGTGCCGGCGAAATCAATGCCCGCAACATGAGGGTAGCTGCGCACGAGGCCGCCGCCGGTGGGCGACAGGCACAGCCCGTCCTTGTAGTTGACGGTCGAGTATTCAACCGCAACAGTCACCTCGCCCGCAGGCAGGGCGCTGTTGTCAAGCTCTTGGATCGTGGCATGGGCGGCGCCATTGGCGTCTTTTTCCAACAAGAGGGCGCGGAACATTGTAGTCTCCTTGTTCAGGTTTCAGTTGGGGCCGTGCCAGTTGATCTGGCAGATCTCGGCCGAGCGGCCATCAAAATCCCAGACGCGACCATAGGCGCGCACCCGGCCCTTGCCGGCGCTGGCGATGGTGATGTCGGGGCCCATCCAATAGCCGGTGTTCGACACGACAACCTCTTGATCGGGGTTGGCGCCGGTGATCGGCGTGACCTCGCCTTGGATCTTTTTGCCGACCATCAGGCGGCGGGTCTTGCCTTCGGTGACATAGGAAACCGGGCTGCGTTCAGCGCCGAGGAATTCCGAGACCATCATCGAGAACAGCCCGGTGGTGCCGCGTGCGCGGCCCGAAAAGATCTTGATCAGGCCGTCATAGGCGGCCTCGCTGGCCCGCTCGTCGATGAAGGCTGCGGCTTTCCAGTTGCCGCGCCCCATGTTGCCGGGGATGTCCATCAAAAGGCCGACGTTCAGGCCAGACAGGCTTTCCCCGTCATGATGGCCCTCGTCGATCCGCACGCCGACCCAAGCCTGGCAATAGCCCTCGGTCGGTGGGTGTTTGCCAAGCGAGATCACGCAGGGGCAAAACACGGTGCAGTTGCAGTTCAGGATCAATTCGCCCTTGATCGCCCATTCGGGCAGCGCGGTTGCCATTTAGTTATCCTTTCAGGACCATAGGGCGGCGCTCAGGGCAGTTGCCCCAGCGGCCGCAATCAAAGCATATCCGGCGGGCCGTGTCAGCGGGCGGCCGATGTCGGGCAATTTTTCGAGTGTCATGAACAGGGTCGCGGCCCCCATCCAGACAAGGCTCATGGTGCCGCCGACAAAGGCCAGCGCCATCAGCGCCCAGCAGCAGCCGAAACATAGCGCGCCGAGTTCAAGACCCATGAGAAAGGCACGGGGGGTGCCGGGGGCCCAACGTTCCATGAAAAAGGTCAGGGGCATGCGGCATTTGGCAAGGCATGCCGCCTTGAGCCCGGTGAATTGGTACAGGCCCGCCGCCAGCAGCAGGCCAGCGGTCAGCCATACCGACAGGCTGGAGCCGTCAGGCGCGATCAGGCCCAGACCCGCAAGCCAGGATTGCGCGCGCGCGCCAAGCGCTGCGCCGCCGAGCCAGATTACGCCGTAGCCCGCGATCAGGGCAGCGGCATCGGCGGGTTTGGTGGCCCCGGCGGCCCCAAGATTTAGGAATGTGCGCAGCGCGGGAATGAAGGTGGGCAGCATCATCGCCGCACTCATCAGCGTCCACATGGCGAAGAGGGCAGGCAGGCTGGCGGCGGCGGCAGAGGTGCATAGTGCCGCCCAAAGCCCGGACGGAATGCCGGCAAGGGGGGAGGCCAGGATCATGGCGAAAAGCCCGGCCCAGGCGGCGAGGATCAAGGCAAAAAAGCCAAGCCACAGAGCACCTTGCGGGTTTATGCCGTGTTTGAGGGTCATGCTTGCTCTTGGCGCCCGGCAATGCCTTTGCGGCGTGCTGCGGCGCAAAGCGGCAAGGGGCGCGGGCGGGCAGGGCGGGGGGTGCCGGGCAAGAAAAGCTCCAAACAGGCGGGGCGGGGGCGGTATTGCTCCTGCCAAACAAGTACCGATGCGCGGCCCCGCTACAAGCAATCAATTGCCGCCCTGAGACGTGATTGTGGGAATAGCTGGGGAATGCAGTGGGCTTTGGGACCGCTTCGCGGGCTCCGGCGCTGCCCGTTTTACCATAGGCGCGGCGGTCCTATCTGGGATTTTTTGGCGAGCAGAAGGGAAACTCATGTCTATTCGCCCCTCAAAGGCAGAGGATATTGCGGCGCTGCAGGCGGTGCTTGAGGGAACCATGCTGCTTCTGAGTGAGTTGCCGCCGCAGATGATTGGCGGATCCGGACAGCGGTGAGATCTGGATCACTGCCAAAGCGGGGGGGGGCCGGGCGGCCGGGTTTTGCTATGCAGCTGCCGAAACGCTCGCCGATGGTATCTGGAACCTGCGCGCAATCGCCGTGCTGCCCGCCGAGCAGGGCGAGGGCCGGGGCGCCGCTCTATGCGCGCATCTGGAGGCCGAGTTGCGGGCGCAGAGGCAGCGCATCGTGGTGGTGGACACCGCAGGCACCGATGATTTTGCCGCGACGCGGGACTTCTATGGGAATATCGGCTATGTCGAAGAGGCCCGGATCAGGGAATTTTGGGCGAAGGGCGATGACAAGGTCATCTTTTCGAAATCCTTGGCCCAGTCGCTGACGACCCCCGTTTTCCTTTGTCCGCACTAAGCGCCGTTGCGCAAGGCGCCGTCCTATGCTCCCCTCGCGTTGAACCCCAGGATCGGATCAAACCAATGAACCGCTATGATCTCGACGCGCGCGTTGCCATCATCACCGGGGGCGGTCAGGGCATCGGTCTGACGGTGGCCGAGCGGATGCTGGACAGCGGTGCTTCGGTGTCGATCTGGGACCGGGATCAGGGGCTGCTGGACGGATTGACCGCCAAATACGGAACCGGTGGCAAGGTTCAGTGCCTGAATGTGGATATCGGTGCGCTTGCTTCGGTCGAAGCGGGCACTGCGGCGGTGATGAACCGGTTTGGCAAGATCGACATCCTGATCAACAATGCCGCCATCGTCGGGCCGAATGCCGTGACTTGGGAATATCCGCCGCAGGATTTCATGGAGGTGGTCCACATCGGCCTGAACGGCACCTTTTTCGTGTCCCGCGCCGTGGTGCCGCATTTGATTGCGCAGAATTACGGGCGGATCGTCAATGTCGCTTCGGTCGCGGGCAAGGAGGGCAACCCCGGCGCGCCGGCCTATTCGGCGATGAAGGCCGGGGTGATAGCCCTGACCAAGTCGCTGGGCAAGGAGCTCGCGAAATATGATATCGGCGTGAATTGCGTGACCCCGGCGGTGGCGAGGACGACTTTGGCGATGAGCCAGGACCCGGAGTTCGTGAAGATGATCCTGGCCAAGGTGCCGCGCGGCCGCATGTTGGAACTGACCGAGGCCGCCGCGATGATCTGCTTTTTGGCAAGCGCCGAAAACTCCTTTACCACAGGCGGGGTGTTCGATCTGTCTGGCGGAAGGGCGACCTACTAGGGACTGACGACGCTTAGGGACTGACGACGCTTAGCGTTCCAAAAACATTCCGGCGCACCTTTCTTGCAATTCTGCAAGGAATCCCTCAAGGTCATGGAATGGACCAAACGCCCCCCCTCGGCCCCGCCTGCGCGCCTTGCGCCGCGCCAAAGGCCTGTCCTTGTCAGACCTCGCCGCGCAAACCGGCGTTTCAGAGGCGACGCTGTCGCGGATCGAGACCGGGCTGACGCAGGTCTCTGCGCCCCATCTTTACGGCCTTGCCGCGCAGCTGGGCGTCGATATCTCCAGCTTTTTTCGGGATCCCGCCCGCCCCGGCACCCGCGCGATTACCCGTGCGGGTGCCGGCGAGGCCTTTGACAGCCCGCGCCTCAGCGCACGGCTTTTGGCGGGCGATCTGCCGCATAAATCGATGCATCCCTTCATGAACCGGGTCACCGCCACGACGCTGGCGCAGGTTGGCGGCCTTGGCGCCCATGACGGAGAAGAGTTCTTGCTGGTCCTGACCGGCACCCTCGTCCTGCATTCCGGCGCCCATGAGCCGCTGACCCTTGCCCCCAGAGACAGCCTCTATTTCGATGCAAGCGAGCCGCACGCCTATCTTGCCCTCAACGACCCCGTGACCTTTCTGGTCGTCTCCTCTGCCCCTCAACCCCAAGGTGCCCCCGATGAAAGCTGATGCCTTTGCCGAAGTGCTGCTGCCCACGAATGAGCTGCGCGCGGATCTGCCGTTTTACACCAAGGTGCTGGGCCTGAGGCTCGACACCATCTTTCCAGCGGATGATCCGAGTGTGGCCACGTTGTCGGGACATGGGCTGCGGATCCGGATCGAAAAGGGCGCGCAGGCGGCCCCGGGCAGGATCCGCATCCTGACCGATGATCCGGGCCAGTTTCCGGGCGGCCCACATCTGACGGCCCCGAACGGTACGATCATTGAAATCGCACCCCTGACCACGCCGCTGATCCAGCCGCCCACCCAGCATGAATTTGGCGTGCGGCGTCTGCGCGATTCGGCGCCTTGGGTCATTGGCCGTGCAGGGATGCACTACCGCGATCTGATCCCGAGCCGGCTGGGCGGGGCGATGATCGCCAGCCATATCCGTATTCCGGACGGAGGCCCGGTGCCCGATATGGTGCATTACCATACCGTCGGCTTTCAGCTGATCTACTGCTATCGCGGCTGGGTGGATGTTTTGTACGAAGATCAGGGCCCCAAGATGCGCCTGCATGCGGGCGACTGTGTGATCCAGCCGCCGGGGATACGGCACCGGGTTTGTGAGGCCTCGGCGGCGATCGAGGTGATCGAGTTGGGGGTGCCGGCCGAGCATGTGACCACGATCGACCATGTGGCGGTCCTGCCCAGCGGTCCGGGCGATCCGGCGCGCGAATGGGAGGGGCAGCGGTTCGTGCATCACGTCAAGGACGGCGCGGTTTGGCAGCCGTTTCGCATTCCAGGCTTTATCTGCCGCGACACGGGTATCGCGGCGGGCACCAAGGGCGTGGCGAATATTCAGGTGGCGCGGTTTGATGGCTCGGTCACTCCGCCCGCCAGCCGCCATGACAGCGACATCCATTTCACCTTTGTGATGGAGGGCTCGATGGTGCTGCAAGCCGAGGGCCAGCCGGACCGGGATCTGCGCCCGGGGGATGCCTTTGTTTTGCCGCCGGGGATGGTGGCGCGATATGCGCAATGCTCGGGGGATCTGGAGATTTTGGAGGCTAGTTTGCCGGGGGATTTCAAGACTGAGATTGCGCATTGAGGCCGGCAAGCGGGGGTTTAGCACCCCCGCCTGTGTTTTTTCCAAACCCGCTGCACCGCAGGATATTTATATAAAAATTAAGCGGTTAATGAGATTTTAGGAGGGCGTTTAGGCCGGACTGGTAGTCAGGGTAGAGGAGGGTGTAGCCGAGGTCGCGCTTCATCCGATCGTTTTTGACGCGCTTGTTTTCGGCGTAAAAGCTGCGGGCCATGTCGGTCATCTCGGCCGTGTCATAGGCGATAGCGGGCGGTGGTGGCAGGCCCAGGAGGTGGGCGGCGTAGGACAGAACGTCTTCGGGCGGAGCGGGAAGGTCGTCGCAGATGTTATAGATGCTGCCGGGAGCGGGGCGGGCGATTGAGGCCAGAAGCGCGCCCGCGATATCGTCGACATGGATGCGGGAAAAGACCTGTCCCGGCTTGATGATCCGCCGCGCGGAGCCGTCGCGGACTTTCTCAAAGGGGCCGCGGCGGGGGCCGTAGATTCCGGCCAGGCGGAAGATGTGGAGGGGCAAAGCGGTGGCGCGCCAAGCGTTTTCGGCGGCGACGCGGGCCGCGCCGCGTGCGGTTGCGGGGGTCAAGGGGGTGTCTTCGTCTACCCAAGCGCCGCCGTGATCGCCGTAGACGGCGGTGGTGGAGAGGTAGCCCACCCATTCTGGCCGGGCTGCTGCCAAGGCCTCTTCAAATGCCTGCAAGGTCGGGTCGGCAGAGCGGTCTGGTGCTACAGAGATCAGAATATGAGTCGCTTTGCCGATTGCCTCGGCCCCCTCGGCGCCCCAGAGGAGCGGGGTCACGCCGGTGGACGCGATCGCCGCCATGGCCTGCGGGCTGCGGGTCGTGCCCGAAACCTGCCAGCCGCGCGCAAGCAGCTGCGCTGCGAGCCGCGCCGCTGAATAGCCGTGACCGATGGAGAGTAGCCTGTTCATGGCGCTAGATATGTTGGCCCTGGCGCGAAACGGCAAGAGCAGATCCTGTTACCAAGACTTCACTTGCGCCGGGCCTTCAGTTTCGATTTAAATGGCCGATCAAAAAATGGACATATGATGCAAGACGAGCCAATTCTATATCTGACCCCGCCGGCGGTGCCGGTGCTGATTTTTACCGACGCGGCGCGGGCCGTGGACGCGCTAGAAGCCCTTTACAACCAAGCGACCGATTTTCTGATCGATGAATTTTCCAAGGTTGTGACCATGGGCAAACCGCCCACAAGGATCCGCGCCTTTTACCCCGAAATCCGGCTGTCGGTGATCAGCCATGTCAAAACCGACAGCCGCCTTGCCTTTGGCCATGTGGCCAAGCCCGGCGTTTATTCCACCACGATCACCAACCCGACCCTGTTTCGCAATTATCTGATCCAGCAGCTGGAACTCTTGATGCTGAACCATTCGGTGCCGGTGCAGATCGGCTCTTCGGACACGCCTATCCCGGTGCATTTCGCGGTTGCTGGCCGCCCCGAGGTTTCGGTCCCGCAAGAAGGCACGCTTGATTTTTCCCTGCGTGATGTGTTTGACGTGCCGGACCTTGCCACGACCAATGACGATATCGTCAATGGTATGCGGCTCTATCATCCCGACGGCTCCTATCCGCTGGCGCCGTTTACCGCGCAGCGTGTGGATTACTCGCTCGCGCGGCTGTCGCATTACACCGCCACCGATGCCGTGCATTTCCAGAATCACGTGTTGTTCACCAACTACCAATTCTACGTCGAAGAATTCGAAGCCTATGCCCGCGCCGTATTGGCCGATCCAGCGCGCGGTTACACGAGTTTCGTGGCGACCGGGAACCAGATTATAACCACGGCGGATGGGGTGCTGGAACGTTCAGCCAAGACGCCTCAGATGCCGACCTATCATCTGAAACGGGCGGACGGGAACGGGATCACGCTGGTCAATATCGGCGTCGGCCCTTCGAATGCCAAGACTGCGACCGATCATATAGCGGTTCTGCGGCCCCATGCCTGGATTATGGTCGGCCACTGCGCCGGTCTGCGCAACAGCCAGTCCTTGGGGGATTTCTGCCTCGCCCATGCCTATCTGCGCGAAGATCACGTTCTGGACGACGATCTGCCGATCTGGGTGCCGATCCCCGCGCTGGCCGAGATTCAGATCGCGCTTGAAGAGGCGGTCGCTGAGGTCACCCAGTTGGAAGGCTATGAGCTGAAACGCATCATGCGCACCGGCACCGTCGCCACCATCGATAACCGCAATTGGGAGCTGCGCGATCAGTCAGGCCCAGTGCGGCGCCTGTCGCAGTCGCGGGCCATTGCGCTGGATATGGAATCGGCCACCATCGCCGCCAATGGTTTTCGGTTTCGCGTGCCTTATGGCACCTTGCTTTGCGTTTCTGACAAGCCTTTGCACGGCGAGTTAAAGCTGCCGGGCATGGCCTCGGATTTCTACAAAACCCAGGTCGCGCGCCATCTGCAGATTGGCATCCGCGCGATGGAACGTCTGTCGGCCATGCCGGTCGAGCGTATCCACAGCCGCAAGTTACGCAGCTTTGAGGAAACCGCCTTTCTTTAGGCGCTCTGTACCCGAGCAGCATTTGTGGCAAAAAAAGCTTGCGCTTGGCCAGAATCCCTTGTTTAGCAGGGGGCGCAGGCCCGAGTGGGCTCAAATCAATCCGCCAAAAGCGGCAAAAACAGGGGATAGACATGTCGAAACCAATGACCAAGACCCAGCTTGTTGCGGCGCTTGCCGACGCCATGGGCGCGGACAAGAAAACTGCGAATGCAGCGCTTGACGCGCTGGCAGCCGTTGTGACCCGTGAAGTTGCCGATGGCGGCACCGTCACGTTGCCCGGTCTGGGCAAGGTCGCCTGCCGCGCCCGTCCCGAGCGGATGGTGCGCAACCCGGCAACCGGCGAGCAGATGTCCAAGGCTGCGGACCGTCAGGTGAAATTCACCATCGCCAAGTCGCTGAAAGATTCCGTCAACGGCTAAGCCTTTGGCCGCCGTTTATGGCGATTGCGCGAAATGTTAGGGTTGCCGTCAGATCGGCAACCCTTTTTCATTGGAGTCCCTGAGGGGACGCGCAACCGGAATTGGCGGTATCTTTTTTCGCTCGGCGGATACTCAGGCGCTGGGCGCCTGGTATGAGCGTTGGTTCGAGATCACAGGCGGCGGCGCGCCCTGGAACACCGAGGCCGGGATGACGGTCTTTACCCCGTTCAAGGCGGACACGGATTATTTCCCCGCGGAAAAGGCGTTCATGCTGAACCTGCGGGTGGATGATCTTGTCAGCCTGATTGCCGCCTTTCGCGCCGAAGGCATCGCGGTTGAAACCCGCGCCGAATGGGAAAACACCGGCTACGGCGATTTCGCGCGGGTCTGCGATCCTGAAGGCAACCTGATTGAGATGTGGAAGCCCCTCCCCGCACACGGAGGGGCGAGAAGCGCCCGCCAGGGGCGGGTCGGGAGCTGCCCGGATCGCGCTTTGAGCGACCGGGCGGATTGTTGGAAAACTGTGCGGTGGCAGAGGCTGGGGCACCCGCAATGGGGGCGGATCAGCGCCCTAAAGCGGTTCAGGTTTCGATGGAATCGGAAATCGCTGCCTCTTGTTTCACTCGAACGCGTTTTCCGATGTTTTGTTTCCGTCAAAACCTGAACCGCCCTAGTCCAGAGCGCCTCCTTAGCCGCGTCCCGCCCATTTCCCCGCAATATAACTCGCCGTCATCAGATCCAGATGCGCCCCGCCACCATTCTTGGCGATGGTGATCTCTTCGCCTGAGCGCCGCGTGAACAGCGCTGGATCGTCATAGAAATCCGCCTGAACATCCGCCTCGGTAATCGCGCCCGACCGGATCGGGTCCATGATCTCGCCGATATGATGCACCGTCGTCGCCCGCGCATCCACGAACACCCGCGCGCGGCGCATCGCGGTGTCGTCCACTTCGCGCATGTCCGGCTTGTAAGCCCCGATCAGATCCAGATGCTGCCCCGGCTGCAGCCAGTCGCCCCGGATCAGCGGCACCGTGGCAAGCGTCGCGGTGCAGATCACATCGGCCGCCTTTACCGCCGCCTCCAGATCATCCGCAACTCGAAAGCCCATAGACTCGGCGCTCGCCCGCGTCCGGCTCCAGACCGTAAACTCGGCATCGGGCCAGAGGCTGGAATAGGCCTCGACCATCGATTTTGCCACCGTCCCTGACCCCACCAGCAAGAACTTTTTGGCATCCTTGCGCGCCAGTCGCGACGCCGCGAGCAGGCTATCCCCCGCCGTCTTCCACTTGGTCACCAGATGGAAATCGACCAGCGCCGTCAGTTCTCCGGTGACATCATCATAAAGTGTTACCGCCCCGTTCACCGTCGGCAAGCCGCGCGCGCCGTTGCCGGGCACGATAGTGGCCACCTTGACCAGCGCGCCCAGCCCGTCGATCCAGGTCGCCCGGTCCAGCAGCGTATCGGCGTCTCGGTAGACGAACAAATCCCTGATATCCGGCTGGGGCAAGCGGTGCCCGGCCTCCAGCGCCGCCATAAGCCCGGCCCAAGACAGTAGCGCCTCCGCCTCTTTTGGAACGATCTGCAAGCTCATATCCCCGCCTCCACTTTGGTCAAAAGCCCCTCGGCCACCAGCCGCGCGCCCCAACCTTGCCAGGTTTCAAACTGATGCGTCCGCCAGCCACGCCGCGCCGCCGCTGAAATGTTGTCGGCCCGGTCATCGGTGAACAAAAGGCTTTGCGGCGGCAAACCGCAGTCCTGTTCCACCATCTCGTAAATCCTTGGATCCGGCTTGATCACGCCCATCTGCCCCGAGACATAGCTGCGGTCGAAATCAGTCAGAAAGTCCATCTTGGGCAGCGCCTCGATCCAGGAATAGCGCCCGAAATTTGTCAGGGCAAAGACCGGCACCCCCTTGGCCCGCAGCGCGCGTTGCAACGCGATGGAGCCTTCGATCCTGGGGCTGGCCAGTTCGATCCAGCGGTCATACCACAGCCGAATTTCAGCGGACCACTCGGGGAAGCGATCCGCCCAATCGTAGATCGTCTCGCGAAAGAGGGCGCCGGCATCGACCAGATCGTTCATGTCATGCAGATCTACCGCCGCAAACATCGCCGCCCGCCGATCCGCCCCGATCACCCGGTCGTAAAACGCCTCGGGCTGCCAGCGGGTCAGCACATCGCCGATGTCAAAGATCACCGCTTGGGGCTGCAACATCCACATCCTTTTTTCGCACCGTTTCGCGCCACAGCGTATAAAGCCCCGCCCCGCAGATCAGCGCAATCCCTACCCAAGCCTGCGTATCGGGAAAGGTGCCGAAAACGATCACGCCCCAGATAACCGCCATCGGCATGCCGACATATTCGAAAGGCGCGACCAGCGCGGCTTCGGTTGTCCGGTACGCCTGCGACATCATCAACCCACCGATGCCGACCGCGATGCCCGTGGCCGCAAAGGCCCAGGCGTCCTGCAAGGGGGGCCAGTGCCAGGGGCGGAACAGAAACTCAAGGGTGCTGCCGGGCGCCTGGGCCATATTGCCATCGCCCACCAGCAGCCCAAAGCCGACGCTGACCAGGATAAACCCGCATTGCACATGGAAATTCAATGACATGGCGCTTTCAGTGTCGCGCATTTTCCGCGTCATCATGTGGCTGGCGGCATAGCAAAAGGCCGAGATCAGCACCAGAACCGCCGCCGGCTGGATCAGCCCCGCACCTGGCCGGGTCATGATCACCACGCCCAACATGCCCACCGCGACCGCCGCCCAGCGGCGCGGGCCTACCTGCTCGCGCAGCACCACCGCGCTCATCAGTGTCACGAAAAGCGGCGCGACAAAGGAGGTTGCCACGGCGTCGGCCAAGGGCATCAGCGACAGGCCGACGAAATATGTGATGTTGGACACCATCACGATCGAAACCCGCAGCAGATGCGCCCCGCGCCGCCCCGTGATCAATTGGCGCATCCCGGCGGGTGAATAGACCGTGACGGCCAGCACCAGCGCCATACCGATCAGCGCGCGCAGCAGGATCACCTGATGCAGGGCATAGTCCCCCGACAAGGCCTTGATCGCCAGATCGTTGAGCGACATGACAACAGAGCCGCCAATGGCAAGCAGAATTCCGGT
>CAIYZT010000184.1 GCA_903930735.1 uncultured Paracoccaceae bacterium | reverse complement strand
GAGGCTATAAAACCGCACTTCAGCAGCCCAAAACCGCGACCCAAAGGTGCGCCAAGAGGGCAGCGGCTGGCGTAACGCGCACCTCAAGCCGCTGCCAGCGCTACCTGCCAGCAAAAATGGTCAAAAATCGAGGTGCCCTATGGTATGCCAAGATCGAACGCCTGACATCATCGACTAGCCGCATGACAGTCTTCTCGGGGAACACAAGCAATAACGTGGCAGGCTTGGGAGCGGTTCAGGGCTGGGCAAGCGGGTCAAAAAACTGCGACGGCAGTTAACCAAACGGAAATCGCCGAGGGGCTATGTGATCATCCGGGATGGAACATCTACACCGCCAATGCCGTCGTCTTGACCACGGTGCGCAGCGCAAAGCTGGATTGCATCTGCCGCACGCCGGGCAAGCGCGAGAGGTGCTGGCGGTGGATGCGGGCGAAATCCTCGGTGTCTTCGGCCATGATTTTCAGCAGATAATCGGCGGTCCCGGCCATCAGGTGGCATTCGAGGATGTCGGGAATGCGGGCCACCTCGCGTTCAAAGGCGTCCAGCAGGTCGTCGGCCTGACCCTGAAGGGTGATTTCGACAAAAACAGTGGTGGGTTTGCCGAGGCGGCGCGCATCCAGAAGAGCGACATAGCCCGCGATGAAACCATCCTTTTCCAGCCGTTCCACCCTTCGGTGGCAGGCCGAGGGCGACAGGTTTACCTGATCGGACAGATCGGCATTGGTGATGCGGCCATCCTTTTGCAGGACGCCCAGGATCCGGCGGTCGGTTGCGTCGAGTTCTGAAAGCATGAGGTTTTCTTCGAAGAAAAAGCGATAACTTCGAAGAAGATACCACAAGTCCCCCCGTTCGCCATCGGAATTTCAAAACATCTGCAATGATTCTGCGCGAAACTAAGGGGAATGGATTTTGCATGTCAGGGAGCGCGCATATGAAAATCGGTTGCCCAAAAGAGATCAAGCCGCAGGAATTCCGCGTCGGGATGACGCCGAACGCGGCGCGCGAGGCGGTCAACCACGGCCATACCGTGCTGATCGAGACGATGGCCGGCGTTGGTGCCGGGTTCTCGGACGCGGATTATGTGGCTGCCGGAGCCAAGATCATCGCCACGGCCGAGGAAGTGTTCGCGAGCGCTGACATGATCGTGAAGGTCAAAGAGCCGCAAGCGGTGGAGCGCAAGCGTCTGCGCGCGGGGCAGGTTCTGTTCACCTATCTGCACCTGGCACCCGATCCCGAGCAGACGCATGATCTGCTCGCCTCGGGAGCGACCTGCATTGCCTATGAGACGGTCACGGATGACCGGGGCGGTCTGCCGCTGCTGGCGCCGATGTCCGAAGTGGCCGGGCGCCTTGCGCCGCAGGTCGGGGCTTGGACCCTGCAAAAGGCCAATGGTGGGCGCGGCGTTTTGCTGGGCGGTGTGCCGGGCGTTTTGCCGGGCAAAGTGCTGGTGATCGGTGGCGGCGTTGTGGGCACGCATGCGGCCAAGATCGCAGCGGGCATGGGCGCGGATGTGACGGTTCTGGACCGTTCGGTGGCCCGGCTGCGCTATCTGGACGATGTTTTTGGTGGCATGTTCAAATCGGCCTATTCGGATGCGGCGACCACGATGGAACTGGCCCGTCAGGCCGATCTGATCGTCGGCGCGGTTCTGATCCCCGGGGCGACGGCGCCCAAGCTGATCTCGCGCAAGCAGCTGAGCGAGTTGAAGCCGGGCGCGGCGTTGGTGGATGTGGCGATTGATCAGGGCGGATGCTTTGAGACCAGCCACGCCACCACCCATCAGGACCCGATCTATGAGGTCGACGGGATCATGCATTACTGCGTTGCCAATATGCCCGGCGCCGTGGCGCGGACCTCGACGCTGGCATTGGGCAATGCGACCATGCCTTTCATGCTGGCACTGGCCAACAAGGGTTGGAAAAAGGCCTGCGCGGAGGACAAGCATCTGCTGGCCGGGTTGAACGTGCATGCGGGCAAGCTGACCTACGCGGCGGTGGGCGAGGCTCTGGGTCTGCCCTCGATCACCGGGGCGAAGGCTTTGGCGATGTAAGAAGGACGATTTTCCTTCGAAAAATCAGGGGCGGTCTGCGGACCGCCCTTTCTTTTCTGGGGCACAGGCGACAGATTGGGCGGGTGACGGCGTTTGACCTTATGTAGATCATCAAGAGGTTGCGATGCTGTCCCGAATATCTCCTTACTGGCTATGGCTGTTGCTGGCCGTGCCTGCTTTGATCATGGCCCCGGCGCTTTTCACCGAAACCGGCCGCGCCTTTCATGGCCTTTTGCACCCCTCAGGTGAATGGTCGACGGGGTTTCTAATTCTGA
The DNA here is from genome assembly GCA_903930735.1 of uncultured Paracoccaceae bacterium. Taxonomy (GTDB): domain Bacteria; phylum Pseudomonadota; class Alphaproteobacteria; order Rhodobacterales; family Rhodobacteraceae; genus CAIYZT01. The sequence continues at coordinate 13,142 of CAIYZT010000184.1, read as the reverse complement.
CTTTGTGCATTACGCCGCTGATGTATCTGACCAAGGGCGCCAGCTGGGCACGCTGGCTGCGGACCAACCGTCGCTATTTCGGGGTGGCGTCGTTCGCCTATGCCGCGGTGCATACCTATGTTTACGTCGTTGGCGAGGGGACGGTCGCCAAAATCCTGTCCGAAGCGACCCGGTTTAACATTGCGATGGGCTGGCTGGCCTTCGCGGTGTTTATCCCGCTTGCGGCAACCTCGGTTGACTTTGCCGTCAAGGGCATGGGGGTCTGGTGGAAATGGCTGCAGCGTTGGACCTATGCGGCGGCGGTGCTTGTACTTTTGCACTGGGCCTCGCTGCATGACTGGCACGAGATTGGCGGCGCTTTGGTGACCTTTGCCCCGCTGGCCGCGCTGACGCTGTACCGGCTGTGGTGGCTGTATCTGCGGCTCCGGCCCCAGCCGGGTGCGAGGGACTGATGCAAAATGCCCCCTGGCGACGTGCCGGGGGCCCTTGTCTGGACGGCGCGAAGGTTACTTCTTCAGGGCCGCAAGAATGTCTTTCAGAAGGTCAACTTCTGACGGACCGGCAGGCGCAGCAGGTGCCTCGGCCTTTTTCGGCATCAGCTTGTTCATGAATTTGACCAGCATGAACACCACCCAGCCGATGATCACGAAATTGATCACGGCGGTGAAGAACGTGCCATAGGCAAAGACGGCGGCGCCCGATTCCTTGGCGGCAGCAAGCGAGGCCGGATCGGTGCCCGACAGGTCGATGAACATGTCTGAGAAATTGATGCCACCGAGGATCAGGCCGATGATCGGGTTGATCAGGTCGCTGACGAGGCTGCCGACGATGGCGGTAAAGGCGGCGCCGATGATGATACCTACGGCGAGGTCCATCACATTGCCCTTCATGAGGAAGGCTTTGAATTCACTAATAATACTGTGGTCCCTTGTCCTGGATCTGCCGGTTCGGCGCGTTGGTTCGCCTGCATTTCTGACAGGTCGGAAACAATATCCCACGAATCGGATTGTTTTTCTAAGGGGAAAAACTGAAGGCGGCTGGCCTTTGCAGACTATCCGCGAGGCGCGGCGGCGCGGCGCAATCTGTCGTTGATCGCCCGTCCCAGACCGGTTTCCGGGAGGGCGGCGATGGCGATGGCCCCCTTCGGTCCGGCCAGATCATCGGCGCGGCGCAGCAGGTGGAACAGCTGCGCGGCGGCCTCGACCAGGTCACCGTGCGCGGACAGGGTCAGATCGCCCGGCACGGGGCCAAAGCCGATCATCACCTCGCCCGGGCGCGGGCCTTCGGCGTTCAGACGCAGGGCGGCGCTGGGGGCGTAGTGGCTGGCAAGCTGGCCGGGGGCGCTGGGTTTGTTCGCATCGCCGCCAATCGTGAGGGGGCCGAGCAGCGCCTCAAGGGTCTCGGCCGGGACGCCGCCGGGTCGCAAGAGCTGGGGGGCGCCGTCCGCGAGGCCAAGTATGGTGCTTTCCAGGCCGACGGCGCAGGCCCCGCCCTCCAGCACCGCCGCGATCCGGCCTGACAAGCCCGACATCACATGCTCGGCGCGGGTCGGTGAAATGCGCCCCGAGATATTGGCCGAGGGCGCGGCGAGCGGGCCGCCGAAGGCCTGCAGCAGGGCCATCGCGCCGGGATGGGCGGGCAGGCGGATCGCAACCGTTTCCAGATCAGAGGTGACCAGCGGCGACAGGCCCGCATCCTTGCGCAGCGGCAGGACCAACGTCAGGGGCCCCGGCCAGAACTGCGCGGCAATCTGGCGGGCGCGGGTGTCGAAAAGGGCAAAGCGTTCGGCCATCGCCAGATCGCTGACATGCACGATCAGGGGGTTGAAACGCGGGCGGCCCTTGGCCTCAAAAATCCGGGCGACGGCCAGATCATTGGTCGCATCGCCGCCAAGCCCGTAAACCGTCTCGGTAGCAAAGGCCACCAGCCCGCCGCCACGCAGAATCTCGGCTGCGCGGGCAAAGCCTTGGGGGGTTGCGGGCAGGCTTTGGGTGCTAAGGCTCATTTGACGCAGCGTTGCTGTTGAAGAAGGTGGGGCCATGCTTAACCAATTAGAACCAACATGGGTCTTGATGGCGCATAGCCGCCATTGGCCCTTTTGCCAAGCCGAGGAATATGATGCCCTACCGCGCCCCGCTGTCTGAGTTTCGCTTTCTTCTGGACCGGATCGTCGGTTTTGACCGCGTTTCGGCCAGCGCGCGTTTTGCCGAAGCGGGGCCGGAAATGGTCGAGGCGATCCTGACCGAGGCGGCGCGTCTGTGCGAGACGGTTCTCGCGCCGCTGAACCGGGCGGGGGACAAGCATCCTGCGCGATTGGAAAATGGGGTGGTGCGCACCTCGCCGGGGTTTGCGGCCGGGTACCGCGCGGTGGCGACGGGTGGCTGGATCGGCATTTCGGCCAGCCCGAACTATGGCGGCCTTGGCTTGCCGATTGCGCTGACCACCTGCGTGAATGAAATGATGGGATCGGCTTGTCTGGCGTTGCAGCTGAACCCGCTGATGACCCAAGGCCAGATCGAGGCGCTTGAACATCACGCCTCGGACGAGATCAAGGCGATCTATCTGCCAAAGCTGATCAGCGGCGAATGGTGCGGCACGATGAACCTGACCGAGCCGTTGGCGGGCAGCGATGTGGGCGCGCTGCGGGCGCGGGCGATTGATAATGGCGATGGCAGCTTTGCCGTGACTGGGCAGAAGATTTACATCTCTTGGGCCGATAATGATTTCACCGAAAACGTCTGTCATCTGGTGCTCGCGCGGCTGCCGGACGGCGGCGAGGGGACGCGCGGCATCAGCCTGTTCATGGTGCCCAAGGTGCTGCCGAATGCCGATGGCACGCTCGGCGCGCGTAACACGCTGAAGGTGGTCAGTCTGGAGCACAAGCTGGGCCTGCACGGCTCGCCCACGGCCGTGATGCAGTTTGACGGGGCCAAGGGCTGGCTTGTGGGGGCGCCGCACAAGGGCATGGCGGCGATGTTCACTATGATGAACAACGCGCGGCTGGGGGTGGGCGTGCAGGGCATTTCCGTGGCGGAGGCGGCGTTTCAGCAGGCGCTGGATTTTGCGTTGGCTCGCAAGCAGGGCAAGACGCCGCTGGCGGACGGCGCGGGCGCGATTGCGGATCATGCGGATGTGCGCCGGATGCTGGGGGTGATGAAGGCGCAGGTCTTTGCTGCGCGCGCGATTGCGCTGTCCTGCGCGGTGGCGACAGATATGGCCGTTGCGACGGGCGATGCGGCTTGGACCGCGCGGGCGGCGCTGCTGACGCCGATCAACAAGGCTTTTGGCACCGATACCGGCTGCGAAGTGGCGCATCAGGGGGTGCAGGTGCATGGCGGCATGGGTTTTATCGAGGAAACCGGTGCGGCGCAGTTTTGCCGGGATGTGCGGGTAACGGCGATTTATGAGGGCACCAACGGGATCCAGGCGATGGATCTGGTGGGCCGAAAGATGGCCGATAGCGGCGAGGCGGCGTTTCGGCTGATCGACGAGATGCAGGCGGCAACAGAGACGGCCCGCAGCGCCCATCCCGACCTGTCGCGCGAGGTCTGGAACGCTATCGAAGCCCTGCGCGAGGCCACCGAAACGCTGGTCGCCCAGCCGTTGAACGACCGGTTTGCGGGCGCTGTGCCCTACCAGCGCGCCTTTGCGTTGATCCTTGGCGGACATTTCCATTTGCAGGCGGCAATGGCGGATTCCGAGCGCTTGCCGCTCGCCCGGATCGCGGTCCGCCGCCTGATGCCCGATTACGCACCGCTGCTGGATCAGTTGCGCGAAGGGGCCGACAGCCTTTACGCCCTGACGCCGCAGGCTTTGGGCGCGTGAGCGGCACCATCGCCTATCCTTGGCCTGAGCCGCCGCAAATCGGGCAGGCCCTTGAGGTCGCTGAGGGCGTCTTATGGATGCGCTTGCCGCTGCCGATGGCGTTGGATCATGTCAATGTCTACGCGCTGGCAGATACGGATGGCTGGACCCTGATCGATACGGGCATGAACTCGGGCAAGACGAGGGCGATCTGGCAAGGACTTTTGGACGGGCCGCTGGCGGGAAAACCCGTCGTGCGGGTGGTCTTGACCCATCACCATCCCGATCACTGCGGGCTCGTTGGTTGGTTCCAATCGCGCGGGGCAGAACTGATCACCACGCGCACTGCCTGGCTTTATGCGCGGATGCTGACGCTGGATGTGCAGGACCGCGCCGCGCCCGAATCGATGCTGTTCTACGCCCGCGCCGGCACGCCGCCCGCGCGGCTGGAAATGCGGGCGCAGGAACGGCCTTTCAACTTTTCCGACGTCGTGGCGCCGATGCCGCTGGGCTTTACCCGGATTTCCGAGGGCGATGTGTTGACGCTGGGCCAACGGCGCTGGCGGGTGCGGATCGGGCAGGGCCATGCACCGGATCATGCGACGTTGTGGAGCGAGGATGACAATCTGATCCTCGGCGGTGATCAGCTTTTACCCTCCATCTCCGCCAATATTGGCGTCTATCCGACCGAGCCGGAGGCGGATCCTCTGTCCGAATGGATGGCCGCGGTCGAGGGCTATGTCCCCCATGCCCGCGCGGATCATCTGGTGCTGCCCGGTCACAAACTGCCCTATACCGGCCTGCCAACGCGCCTGCGCCAAATGGCGGATAATCACCACGGCGCGCTGGCGCGGCTGCTGGCAGATCTTGCCCAACCGCGCCGCGCAACCGAGTGCTTTTCCGCCCTGTTCAAGCGTGAGATTGGCGACGGCGAATACGGCCTCGCCCTCGTCGAGGCGATCGCGCATCTGAACTATCTCTTGCGGCGCGGCCAGGTTTCGCGTTCCCTTGGCGACGACGGCGCCTGGATCTGGCGGGCGGTTTAGGGGGCGCAAGTGACCAAAAAACAAACCGATGCTGCCGAAACGCCGCCCAAAGCCGCGCTCAAAGGTCCGGCCGCGCTGGCCTATCAGCGGGTCATCATGTACCTGCGCAATTTCGAGCAGCAACTCGACACCGACCACGAATTGGCCATCGGCTCTGCAGGCTCCGAAGCGGGGATTTTGCAGATTGAGGGCATCGGCTTTTTCGATCCGGACTTGATCACCTTTTATGGGCGCGACGAAAACGGGATGAAAACCCAACTGATCCAGCATGTCAGCCAGCTGTCAGTGATGCTGCGCGCCGTGCCCAAGGCCCGCGCGGAAGAGCCCGCGCGCCGCATCGGGTTTCGGCTCACTTCGGGCTGGCTTGGCGGCGAGGCGGGTGATGCCTCGGCCTGAAGCGCGGCATGGCTAACCCCGTGACAGGGGCGCTTGAATAGGGTAAAGGCAGGCAAACGCGATCAGAAGGAACTGCGACATGGCCGAACACAAGCATGGCTCGATGAATACCAAGGGTCAGGAAAAGACCTTTGCCGGCTTCATGAAGATCACGACCTGGGGTGCGGTGATCTCGATCCTCACCCTGATCTTCATGGCCTTGGCAAACGCCTGATCGATCGGAATCCCATTGCAAATCCTCCGCGCCACCCTTCGCCTCTGCGCCGCTTTGGTCTGCGCCTTTACGCTTGCATCTTGCGGGGCGGATGCGAATTTCGCCGATGACGCAGCGGTCGCGCGCGCCAGCTTTGTCTCGGGCGAGCCGCCTTCGGTGACGCTCTATACCGTGGTCAACAACCGCTCCAACGAGGGGGCGCATTCGTCTTTGCTGCTCGATGGGCGCGAGCGGGTGATTTATGATCCGGCCGGCACCTGGCATCATCCCACCGCGCCCGAGCGATTTGACATGCATTACGGCATGACGGACCAGATGGTGAGCTTTTACATCGATTACCACGCGCGCGAGACCTTCCGGGTGATCGAGCAAAAGATCTATGTCAGCCAGGCAACCATGGATCTGATCATGGCGCGGGCCATTGCCAAGGGCGCGGCAGGAAAAGCCACTTGTGCCAATACCTTATCAGCGATCCTTCGCGATGTGCCGGGGTTTGAGAGCATCGGTTCGACCTGGTTCCCGAACCGGCTCGCCGAGGATTTTGGCGCGCTTGCGGGGGTGACCGAACGCACGATCCGTGACGGTGATCCGGATGAAAACAGCGGCGTTCTGACGGTTCAGGCCAATGGGGAACCGGGGGGGATCTGACCCCAAGCCCTGCGGCGTCATCCTTGCCGGGGGTGAGGGGCGGCGCATGGGCGGGGCGGACAAGGCGCTTGTTTCTTTTGCTGGACGCAGTTTGATCGCGGCCGTGATCGACAGGTTTGCGCCTCAGGTCAGCGATTTAGCCATTTCAGCGCGGGGCGATGCGGGCCGTTTTGCGGCTCTTGGCCTGCCCGTTATTGCTGACCCCTTTCCCGAATGGCGAGGCCCCTTGGCGGGGGTGCTGGCAGCAATGCTCTGGGCGCAAGGGCAGGGCGCGAACCACGTTGCCTGCGTGCCGGTCGATGGGCCATTCCTGCCACTGGATCTGGTTTTCCGGCTGGGGTGCAGCGCTCAGCCGCGATTGGCCCGCGCCGGAAGCAGGCAGCATCCGACCTTTGGCCTCTGGCCCTGCGCTCTGGCCCCCGATCTGCGCGGATTTCTGGCCTCCGGCGCAGAGCCAAGGCTGCGTGATTTTGCCGCGCTTTGTGGGGCGGTCTGGGTCGATTTCGCCGATCTCCGCGGCTTTGACAATCTGAACACGCCTGAGGATTTGGCGCGGGCCGAGGTGCGGCGATGAGCCCGCGTATTCAGCTTGGCCTGCCGCAAAGCCTGCGCGGGGCGGCGGCCAAGCTGTACTGGCAAGCCTTTGGCGGCAAGCTGGGTGCGGTGATGGGCCCGGACCGGTTGGCGCTTGGATTTCTGGAGCGGGCGATCAGCCCCAGTCATGTGATCACATTGACCGATGAGACCGGAGCTTTGCTGGGGATCGCGGGCTTCAAGACGCCGGGCGGCAGTTTTGCGGGTGGCGCGCCCGAGGATTTGGTGGCCGCCTACGGACGGATTGGCGCGTTCTGGCGGTCATGGATGCTTGAGCGCCTGTCGCGTGAGATCGACAATGACCGGTTTCTGATCGACGGGATCGCGGTGCAATCGGGGATGCGCGGCCAGGGTTTGGGCCGGATGCTGGTGCAGGCCCTGTGTGACGAGGCGTCGCGGCGTGGCTATGACTATATCCGGCTGGATGTGATCGACACCAATTGGCGGGCGAAGGCGCTCTATCAGCGTTTGGGATTTGTTGCGGTCAAATCCGAGCGAATTGGCTGGCTGCGATTTGTTTTTGGGTTCAACGCGTCGACGGTAATGGTCAAACCTTTGGTGTGAGCCAGGAGTACTTCCCTTGCCCAATTCGCCCAATGGATTGGGACTGCGGAGAATCCCCTGCCCAAAGGTGCCCCGCCTTAAGGGCAACGAACCGAAAAACGCTCCTTGGAACGTTTTTAGATCGGTTCGAAGGAAGGTGTCCCTAGTCGAAAATCCCGGCCACCCGGCCAAGGATCATAAAGGCGCGGGCGGTGCGGGTTTCGGCCAAAGCGGCAAGTTCCGCGTCGGTGGCGATCTGTTCGAAACTGGCAACCGAGCGGTCAAAGCTGCGCAGGAAATGATGCGCGGCATCGCGGAAAACCGTGTCTTCGCGCATCCGAGCAGCGGTCAGCGCCAGCGAGGAGCGGTCGCGGATTCCCCCAAGTCCAGCAATCGCGCGGCCCCGCTCGCCCGCGGCAAAACGCCGCCAGACATCGGGATGGGCGCGGTCGGGCTTGAGGTCGTCCATATAGATGCCCTCTTGACTAAGCAGGGTCAGCACGTCCTGCGCGGCGCGGATCAGCTTGGCGATATCGCGGTCGTCGAGCGCCAGACGCAGGGCGCGAAAGCCCTCTTTGTCGTCCGGGCTTTCGGGAAACTGCAGGGCGCGGAGGAAATCGGCAGCGCTGACCGGCCGGCGCAGGGCATCGGAGGGGGTGCCGAGGGCCAAGGCGGTCTGCTCGGCGGCAGGATCCTCGGGCGGGCTCATCATGGCGGCTTTGCGGTCGGCCGAGGCCTGGGTTAGCCCGGAATCGCGGCGCGAGGCAAAGCTGGCGATCGTCGATTCGGCCTGCCTTGTCGATTGCGCGATCTCGTCCAGCTTGCGCTCCATCGCCGGTTTCAGCGCGCCCGCGCCTTGCTGATTGGCCTCAAAGGCCCGCCGCATCGCCTCGACCGCGGTTTGCAGACGCTGCGCCTCGTGCCGCAGGGCGCGGACCGAGCGCAGGGTAATGGCCGCCGTCCAGATCAGAACCAGCGGTAAGAACACGATCAAGATGGTCAGAACCAACCCGAAGCGGACCCCTTTCCCGGCCGCGTCCTGTGCCGAGCCCGGCAAGAAATAAGCGATGATCGCCACGATCCAGACCGCCGACAGCGCGCCCGCCACCACATCGACCGGCAAAAGCCCATCCTTGCGGCCCTTTTGGCCGATCTGGCCTAAGTCCAACTGCCGGTCAAATTGGGGCTCGCTGCCGTCTTGCATTCAAAAATCGCCTTAAAGCCTGCCCTGTCAGGGCCTAGATGTAGCGGATCGAGAGGATTTCATAGCTGCGGGTGCCACCGGGGGTGCGCACGTCGATGCTGTCGCCCTCGTCCTTGCCGATCAGGGCGCGGGCCAGAGGCGAGCGCATGTTCAAGAGGCCCTTTTCAATATTGGCCTCAACCTCGCCGACGATCTGATAGGTCTTTTCTTCGTCATTATCGACATCGGCCAGTTTGACCGTGGCGCCGAACTTGATCGAGCCGGACAGCTTGGTCGGATCAATGACCTCGGACAGCGACAGGAACGCCTCCAGCTCCTTGATCCGGCCTTCGATAAAGCTCTGCTTTTCGCGAGCCGAATGGTACTCGGCGTTTTCGGACAGATCGCCGTGCTCGCGCGCTTCCGCAATGGCACGGATGATCGCCGGCCGTTCGACCGACTTCAGCAACTTCAACTCTTCGTCCAGCGTCACGAACCCGCGCCGCGTCATCGGAATTTTTTCCATGGTCCCTGCACACAAATGACAGGGTCACGGCCCGGACGGACCATGACCCTTAAAATGCCTTAACCCGCTCAAATGACCCTAGCTGCCAAAAGATTGCAAGGGGGAATGGCGCGTAGCGGTGCAGCGGCGTCGCGGCTGGGCAAGAATGTTGCCGAACATATGCGATGAGCAATCGGGATGTTGCGTTATGGTTGACCAGAGCCGCCGCTTGGGGCAGTCAGCAAAAAGCAAAGGCGAAAAGGAGCGATCATGCCGCAGGATATAACGCGCGAGAGCATGGATTATGATGTTGTCATCGTAGGCGCGGGGCCCTCGGGTCTGTCGGCGGCGATCCGGCTGAAGCAGCTGGACCCCAATTGCAGCGTTGTGGTGCTGGAAAAAGGCTCCGAGGTTGGTGCGCATATCCTGTCGGGCGCAGTGCTGGACCCATCGGGTCTGGACGCGCTTTTGCCCGAATGGCGCAGCATGGGCGCGCCTATCAAGACCGAGGTCAAGGCGGATAATTTCTATATCCTCGGGCCCGCCGGACAGATGCGGATTCCCAACTGGCCGATGCCACCTTTGATGAACAACCATGGCAATTACATCGTCTCGATGGCCAATGTCTGCCGCTGGATGGCTGGGGTGGCCGAGGGTTTGGGCGTCGAGATTTTTGCCGGAATGGCCTGCTCGCAGCTGGTCTACGGCGATGCGGGACAGGTTGTCGGCGTCGTCGCGGGCGAGTTTGGCACGCTGGCCGATGGCACGCCGAGCCCGAATTACGAGCCGGGGATGGAACTGCGCGGCAAATACGTGTTCCTCAGCGAGGGCGTGCGCGGATCGCTGGCCAAGGAAGTGATCCAGAAATACGATCTTTCGGCCGGCAAAGACCCGCAAAAATTTGGGTTAGGCATGAAAGAAATTTGGGAGATTGACCCGGCCAAGCACAGCCTCGGCACCGTGACCCATACGATGGGCTGGCCGCTGGGCAGCAATGCGGGCGGCGGCAGTTTCATCTATCACCTTGAAAAAAATCAGGTCTATGTCGGCTTTGTGGTCCATCTGAACTACAAGAACCCGCATCTGTACCCTTACATGGAATTCCAGCGCTTCAAGCATCACCCGATGGTGGCCGAGCTTTTGAAGGGCGGCAAACGCGTGGCCTACGGCGCGCGGGCGATCTCTGAGGGCGGCTGGCAGTCGATCCCCAAGATGGTGGCACCGGGTGTGGCGCTCTTGGGCTGTACGGCGGGTCTTGTGAACGTGCCGCGGATCAAGGGCAATCATAATGCCATGCTGTCGGGCAAGGCTGCGGCTGAGGCCGCCTATGCTGCGATCAGCGCCGGGCGTTCGGGCGATGAGCTGACCGATTACGAGACCGAAGTGCGCGGCGGCGCCATTGGCAGCGATCTGAAAAAGGTCCGCAATGTCAAACCCTTGTGGTCGAAGTATGGACTGATTGCTTCACTCTTAGCGGGCGGCGCGGATATGTGGGCCAATACCTTTGGCATGACCATCCTGGGCACGCTGAAGCACGGTAAGTCCGACGCCGAAGCCACCGGCAAGGCCAAGGACTACGCCCCGATCGACTATCCAAAACCGGACGGCGTGCTGTCCTTCGACCGGCTGACCAACGTGGCCTTTTCCTTCACCAACCACGACGAGGCGCAGCCTGCCCACCTGCGGTTGAAGGACGCCAGCATCCCGATTGCGTTCAACCTGCCGGAATATGCCGAACCGGCGCAGCGTTATTGTCCGGCCGGGGTTTACGAAGTGATCGCCGAGACGGGCAAAGAGCCGCGTTTTCAGATCAATTTCCAGAACTGCGTGCATTGCAAGACCTGCGACATCAAGGACCCGAGCCAGAATATCAACTGGACCACGCCGATGGGCGGTGGCGGGCCTAATTATCCGAATATGTGAGCTGGTCACGGGCTTGTGTTGCCGATCCGCCGGGCGCGGGGCGATTGCCTGCCCCGGCGCATTGCCCTTGATCCCTTGGCGGACTAGCTTGGGCTTAGGCCTATGCCGGAGCATTTGAATGACCCTTGATTTCCGATTTTGGCGCCAACTCTGCCTGACCGCGGCCCTTTTGGGCAGCTGCGCCCTGCCGGGAGCAGCGCAAGAGGCCGCGCCCCCGCAAGCCCAGATTGACAATGCTGGCTCCTATCTTGCAGCCCGTCTTGCCGAAAAGAAAGGCGATTTTTCTGCGGCGGCGGAATGGTTTGCGCAGGCGCTGGCCTCGGCCCCCAAGGATCCAAACCTGCTGCAGGGGCTGCTGTTGGCACAGATGTCCTTGGGTGATTTCGACGCGGCTGCAACGACGGCGGGCAGGTATCTGGAAAACGGGCTGACGAATAACTCGGTGGCCCTTGCCCAGATCACAGCCCGTGTCCTAGCCGAAGATTTTGCCGGAGTGCTGGATCTTCTTGCGCAGGGCCAATCGGCGGGCGGGGCGGCGGATGATCTGATTGCGGGCTGGGCCGAGCAGGGTCAGGGCAAGATGAGCCAGGCGCTCGCGCATTTCGACAAGGTCATCGCGGCGCCGGGGTTTGAAGGATTGGGCTATTACCAAAAGGCGCTGGCTCTGGCCTCCGCCGGCGATCTAGAGGGCGCGGATGCCATCCTGTCGGGCCCGGCGGCGGCCTCGATCACCAATTTCCGGCGCGGGCTGGTGGCGCATATGCAGATCCTCAGCCAGCTGGAACGCAATGCGGACGCGCTGGCGCTGTTCGACAAGAGCTTTCGCGGCGAGCAGGACCCCGATCTGATGAACCTGCGGCGCCGCTTGGCTGCGGGCGAGCCGATTGATTTTGATCAGGTAAGCGGCGCCAAACAGGGCATCGCCGAGGCTTTGTTCACCTACGCCGCCGCGATCGGCGAGCAGGCTGAACCGGGCGTGACGCTGCTATACGCGCGCGCGGCGCTCTACTTGCGGCCTGAACAGACCGAGACCAAGCTGCTGGTGGCCGAATTGCTGAATGATATGGGCCAGTATGTCTTGGCCGCGCAGGCCTATGCCCTGATCGCGCCGCAGGATCCGGCCTTTTACTCTGCCGAGATTGGCCGCGCCAATGCCCTGAACGCGGGCGGGGATAAAGAGGGGGCCATCGCCGTCTTGCAGTCCCTGTCGCAAAGCCACGGCCAAGTGATTCAGGTCCGTCAGGCGCTCGGCGATATGCTGCGCCGGTCCGAGCGCTATGATGAGGCTTTGGCGGCCTATGATGCGGGAATCGCCTTGGTGCAGGAACCCGCCAGTTGGGCCTGGCCTTTGTATTTCAACCGCGGCGTCTGTCTGGAGCGTCTGAACCGCTTTGACGAGGCCATTCCCAGCTTTCGCAAAGCGTTGGAGCTGCAACCCAATCAGCCGCAGGTGCTGAATTATCTGGGTTATACTTGGATCGACCGGGGTGAAAATCTGGACGAAGCGGTGCGGATGATCGAAGCGGCGGTCGCGGCGGCCCCCGATCAGGGCTATATCATCGACAGCCTCGCTTGGGCCTATTACCGGCTCGGCCGCGATACCGACGCGCTGGCGCCGATGGAGCGCGCCTCTTTGCTGGAGCCGGTTGATCCGGTGGTGACCGACCATCTGGGCGATATCTATTGGGTCAATGGCCGCCAACTGGAGGCGCAGTTCCAATGGCGCCGGGCGCTGTCCTTTGAGCCGACGGAAAAGGACGCCGCGCGCATCAGAGCCAAGCTGGAAAAGGGTCTGGACGCGGTGCTGGAACAGGAAAAGGCGGGCGAGTAGGTGGTGCGGGTCCGGGTCTTTGCACCGGCAAAGGTGAACCTGGCGCTGCATGTCGTGGGGCGCCGGGCGGATGGGTATCACCTGTTGGATACGCTGGTGGGCTTTGCCTCGGTCGGGGATTGGGTGGAGCTGGACAGCGCGGGGCCGGAAGGGCTGACCATCACCGGGCCGGAATCCGCGGGGCTGGACCCTGTGGGCGGCAATCTGGTGATGCGGGCGGCGGCCGAGTTTTGGGCGGCGGGGCCGCTAGGGCTGCATCTGGACAAGCATTTGCCGGTCTCGTCCGGGATCGGCGGAGGCTCTGCGGATGCGGCGGCGGCCTTTCGCGGTATGGTCCGGCTGAACGAACGGCTTGGATTGAATGCGGCGCCTTCGGGTGACGTGGCCCGACGTCTGCTGTCGATTGGCGCCGATGTGCCGATGTGCGCGCGCTCGATTCCCGCGCGGATCGGCGG
>CAIYZT010000183.1 GCA_903930735.1 uncultured Paracoccaceae bacterium | reverse complement strand
GTGACGCGCACGGAAGGGCGGGCGGGCGCGGCGCGGGTCAAGATTTGCCAAACGGGGGGGGACTGCGATGATCGGTGATCTGGGGGCAAGGGATGCAACCGAGCTGGCGGCTTGGGTGGCAAAGGGGAAGGTCTCGCCCAGCGAGTTGCTGGATGCAGCCCTGAGCGCGGTAGCGGCGCGCAATCCGGCGATCAATGCGGTGGTGTTGATGCAGGAGGGCGCAGCGCGCAAAGCCATCTCAGATGGCCTGCCGCCCGGGCCTTTTCGGGGCGTTCCCTTTTTACTGAAAGACCTCGGCGCAGAAGCGCGCGATTTTCCCAGTCACAATGGCTCGCGGCTCTTTTCGAACACCCGATATGCCCGCGATTCCGCGATCCATGAGCGGATGCGGGCCACCGGTCTGGTCACATTTGGCCGCACCACCAGCCCCGAGGGCGGCATTGGCACCGCCACCGAGGCGGCGGTTTATGGGGGGCCGACGCGCAACCCTTGGAACCCCGCTCATACGCCCGGCGGGTCTTCGGGCGGGGCGGGGGCGGCGGTTGCGGCGGGGATCGTTTCAATGGCGCATGGCTCTGACGGGGGCGGATCGGTGCGGATACCGGCCTCGTGCTGCGGGCTTGTCGGGTTCAAGCCAACACGCGCTCGGTTGCCGGACGGGCCTTATGTGGGCGAAGGTTGGGCGGGCATGGCGATTGATGGCTTTTTGACCCGTTCGGTGCGCGACACGGCACAGATGCTGGATGCATGCGCGGGCCCCGATCTGGGCGCGCCCTATGTGGCCCCGCCCCTCATCAGCAGCCACGCCGATGCCATTACCCGCCCGCCGCGCCGCTTGCGGGTTGCGATTTGCGATACCACGTTTACCGGCGAGGCCATTGACCCCGAGGTTGCCGAGGCGGTGCGCGTCGCGGGACGCTTGCTCGAAAGCCTTGGGCATCAGGTGTTTCCGGCCCGCCCCAAGGCCGATGTTGCCGGCATGATGCGGGCCTGGACCGATATCGTAGCCATTGGTGCTGCCTTGTCGATCCGCTCTGCGCTAAAGGGCCGGCCCATGAGCGAAGATCTGGTCGAGGGCGTCAGCCGCGGCGCCTGCGCCCATGCCGAGGGCCTGCACCCAACGCGCTATCTCCAGGCGGTGGGCGAGATTCACAGCTTTGGGCGGCAAATGGCGGCGACTTTTGAAGGGCAGTACGACATCTTGCTGTCCGCCACCCTTGCCGAGCCGCCCGCCAAAATCGGTCGTTTCAACCATGCCAGCACGGATTATGTGGACTATCGGATCGGCCCGAACGGCGTTTTCGCCTATTCGCCCTTTTGTGCAGTCTTCAACGCCTCGGGGCAACCGGCCGCGAGCCTTCCCTTGGGCCGCTCGGATACTGACCTGCCGATCGGCATCCATCTGGCCGCCCCTTTCGGGCGCGATGAAGAGTTGATCTCCCTTTGCGCCGAGATCGAGGCGGCGCAACCTTGGGCTGCAACCCGGGCGCCGATGGCTAATCCACAGTGAATTAGCTTGCATGGCAGGACAAGAGTCTTTCAAATTGATCCTAAGTCCAGGGAGCGAGTCACAGTGACAAATCAAAATGCCGTCGAAGCCCGCAATGTTATCAAGGCCTTCGGACAGGGGACGAGTGCCGTGCGGGCGCTGGACGATGTTTCGGTCAATATCCAGAGGGGCGAGTTCTTCACGCTTTTGGGGCCTTCGGGCTGCGGCAAGACCACGCTTTTGCGCCTGATTGCGGGCTTTGAGATGCCGAGCGGCGGCACGATCCTGCTCGAAGGCACGGATATCACCTATCTGCCGCCCAATCAGCGCCCGGTAAACACGGTGTTCCAAAGCTATGCCCTGTTCCCGCATCTGAGCGTGGCGCAAAACATCTCCTTTGGCCTTGAAATGCAGGGCAAGCCCGCCGCCGAGGTCAAGGCGCGGACCGACAAGATGTTGGCTCTTGTGCAGATGGAGGCGATGGCGGGGCGCAAAACCTCGCAGCTTTCGGGCGGCCAGCAGCAGCGCGTGGCTCTCGCGCGGGCGCTTGCGCCGCAGCCAAAGGTTTTGCTGCTGGACGAGCCTTTGTCGGCGCTGGATTATAAGCTGCGCAAGGAAATGCAGATCGAATTAAAGCGGCTACAGCATGAAACCGGCATCACCTTTGTCTTTGTGACCCATGATCAGGAAGAGGCGCTGACCATGTCGGACCGGGTCGGCGTCATGTCGGCAGGCAAATTGCAGCAGGTCGGAACCCCGCGCGAGATCTATACGAGGCCGGTCAACCGCTTTGTCGCCTCCTTCATTGGCGAGACGAATTTTTTGCCGGCGAGTGTGGTGCCCGGCGGGGTCAAACTCGGCTGCGGCGCGGTAATCGCGGTCGAGGGTTTGTCAGGCCAAGGGGCAACGACGCTGACCATCCGCCCCGAGCAGGTCCGGTTGGTGGACGCCGCAGAGGCGGAGGCGATCCCGGCGACCGTCACCAATCTGGTCTATTTCGGGACCGATACCCATTGCTATCTGGCTCTGCCCGACGGCGCCGAGGTGGTTGCGCGCCTGCAAAGCCCCTCGAACGGCGAGGTCGGTTTGCAGCAGGGGCAAAAGGTTGCGCTGCGCTTTGTGCCCGGCGCCGCGCAAGTTTTGGCGGATTGAGCCGATGACCATGAGCCCCGCCGAGATTGAACGTGACAAGGCCTCGACCCGCAATGCCTGGGCCCTGTCTACCCCTGCGCTGATATTGCTGACCTTTGCCGCCTGCGGGCCCCTTTTTATCATGCTGGTCTATTCCTTTCTGACCAAGGGGCAGTATGGCAATGTCATCGGCACCTTTTCGCTGGACGGCTGGCGCTCGATCCTGACCTCTGAGGACATCTTTGACCCGGGCGTCACGGTCTGGGCCGATGCGCATCTGTCAATCTTCTGGCGGTCGGTCAAACTCTCGGTCCTGACCACGATCCTGACCCTCGCGATTGGATTTCCCACCGCATGGTTCATCGCGACGAGGCCGCCAAAATCGCGGCCCCTGTGGCTTTTTTTGATCACGATCCCGTTCTGGACCAACCTCTTGATCCGCACCGTCGCGATTTTCGAAGTGATCCGCAACGAGGGCGTCATCAACACCTTGCTGATCTGGGCCAGTGTGATCAGCGCGCCGCTGCAGATCACCTATACGGATACGGCGGTCTTTATCGGCATGGTCTATGTCTATCTGCCGCTGATGGTCTTGCCGCTTTTCGCCTCGATCGACCGGTTCGACATGCGCCTGATCGAGGCCGCGCATGACCTTTACGCCAGCCGCATGGCGGTGCTGCGCCGGGTCATTCTGCCCATCGTCCGCCCCGGGGTCATCGCCGGATCGATCCTGGTCTTTGTGCCCTCGCTGGGCGCGGTGGTGACCCCGCGCATCCTTGGCGGCGGCAAGAACATGATGATCGGCAATTTCATCGAACTGCAGTTCGGCCAAGGCCGCAACTGGCCGCTCGGAGCCGCGCTGTCGATGACGTTGCTGGTGATCGTCACGGTGGCACTGCTGTTTTATGTCCGCGTTTCAAGCCGGGAGAATGCCCATGGCTGAGCGCAGTTTTTCCGCTTCGCATCTGCCAGGCTTCACGGTGGTAGCCCTAGCGGTCTTCACGATGCTTTACGTGCCGATCTTCATTCTGGTGGCCAATTCTTTTGCGGTGACCTACTCCGCCAGCCTCTGGGATGGCTTGACCTTGGACTGGTACGCCAAGGCCTGGGAGAATGAGGCCGTGCAATCGGCCACGCTGCGCTCGCTGGTAATCGCGCTTTCGGCCTCTATCATTGCCACCTTTTGCGCCACGATGGCCGCCTTGGGCACGACGCGGCGCCGCGCCTTTAAAGGGCAGACTTTGATCTATGTGATGATCAACCAGCCGTTGATGGTGCCCGAAATCGTGACCGCGGTAGCGCTGCTGATCTTTTTCGCCTCGATCAAGGTTGCCACGGGATATCAAGGGCTTGGCTATCTGATTGCCGCCCACTCGGCTTTTTGTATTCCCTTTGCCTATCTGCCGATCCGCGCCCGTCTTGAAGGGATGGACCTGTCGCTGGAAACAGCGGCCGCCGATCTTTATGCCAGCCCTTGGATGACCTTTCGCCGCGTGACCCTGCCTATCCTCGCGCCCGGCATCATCGCGGGGGCCATGCTGGCCTTTGTGATCTCGCTCGATGACGTGGTGATCACCGAGTTTGTAAAATCGGGCGGGCAGGATACTTTGCCGACCTATATGATGGGCCAGTTGCGCCGCGCGATGACGCCCGAAGTCAACGCGATCTCGAGCGTGCTTCTGGTGCTGACCGTGCTTCTGTTGACCGCCTTCTTCTTTTTAACCCGCAAGAACGACTGAACTTTCAATCCGAAATCCAAGAAAATGACAACCAGGGAGACTGCTATGACAAGATTTCTAACCGCAACCGCGCTTCTTCTGGCCTCCAGCACGCTTGCCAGCGCCGAAGGCCAGTTGCAGCTGTTCAACTGGGGCAACTACACCAGCCCCGAGCTTTTGGCCAAATTCGAGGCCGAGACCGGCATCAAGGTGACCGTCACCGACTACGACAGCAACGACTCGGCCTTGGCCAAGATCGAGGCTGGCGGCCACGGCTTTGACCTTGTGGTGCCGACGCACCAATATGTGCAGATCTTTGTCGAAAAGGGTCTGATCGTCCCGTTGGACCTGACCAAGGTGCCCAATCACGGCAATATCGCGCCGGAATGGATGGATGTGTCCTGGGATCCCGGCCGCGCCTTTACGATTCCGTGGCAGTGGGGCACGACCGGCGTTGCTGTCGATACCGCCGTCTATAGCGGCGATATCAACACCTCAGAAGTCTTTCTGAACGTGCCGCCGGAACTGGTTGGCAAGATCAACATCGTGCCCGAGATGAACGACATCGTGAACCTCGCGGTGATGTGGGCGGGCGGCGAGCCTTGCACCGAGGATCTGGAAGTTCTGAAAAAGGCCCGCGATGCGCTTCTGGCGGCCAAGCCCAACTGGATTTCGATGGATTACGGCGCCACCGAAAAGATGTCGGCGGGCGAGTGGAAGGGGTCGGTCAACTGGAACGGCTCGACGATGCGGATCCGTCTGGCGGTGCCGACGGTGAGCTATGGTTCTCCCAAGGAAGGCTATCCGGTCTGGATGGATTCGGTGGCCATGCTGAAGGATGCGCAGAATGTTGAGGAGGCCTATCAGTTCCTGAACTTTATCGCCCAGCCGGAAAACGCCGGGATGATCTCGGCCTTTGCGCGCTATGCAAACGGGATCGCCGGGTCTGACGCCTTTATGCCCGAGGACATGAAGACCGCGCCCGAAGTGGTTATTCCGGAAGAGTTCAAGGCGGCGGGTGTGTTTATTCCCACCTGCTCGCCCAAAGCGCAGGAATACATGACGGCAATCTGGACCGAGCTGCAGAAGTAAAAGGTTTCGCCCAAAGCGGCGCTTTGGGCGACCCAAAAGGGGGGCCAGCCTTCCCTTGGGCTGATCGGGCAGGCCCGATCAGCCTTTGTTCACGGGATATTTTTAGACAGATGAAAGGCCAAGGCATGGATCTGACCGAATGTTCGGCATCGGACTTGTCGCGGATGATTGCGGCGCGGCAGGTTGCGCCTTCGGAAATCATGGCGGCGGCATTGGACCGGATCGCGGCGGTCAACGGGCCGGTCAACGCGGTGGTTTCCTTGCGGGGCCGCGAGGAATTGATGGTTGAGGCGCGGGCGGCGGATGACGCAGCTCCCAGCGGCTGGCTGCACGGCATTCCGATGGCGATCAAGGATCTTTGCGCGACCAAGGGGCTGCGCACCACCTGGGGCTCGCCCTTGTTTGCCGATCATGTCCCTGAAAAGGATGATCTTTTGGCGGCGCGGATGCGCGGCGCTGGCGCGATTTTCATCGGCAAAACCAATACACCGGAATGGGGCCATGGCAGCCATACCTTTAACCCGGTACATGGGGTGACCCGCAATCCCTATGATCTGGCGCGCACGGCGGGCGGATCTTCGGGCGGGGCGGCGGCGGCTTTGGCGGCGCGGATGGTTTCCGTGGCCGATGGGTCGGACATGATGGGCAGCCTGCGCAACCCGGCGGCCTTTTGCAATGTTTACGGCTTTCGCCCGACCTGGGGGCTGGTGCCGACGGATGCGGTTGGCGACACGCATCTTGCCACGCTGTCCACCGAAGGCCCGATGGCGCGCAGCATTGAAGACATCGCGCGGCTCTTGAGGGTGCAGGCGGGCGTGAACCCTGAGGTGCCCTTTGGCCGCTCCTCGCAGGACTTCGCCGCTGGTTTGCAGGGTGCCACGCTGAAGGGCAAGCGCATCGGCTGGCTGGGCAATTGGGGCGGAGCCTATGCCTATGAGCCGGGGATTGCGGATCTGTGCGAGGCGGCTTTGCGGCAGATGCAAGAGATGGGCGCGATTATCGAGCCGATTGCTCCGCCTTATCCCGCTGAAAAGATTTGGCAATCCTGGATCACCCTACGCGCCATGCTGAATGCGGGCGGGTTCAAGGCGCTGTACGATAAACCGGAAAAACGCGCGCAGCTGAAACCCGAAACTATCTGGGAGATCGAGCAGGGCCGCACGCTGAGTGCCGAGGCGATCTATAAGGCTAGCACGATCCGCTCAGACTATTACGCCCATATGGCGCGGATATTTGACCGCTTTGACGCCGTGGTTTTGCCCAGCGCGCAGGTTTGGCCTTTTTCGGTCGAATGGCGCTGGCCGAAACAGATCAACGGGCGGCAGATGGACACCTATCACCGCTGGATGGAGGTGGTCATTCCGATCAGCCTTATCGGCCTGCCGGCCCTGTCGGTGCCAATCGGTTTTGGCGCGAGCGGGCTGCCGATGGGAATGCAGATCGCGGGCAGGGTGGGCGATGATGCGGGGGTTTTGGCGCTGGGGCAGGCCTGGCACGCGGCCACCGATTGGCCGACGCAGCGGCCGCCCCAGCTTGATTGAACGCGCGGCTTGATTGAACGCGCGGCGGGCCTTAAGGCTTTTTCATGATCCTCTATCAGATCCTTTTAGCGCTGGCCCTGCCCGTTCTTATGTTGCACGCCGCGCTGACCGGGGGCCGCGTGGCGCTGCGCGAGCGGTTGGGGCTTGGCCCCCTGCCCGCGCCCGGCCCGCGTTTGTGGCTGCACGGCGCGTCGAACGGCGAGTTGACCTCGGGGTTGGCGGTGATCCAGGCGGTGATCAAAGAGCGGCCCGGTTTGCAGATCCTGATCACCTGCAACAGCCTGACGGGGCGCGATCTGATCGCCCGCTGGGGCTTGCCGGGGGTGCGCGGCGCGCTGGCGCCCTTTGATACGGCGGGGGCGGCGGGGCGGCTTTTGGACCGGTTTCAGCCGCAGGTTCTGGTCCTTCTAGAGAGCGAGTTCTGGCCCGCGCGGCTGGCAGCGGCGCATCGGCGCGGGGTACAGATTCTGGTGATCGGCGCGCGGCTGTCAGCGCGGTCGGCGGCGCGATGGGCGCTTTGGCCGGGGCTGATCGGGGCGCTCTTGAGCCGGATAGACTGGCTGTCGCCGCAGGATGCGGGTTCGGGGGAAAGGTTGGCGGCGCTTGGCCTGCCGGTGCAGGTTCTGGGCCCGCAGATCATGCTGAAGGCGCAGACCAGTCCCGCCCTTTTGCCCGCCCCCTTTGCCGCGCCCGCTCCCCGCACGCAGATCCTTCTGGCCGCTTCAACCCATGATGGCGAGGAAGCCGGGATCGTGGCGGCTTTTGCCGAGGCGCGGCACAGGGGCGGGCCGCAATTCATGATCCTCGCGCCCCGCCATGCGGCACGCGGGCCCGAGATTGCGCGCCTGATTGCCGCGGTGGGCCTGCCGATGGCCCAACGCTCGCGCGGGCAGGTGCCGGGGGCGGATACCCAAATCTACCTTGCCGATACGATGGGCGAGATGCCGCTTTGGTATGCCATGGCCGGGATTTGCCTGATCGGCGGCACCTTTGCCGAGCGCGGCGGCCATACGCCGTTTGAGCCCGCCAGCCATGGCTGTGCCTTGATCCATGGCCCCTCGGTCAGCAATTTCGCGCCGCAATTTGCAGCGTTGGCGCTTGCACAAGGGGCGGTTTGCGTGGCGCAGGTCAGCGGGCTAGCCGAAGCCCTGCTCCAGATTCCAGCCGCAAGGCAAGCCAGCCTCGCCGCCGCCGCCACCGCTTGCCTTGCGCCCTTTTCAGTGGAAATCGATCCGATCATCGTCCGCATTCAGGCCGCTTTGCCGTCGCCAGCACAAAGCCCGATCTGATCGTATACCAAGGCCGCCTTTCCAAGGGTGCCCTTAGTGACATTCAAATAAAAGTTTCGGTAAAGGCTTACCTTCGTCTGCTTTTATGCCATAATAAGGTGCAGAAGACTGCTTTTAGGCAGCCAGGTCTTGAGGTTGAGCAAGTGTTTCAGGGTTCCCTGCCTTCCGTTTCCGCGGCCGTTGGCGCCGCGCAATGCGGCGCGATTTGTTGGCGCATGCATTTGGGGCGGGTTCAGGTTCTGCTCATTACCAGCCGCGATACCGGGCGCTGGGTGATTCCCAAGGGCTGGGCGATGCAGGGGCGCAGCCCCGCGCAGGCCGCCGCGCAGGAGGCTTGGGAAGAGGCGGGTGCCGAGGGCGAGATTGGCGCGCTTAGCCTTGGAAAGTTCTATTATGACAAGGTGTTGACCCCGAAAAAGTCCTTGCCCTGTGAGGTCGAGATTTTTGGTCTGCGCGTTACCCGGCTGTCCAAGAAATTCCCCGAACGCCACGAGCGGCGGCGCAAATGGTTTTCGGCCAAAGTCGCCGCGCGCAAGGTCAATGAGCCGGGTTTGCGGGCCTTGCTGGGCGCGCTGCCGGACTATCTTGTCCCCCAAAGCGGCGCTTAGGCCGGGCGCTGAGAACGGCGTTTGGCCCTTGCTCCGTTGGCCTTTCAGGGCCATATCTTTAGTTCACCTAACAGGCCCACCCCAATTCCATGATCCGCTATTCCCTGAATTGTGACAAAGAGCATGCCTTTGACAGCTGGTTCGCCAGCGCCGAGGCTTTTGGCGCTTTGGCGGAGAGAGGCAAGTTAAGCTGCCCGAGCTGCGGCTCCTTTAAGGTTAGCAAGGCGCTGATGGCCCCTTCGGTCCGCCCGGCGCGCAAAGCGGCGGCAGCGCTGGAGACCAAGGGGCAGCTGTCGCAGCCGCAAAGCGAGGTGGAGACGGCGCTCGCCGAAATGCGCCGTCAGGTCGAGGCAAATTCGGATTATGTCGGGGTGAATTTCGTCGCCGAGGCGCGCAAGATGCATCTGGGCGAGGCAACCGAACGCTCCATCTACGGCGAGGCGCGGTTTGACGATGCCAAGACCTTGTTGGAAGAGGGCATCGCCATCGCCCCCCTGCCCTTTATGCCGGTGCGCAAGACCAACTAGAGCGTGTTGCTCTCAATCGGGTAAACCCGATTGAGCGCAACCGCAATATTCCCGGCCTCTGCTGGTCCTAGATTGCCTCCAATCTGAATCAGATTGAAGGCAATTCGCTCTAGACGGCCAAATGGCCGCGCTCAGCCCATCAGCGCCCGCGCCAATTTGTTTTGATTTTCAATGACCTTTGGCAGATCCAGCGTGGTCAGTTGCCCCGCCCGCACCACGCCCCGGCCCTCGACAAACAGATCCCGCACCCGGTTTGGCCCGCAAAGCATCAGCGCCGCGACCGGATCCCACGAGCCTGCCGCCTCGATCCCCGAGACATCCCAGACCGCGATATCGGCGCGTTTGCCGATCTGCAGGCTGCCGCAATCGCCCCGCCCAAGCACCTGCGCACCGCCGAGCGTGGCAATCTCCAGGGCTTGCCGCGCGGACATGGCATCGGCGCCACTTGCCACGCGCTGCACAAGCAGCGCCATGCGCGCCTCGGCCACCAGATTGCTCACGTCGCTGCTGGCCGATCCATCCACCCCAAGGCCTACTTTGACCCCGGCATCACGCATGGCGCGCACCGGCGCGATGCCCGAGCCGAGCCGGCAGTTTGAACAGGGGCAATGGGCGACGCCGGTGCCGCTGCGGGCGAAAAGGCTGATCTCGGAGGCATCCAGCTTGACGCAATGGGCATGCCAGACGTTGTCACCGGTCCAGCCCAGATCTTCGGCATATTGACCGGGACGGCAGCCGAAATTGGCAAGGGAATAGGCGATATCCTCGTCATTCTCGGCCAGATGGGTGTGCAGCATGACCTTTTTATCGGCGGCCAAAAGCGCTGTTTCGCGCATCAGATCGCGGCTGACCGAAAAGGGCGAGCAAGGCGCCAGCGCGACCCGCAGCATCGCGCCCGCGCTTGGATCATGGAAGGTATCGACGAGGCGAATCATGTCCTTCAGGATCGAAGGCTCGGATTCGACCAGCGCATCGGGCGGCAGACCGCCTGCGGATTCCCCAATGCTCATCGCGCCGCGCGTAGTGTGGAACCGCAGTCCCACCTCCGATGCCGCCGCGATGCTGTCATCCAGCCGTGACCCGTTTGGGAACAGATAGAGATGGTCCGAGGTCATCGAACAGCCCGACAGCGCCAATTCCGCCAGCCCGATTTGTGCTGAGGTGAAAATCTCTTGCGGCCCAAAGCGCGCCCAGATCGGGTAGAGCGTTTTCAGCCAGCCGAACAGCAGCGCGTCCTGACCACCGGGCACGGCGCGGGTCAGGGTCTGGAACAGATGGTGGTGGGTATTGACCAGACCGGGGGTCACAACGCAGCCCTGCGCCTGCACCACCTGCGCGCCCGGAGCGGTCAAGCCCTGCCCCACCGCCGCAATCACTCCGCCGCGGATCAGCACATCGGCGCCGCGCAATTCGGCGCGCGCGGCGTCCATTGTCACCACAACATCGGCGTTCTTGATCAGGATTTCAGACATGCTTTTCCCCATTTCATCCACCCCTTCGGTGAATAGGGAAAGCCGGGGTGACAGAAGGGGATAAGGACTCAAGACCCGGCACGTCTAGATTACCAAGGATTGCCGGGTAGAGAAGACAATAAAATCAGAAAACTCTTATGGGCTATTGCGCATTCAGCAGCGCCATGGCGGCGGCATGGACCTTTGCATTGGCCGCGGCAAGCACTTGGCCGCCATTCAGCACCGGTTTTCCTTGCCAATTGGTCACGATACCGCCCGCCGCCTCGATCACCGCGATCGGGGCCTGCACGTCATAAGCTTGCAAACCAGCCTCGATCACCAAGTCGATCTGGCCCGCCGCGATCAGGGCATAGGCATAGCAATCCATGCCATAGCGCGTCAGGCGCATCTGGGGAACGACACGGCGAAAGGCGGTGGCTTCGGCGGGGGTGCCAACCTCAGGGAAGGTGCTGAACAGGATCGCCTCGGACAGGGGGCGGGGGGCGCGGCATTTAAGGGTCTTTCGGCCCATCGGCCCCTCGACCATGGCCCGGCCAAAACCGCCTTCGAAACGCTCGCCGATATAAGGCTGGTCGATGATCCCGTAGATCGGCCCGGCGGCGTCACGCACGGAGATGAGAACCCCCCAGGTCGGCGTGCCCGACAGATAGCCGCGGGTGCCGTCAATCGGGTCCAGCACCCAGGTCAGGCCCGAGGTGCCGCTTTTGGGGCCAAACTCTTCGCCCAGGATCGCGTCATCGGGCCGCAGATCGGCCAGGATCGCGCGCATGTTCTGCTCGGACAGGCGGTCCGCGACCGTCACCGGGTCAAAGTGGCTCGCCGCCTTATTGTCGGCGGTCAATCCGTCCGAGCGGAAATGCAGCAGGGTCGCCTTGCGCGCGGCATCGGCCAAAGCATGGGCCACGTTCATGATCTGCGCCATGTCGGATTGAGAGAGAGATGTCACTCGATGCCTCGCCTGCCCCTTGGCCCAAAAAAGACCGCCCCTTGGCGCTAATGGCTGGGGGGCGGCGGGTCAAGGCTTTGGTTGAGATTAGGCGGCGTCCGACAGGACACGGGCCAGATCGAACAGCCGGCGGCGCTGAGCCTCGGGAATGGCATAGTAGGAGCGCACCAACTCGAGCGCTTCCTTGTCGGCCATCAAATCGGTGCCAGCGACTTTCATCGTCGCGGCGGCGTCTTGAATACCCTCGAAGAAAAAGGAGATGGTGACGCCAAGCGATTCCGAAATATCCCACAGACGCGAGGCAGAGACCCTGTTCATGCCGGTCTCATACTTCTGGATCTGCTGGAATTTGATGCCGACTTGATTGGCGAGTTGCTGCTGCGTCATGCCAACCATCCAGCGACGATGGCGGATACGTTTTCCCACATGCGCATCTACGGGGTGTTTCATCAAAATCTCCGATCTACTGCTTACGCTTGATTTGACCATGGCCCAAAAAAACCCAAACCGCATCTGTCTCCACTGGCCCATAGAAACATCCGCTAACCTATACTCTAACCAATCTAAACGGATCCGGTCAATTGTACAGTTGCGCAAGAATTCGGACAACTAACGCCTAAAGGCTCTTATTCCTTTTAGTTGAACAGGTTCGCTCAAAAGCTGTATCGCATTTTCCGTGCTCAATTTCAACCGAATCCTATGATTTTGCGCATTCGCGGGAGCAGGAAACGGTCACGAAGGCCCTTTGACCGGCGGATCTTGCGGATAGGATCAGCGGGGCGAATCAATTGGCGCCCCAAAAGGTGCCCTGACACCTGTGGTTTACGCCCTGCCGTTCGCGGGCAGATCACTCCGCCGCGACCGAAACCGGGCCGGTCTGCCTTTGCCCTGCAAAAGCCGCCCGAAGCATCTGCGCCAAGGCAATCTGCACCGGTCCGGCCGTTTGCGGCAGGTAAAGACCGATCTTCATCCGCAAAAGCTCGGGCAAGGCCCCGCCATGGGCGATCCGTTCCACGTGCCGCGGCTCGGAGCCCGACAGCACCGTATGCACCGCCAGATCGGCAGAAACCGTCGCCTCGACCGAGCGGGTGTTCTGGCTGACCACCACCATCTCCCAAGCGATCCCGGCCCGATCCAGCGAGGCCTGCACTTCTTGGCGAAAGATACAGGCCTGCTCATAAGCCAAAGGCAGGGGCCGCTGCCGCCATATTTGCCCGCTTGGCGCGCCGACCCAGACCAGCGGCAATTCAGCCAACTCTTCGCCGTCCGCGCCAAGCGCACGCTCGGTGGTCAGCATCACATCGCATTCACCGCGCGAAAACTGGTCTTGCAGGATCAGCGTATAGGAAGATTGCAAGATGATCCGCATCTTTGGAAACTCGCGTGCAAAGCGCCGCATGACCTGCGGGATCAGCGGATAGACGATGTCATGCGGCACCCCCAGCACAATTTCGCCCTCATGGGCGGCATGGGTGAGGCGACCAAAAACCTCGTCGTTCAGATTGATCATCTTGCGCGCATAGCCCAAAAGCTGTTCTCCAGCGCCGGTCAGCGCCACCTTGCGGGTGCTACGGTCCAGGATCTGCACGCCCAGCATGTCTTCGAGCCGCTTGATCTGCATCGAAACCGCCGATTGCGTCAGGTTCAGGAACCCCGCCGCCCGCGTAACGCCGCCTTCGTCCGCGACGGCCACAAAAGAACGCAGCGCGGTCAGATCCAAATTTCTAATCATATCACAATTCCTGATGCCACAGGTCAACAAAATTCATTTTCAATATATAACTCCGCAAGGTAAAACATCAATACG
>CAIYZT010000182.1 GCA_903930735.1 uncultured Paracoccaceae bacterium | reverse complement strand
GGCTGCATTGGCGCTATCCCTACGGCGTGCCGGACAAGGTTGCGGCCCAAGTCAATCACGAACTTGCCCTGATCGCCAAGCTGAAATACGAGCCCTATTTTCTGACCGTGCATGACATAGTGCGTTTCGCGCGGGATCGGGGGATCCTGTGTCAGGGGCGCGGCTCGGCTGCCAATTCGATTGTCTGCTATGCGCTGGGGGTCACCTCGGTTTCGCCCGAAATCGGCACCATGGTGTTCGAGCGTTTCGTCTCGGAGGCCCGCAACGAGCCGCCCGATATTGACGTCGATTTCGAACATGAGCGCCGCGAAGAGGTGATCCAGCACATCTATGAACGCTATGGGCGCCACCGCGCGGGGCTGTGCGCGACGGTGATCCATTATCGGGGCAAGCGCGCGGTGCGCGAGGTGGGGCGCGTGATGGGCCTGTCCGAAGATACGCTTGCCGCCATGTCCAGCCAGATCTGGGGGTTTGGGGCCAAGGGCGCGATGATGGCGCAAAGGCTCGCGGAAATCGGGCTCGACCCCGCTGACCGGCGCCTGCGCATCACCTTGCAGCTGATCGAGGAAATCCAAGGCTTTCCGCGCCATCTGTCCCAGCATGTCGGCGGCTTTATCATCACCGAGGGCCGTCTGGACGAATTGGTGCCGATTGAAAACGCCACGATGGAGGACCGCACCGTCATCTGCTGGGACAAGGATGATATCGACAGTCTGGGCATCCTGAAGGTCGATATTCTGGCTTTGGGGATGCTGACCTGCATCCGAAAGGCCTTTGATCTGATCGACCGGCACCATCAGACCCGCTACTCTCTGGCCAGCCTGCCGGCCGAGGATCCGGCGACCTATGACATGCTGTGTCAGGCGGATTCTTTGGGCGTGTTTCAGGTCGAATCCCGCGCGCAGATGAATTTTCTGCCCCGGATGCGGCCGCGCAGTTTCTACGATCTGGTCATTCAGGTCGCCATCATCCGCCCCGGCCCCATTCAGGGCGATATGGTGCATCCGTTTTTGCGGCGCCGGAACGGCGAGGAAAAGGTCAGTTTTCCCTCGGATAATCTGGGCCGGGTCCTGGGCAAGACGCTTGGCGTGCCCCTGTTTCAGGAGCAGGCGATGCAGATCGCCATCATTGGCGCGGGCTTTACCCCCGAAGAGGCCGACAGGCTGCGCCGCTCGCTTGCCACCTTCAAGAAACATGGCTCGGTCAGCGAATTTCACGACCGGTTTTTGTCGGGCATGGCCAAGAACGGCCATGACCCCGAGTTTGCCGCCCGCTGTTTCGCCCAGATCGAAGGGTTCGGCTCTTATGGTTTCCCCGAAAGCCATGCCGCCAGTTTCGCGCTGCTGGTCTATGCCAGCGCCTGGTTGAAGCGGCACCATCCGGCGGTCTTTGCCTGCGCGCTTTTGAACAGCCAGCCGATGGGATTCTATGCCCCGGCGCAGATCGTACGCGATGCGCGCGAGCATGGGGTGCAGGTGCTGCCGCCCTGCATCAACCGCAGCCATTGGGATAATGTGCTGGAGCCGAGCCTTGATGGGCTGCGGCTGCGGTTGGGGTTCCGGCAGATCAAGGGTCTCGCGCAGGACGAAGCTTTGTGGATCGTGGGGGCGCGCGGCAATGGCTATCCGGGGGTTGAGGATCTGTGGCGCCGCGCCGGGGTGCGCCCGGGCGTTCTGGCAAAACTGGCCGAGGCCGATGCCTTTGCCGTGCTGGGCCTGAACCGGCGCGAGGCGCTTTGGGCGGCGCAGGCGGTATCAGGGCTGGCGCCGTTGCCGCTGTTTGCCCGCGATATCGACGGCGAGGGTTTGCAGGAGGCCGAGGTGCGCTTTCCCGATCTGAGTGAGGGCGAGGCGGTGGTGGAGGATTATGTGTCGATGCGGCTGACGTTGCGCAGCCATCCCATGGCGCTGCTGCGCCCGCTTTTGACCCCGCCGCCGGGCCAAAAGTCTGCTCAGCTATAGGCCCGCGCTCAGCCCAACTTGCCGTCTGGCGGGGTTGGGCCATTGGCCGCAAACAAAGGATAACCTGGCATCGGCTCGGCGCCGACCGGATCAATATCCTCGATCTCTTCGGGGAACGGCTCCATGAGGGAAAGATCGTCATGATCGGCTTCTGGCGCAGCCGGCTCCAGCGGATCGTCCAGATCGAAACCAACCAAAAGGGTCGCGCCCGCCATGGCAATAAAAACCGCTGGAACCCAAAACTCGTAAACTACGGACCAGACTTCCCCAACTGTGCAATTGGTGCCCGCACTTAAGCCAATCCGAACATGGCTTGTCAAACCCGGAATTGGAGTTATCCACGGGTCATGCAAAACTCCGCACCCCTGACCCGCTCGCACCTAAAAGACGGCACTGCCAGCCAGGCGGTCTATTCTGTTTGCGGGCAGTACCGCTATCTGTTGACCCGTGATTGGGGGGCGGGCGAGGGGCGCATCGGGTTCGTGATGCTGAACCCCTCGACCGCGACCGAGGCGCAGAATGACCCGACGGTCGAACGCTGCGAGCGGCGGGCGCGGGCCTTGGGCTATGCGGGGTTTGGCGTGGCCAATATCTTTGCCTTTCGCGCCACCGATCCGCGCGTGATGCGCGCGCAGGCCGATCCGGTGGGCCCGCTGAACGATGGCGCAATCACCGATCTGGCGGCCACCTGCACGCTTTTGGTCTGTGCCTGGGGCACGCACGGCGCGCATCTGGGCCGCGGCGAGGCCGCCGCGAACCTGCTGCGGGCCACTGGCCGCCCGCTGTATCATCTGGGCCTGACCCTGTCGGGCGCGCCCAAACATCCGCTTTATATCGCCTATTCCCAAGAGCCGCAGCCTTGGGCCTGACGCCTCTGGCCAATCGCCGCCCAGAATATTGCGCCCCGGAAAAGCCGTTTGCCAAGCCGCCCCCCCATGCCTATACCGAACAGGTGCGGGATGCCCCCGCGGCCCCAATGCGAAAGACGCCTGATGCGCACCATCACCACGACTGACGATCTCGCCGCCTTTTGCACCGCTGCCAAAGCCGAAGCCTACGTCACCATCGACACAGAGTTTCTGCGCGAGCGGACCTATTGGTCCAAGCTGTGCCTGATCCAGATGGCCTTGCCCGGCAAGGATGGCGAGGCGGTTCTGGTCGATCCGATCGAAGGCGATCAGATGAGCATGGAGCCGCTGTACGATCTGTTCCGGCATGAGGCGACCGTCAAGGTCTTTCACGCGGCGCGTCAGGATCTGGAGATTTTCTTTGTCGAAGGCGGGGTTTTCCCCAATCCCCTGTTCGATACCCAAGTCGCCGCCATGGTCTGCGGTTTTGGCGAGCAGGCGGGCTACGAGACGCTGGTCAAGCGCATCGCCAAGCAAAATCTCGACAAGACCTCGCGCTTTACCGATTGGTCGCGCCGCCCGCTGAGCCAGGCCCAGTCCGAATATGCGGTGGCCGATGTCACGCATCTGCGGGTGATCTACGAATGGCTGGCCGCGCAGTTGCAAAAGAACGGCCGCAGCCATTGGCTCGAAGACGAGATGCAGGTGCTGCTGAACCCCGAAACCTATACCGTGCGGCCCGAAGAGGCCTGGTTGCGGATCAAGACCCGCACCACCTCGGGGCGGTTTCTGGCGATCGTGCGCGAATTGGCCCGTTTTCGCGAGACCTATTCGCAGGCGCAAAACGTGCCCCGTTCGCGCGTGATGAAGGATGATGCGCTGCTCGAGCTGGCATCAACCCGGCCGACCACGACCGAAGAGCTGGGCCGCTCGCGGCTTTTGCTGCGCGAAGGGCGCAAGGCCGAGATCGCCGATGGCATTCTGGCCGCGATCAAGACCGGGATGGAAACCGGCGATCTGCCAAAGGTTGAGGCGGATAAAGAGCAGTTGCAGGTCAATCCAGCGCTCGCCGATCTCTTGCGGGTTTTGCTGAAGGCAAAGTCCGAGCAGCTGGGCGTCGCGCCCAAACTGATTGCTTCGGCCTCCGAGCTGGATGCGATTGCGGCAGGCGGGCGCGAAGGCGAAGCTTTGCAGGGCTGGCGCGCCGAGGTCTTTGGCGATGACGCTATCCGGCTGTGCAAGGGCGAGATTGCCCTGTCGGCCAAGGGCAACGAAGTGCGGGTTGTCCGGCTTTAAGTCCTTTTTCCGCTTATAAATTAGCGGCGAGAGGACAGCGCGTTCGCCTCACCTTGCACCACGATCTTGCTGACATCCTGCAGCGCGATGTTGGACAGCGATGCAGCAACCGTCACTTCCCGCGAGAAAGGCGTGCCAGCCGGGCGCTGCACGGGCGGCGGATAAATACGGAACTCAAACAAGATCACGCCATCCTCTTCGGAAGCGACCTTGACCAATTCCGCATCCCACCAGCCCTGCGAGGTCGGAACGCCAGTTGCGCGCACGATGGCGCCGCCCGGAAAGGCCTCAATCTTTAACTCGGTAACCTGCGCGACCAAAGCGCGGGCATCCACCGGGCGCTGAATGAATTCCATCTGCTCGGGGGCCGAGCGTTTGAACCAGTTCAACGGATTGAGCTTGCTGGCACTGAAACCGCTGCAGGCGGTCATACCGATCAGGGCTACAAGGGCGGCAGATTTCGCAAGGCGCATCGGTTGGGTTCCCATCTTTGCCCCTTGCTACCCTATGCCCCACCGTTTGAAAAGCCTAAGGCTGGACCTTTGCCCACAGCTTCGCTAGAGCGTGTTGCGCTCTATCGGGTTCACCTGATTGCGCGCAACCGCAATATTCCCGGCCTGTGCTGGTCTTGAATTGCCTTCAATCTGAATCAGATTAAAGGCAATCCGCTCTAGTCCCGGCAGATGATGCAGGAGATCGCCATGGCCAGCCCCGCCTTTGAAGACATCGCCGAAACCTTCGCCTTTTTTGACGATTGGGAAGACCGCTATCGCCATGTGATCGAACTTGGCCGCGCCTTTCCCGATCTGGACGACAGCTTCAAGGTGCCCGCGCTGAAGGTCGAGGGCTGCGCCAGTCAGGTCTGGCTGCGCCCGGTGGTCGAGGCGGGCAAGTTCGATTTTCAAGGCACCTCGGATGCGATGATCGTGCGCGGCTTGATCGCGATCCTGCATGCGCTTTATTCGGGGGTGCCGGTAGGGCAGGTGGCCCGGATCGACGCGCCCGGAGAGTTGGCGCGCCTCGGCCTCAACGACCATCTCTCAGCGCAGCGCTCCAACGGTTTGCGCGCCATGGTCGAGCGCGTGCGGCAGGTTGCCGCCGAGGTTTAAAGCGTGTTGCGCTCAATCGGGTTCACAGGGTTGAGCGCAACCGCAGTATTCCCGGCTGTGCGGGTCTTGGATCGCCTTCAATCTGAATCAGATTGAAGGCAATCCGCTCTAGATCGGCGCGCAGGCGTGCTCGGCCCAATCGCGCGCCGCAGCTGACAGCCGGGGCGCGAGTTTGTCAAAACTCGCCGCATGATAGGCATTCAGCCAGTCGCGGTCGGCTTTGGACAATTCCGCGCTCAGGATCAGCCGCCGGTCGAAAGGTACGAAAGTAAGCGTTTCAAACCCCAACTGATCGCGCTTGTCGCCGCCCGGCAGATCGGCTGCTTTGTGCACCACGATCAGATTTTCGAGCCTGATGCCGAATTCACCCTCGCGGTAATAGCCCGGCTCGTTGGACAGGATCATGCCCTCTTCGATTGGCACTTCACTGACCCGGCTCAACCGCTGCGGCCCCTCATGGACGGACAAAAAGGCGCCCACGCCGTGGCCCGTACCGTGATCGAAATCCTGCCCCGCTGTCCAAAGCGCCGCCCGTGCCAGCGGGTCCAGATCGCGCCCCGTCAGCCCGCGCGGCCAACGCGCCCGCGAGATCGCGATCACGCCTTGCAGCACGCGGGTGTAGCAGGTCCGTGCATAATCCCCCGGATCGCCAATCGCCACGGTGCGGGTGATATCGGTGGTCCCGTCCAGATATTGCGCACCGGAATCAACGAGATAGAGCTCGTTTTTCCCAAGCGCTCGGTTGCTGTCCTCGCTGACCCGGTAATGCATGATCGCCCCGTTCGGACCCGCGCCCGAAATCGTGTCAAACGAGATATCATGCAGGGCATTTGTCGCCCGCCGGAACCCTTCAAGCGCCTGCACCGCCGAGATTTCCGTCACACCGCCCTGGGGTGCCGCGCCGTCCAGCCAGCACAAAAACTCCACCACCGCCGCGCCGTCGCGCAGATGGGCCTGGCGCATCCCCTCCAACTCGGCCGCGTTCTTTTTGGCTTTCGGCAGCCGGCAGGGATCATCGCCCCATTCAAAAGCGATGCCGGATTGGGTCAAAAGCTGCGAGACGGCCAGCGGCGCCGTGCCCTTGTCCACGCGCACCGGCCCCTGCATTCCGGCCAAAGACGGCGCAAATTCCTGCATCGGGCGCAGGGTGACCTCATCGCCCAAAAAGGCCAAGGTTTGCGCATCAAACTTGCCCGCATCGGCAAACAGGATCACGCGCGCATCATCCTGCAGCACCGCAAAACCCTGCAGCACCGGGTTGCGCGGCACATCCGATCCGCGCAGGTTCAACAGCCAGCATAGGCTGTCCGGCAGAGTGATCACCGCCGAGCGCTGGCCCGCACTGCGCAGCCCTTCGGCCAGCCGAGCCCGCTTCGATCCCGCACTTTCCCCCGCAAGTTCAACCGGATGCGCAAAGGCCCGCCCTAGCGGCGCGTCAGGCTGATCAGGCCAAATCGCATCCACCAGATTGGCCATGCCCTGCAAGCTGATCCCCGATCCCCCCAACGCCGCCTCGATCCGGGCGATCTCATCGGCGCTGTGCAGCCAAGGATCGTACCCCACTACCCCTGACTCTGGCCCCACCTCAAGATTGGCGCGCAGCCATTCGGCAGGCTTCACATCGGGCCAGGGCACCGGCGTGAAATGGGCCAGATCAACTTGACCCTTGACCTGCGTGCGATAGCGCCCGTCGATAAAGACCCCCGCGTTGCCCATCAACGCGATGCAAAACCCCGCCGAGCCGGTAAATCCAGTCAGCCATTGCAGCCGCTCATCGCGCGCCGCCACATACTCACCCTGATGCACATCGGCGCGCGGAATGATGAACCCCTGCACCCCCGCCCGCGCCATCTGCCCGCGCAGTAGCGCCAGCCGACCGGGGCCTTGTTCGGGATTTGCGGGGCTGTCAAAGGTCTGAAACATCAGTGCGCCTTCACTTTGAAAGAAAAATCCTCGGGTGACTTGGCCGCAAGGCCAAGTGGGGACGCGCCCCCTATCCTGCCCGTTTGCCCAGTGCCCTGTTGCGCTTGCGCGGATCGGTTTCAAACAATCCAGCCAGCTGTTCGGTCATCGCCCCGGCCAATTGCTCGACATCCGTTATCGTCACCGCACGCTGGTAATAGCGGGTCACGTCATGCCCGATACCGATCGCAATCAACTCCACCGCGCGCCGCTTTTCGACCATTGCGATCACATCGCGCAGGTGTTTTTCCAGAAAATTCGCGGGGTTGACCGACAGCGAGGAATCGTCCACTGGCGCGCCGTCCGAAATCACCATCATGATACGCCGCGCCTCGGGCCGCCGCAACATCCGCCGATGCGCCCATTCCAGCGCCTCGCCGTCGATGTTTTCCTTCAGCAGCCCCTCTTTCATCATCAGCCCCAGATTGGGCCGCACCCGCCGCCAAGGCGCATCGGCGGATTTGTAGACGATGTGGCGCAGATCGTTCAGACGGCCCGGCTGCAGCGGGCGGCCCTGCGCCAGCCAGCGCTCGCGGCTTTGCCCGCCCTTCCAGGCCCGGGTAGTGAAGCCCAGGATCTCGACCTTGACCGAGCAGCGCTCCAGCGTGCGCGCCAGAACATCGGCGCAGATCGCCGCGATTGAAATGGGCCGCCCCCGCATCGAGCCGGAGTTGTCGATCAGCAAAGTGACCACGGTATCGCGAAACTCGGTGTCTTTTTCCTGTTTGAACGACAAAGGCGTGGTTGGATTGGCCACAACCCGCGCCAGCCGCCCGGCATCGAGCGTTCCCTCTTCCAGATCAAAAAGCCAGGACCGGTTCTGCTGCGCCTGAAGGCGGCGCTGCAGTTTGTTCGCCAGCCTCGAAACCGCGCCCTTCAAGGGTTCCAGCTGCTGGTCCAGATAGGCGCGCAGGCGCTCTAGTTCGGCCGGTTCTGCCAAGTCCTCAGCCATGATTTCTTCATCGAAATCTGTGGTATAGACGGTATAGTTCGGGTCGGCGTCCGAATGGGCGGCGGGGGGCGGCGGCTCTAGCGGCGCCTCGCCCTCGGGCAGTTCGGACTCGTCGCCCTGCTCCATATCGGCGCTGTCTTCCATCGTGACCTGGGCCTGACTTTCGTCGTCCTGATCCTCCTGGCTTTGCTCGGGCGCGGCTTCGCTTTCCTCGGAGTCCTGGCTTTCGGACCCCGAATCTTCGGGGCTTTCCTCGGCCTCTTCCTCGCCGCCGTCTTCTTCGGGCTCCTCGCGGTCCGGATCATCACCCAGCTGATCGCCGTAGCCCAGATCCGCGATCACCTTGCGCGCGAGCCGGGCAAAAGCCGCCTGATCACCCAGCACATGATCGAGATTTTCAAGCGTGCCCGAGGCCTGCTCCTCGATGAAGCCGCGCCACAGGTTCATCACATTATCCGCGCCCTTGGGCAGATCGCGGCCCGTCGCCAGATGCCGCACCAGATAGCCCGCCGCCAGAGGCAGGGGCGCATCGGCAGCCGATGTGATCTGGGAATAGCCCTTGCGCTCGGCCTCATGGGCGATCTT
Source organism: uncultured Paracoccaceae bacterium (assembly GCA_903930735.1). GTDB lineage: Bacteria > Pseudomonadota > Alphaproteobacteria > Rhodobacterales > Rhodobacteraceae > CAIYZT01. Next base: position 544 of record CAIYZT010000182.1, on the reverse strand, counting down.
GGCGTCGATATTGCTGGCGGTGCCGGGCATGGCGCGCGCGCCAACAGCCTCGCAGCGGGCCAGTTCCATCGCCTCATAAATGTCGCGCGCCAACTGCCCGGTGGGCGCATAGCGCAAGGCGGTCGCCTCGTTATGGTATTTGCGGCGCAGGGCAAAGGCATCGGCGGTGCCGCGCGCCAGCAGAACTTCGTCGCGGCTCATCCGGCGCGAGACCTGCGGCAAACGCACGCCTTCTTTGGTCATGCCTGCCGGATCGACCGAAAAGGTCACCGTCATTTCGGTATCATTGGCCATGGTGCGCGTGGCGTCGGCCAGCGCCTTTTTGAACGGATCGGCGGGGTTGTCAGAAGGTTTGGTCATTTCTTAATCCCAAGCCGGGCCAAAGGCGCGGGGCCGCGCAGATCACGCAGCTCGCAGGTTCACTTCATCGCGGTCGAGGCGGCGCTTTCGGGCAGCTCGACGCCAAAGCAGCGCTGGTAGAATTCAGCCACCGTCTGGCGCTCCAACTCGTCGCATTTGTTCAGGAAAGTCAGGCGGAACGCAT